>NZ_JBNCOB010000013.1:0-151859 GCF_049847285.1 Micromonospora sp. DT62
CGGAGTACTTCTTCGGTGCAGGCATCGCTGGTGTTCCTCCCAGGTTTCGATGTCTCCATCAAACCCGGTGCGGGACACCCTGCCACCCCAGGTGAACGCCTGGGTCGCTAGACTAGGCCCTCGCGCCCTCGTAGCTCAGGGGATAGAGCATCGGTTTCCTAAACCGTGTGTCGCAGGTTCGAATCCTGCCGGGGGCACCTCGAAGATCAGCCAAAGCGCCATCTGAGCAGCGGATACGTCCGTACGTCGATCGATCGACCTGTGCAGCCGGATGCCACCTGAAGCCGCCGTTTGCAGCCGTGTGCGAAACACGTGCAATGACCTCGGACCGCATGAGTGGGGCTGTTCGTGCAGGTCAGTGTCCCCGCCAAGGATGAACGATGGGATGCGCGTCTGCAGTGTCACGAACCCGCACTGACGCGTGCTCAGTGGTTGACCGCATGGGCGGCTGTTTCGCGCTGCTCGACGGCACGACTCGTCGAACCAGATAACGATCTTGTTGGGGTGGCGGCGAGGAAAGCGGCCCGCGGAGCGGAGTGTCGGTCGACCAGTGAACGCACCGCGGCGACGTTGTGCGTCTTGCGGGCGAGCTGGTACGTCCTCCGCGCCCCGGGCAGATCGCCGACGACCGGAAGGAGTGCGCCTGGTGGTGCCCGACGAACTCCTTCCGGCTATCGGCGAGCGGTGGCTCAGTTGAAGGTGTAGCAGTACAGCTGCACGTTGGCGGTGTAGTAGTAGTCGCTGACCTTCGTGCTGCTGCTGTAGGTCGTGCGGCAGTCGAGGTAGGTGTTGAAGCCGCCCATCTGGGCCTTCCACTTGGCGTCGTTCTCTGCCGACCAGATGGCGAGCGAGGCGGAGGATCCCGAGCCGTAACCCGTGTACCAGCCGACTGCGTTGGCTCCAGCGTCGGCGGACGCGGGGGCCGCACCCACCAGCATGGACACCGCGGTCGCGCCGGTGACGGCGGTGGCAGCGAGGATCTTTCGAATCGCGCGCATTGAAGCTCCGTTCTGTTCGAAGGGATGCCCTGAGCCTGCCACGAGAATCAACTACTGTCAATTCAATCGTGCCTGGTGTTGAAAGTTGTTAAATCGTTCGTGGGGCGCGAAAGCGGTTTCGAGGATGTCGTCTGCTGCCCCGGTGCAGGTAGAGGGCTTGAGGCGGCGTTCCGTGCCGCGATCCAGGCGGTAACAACTGCTTTCAGGTCGGTGAGACTGCGCCTGGCAAACCGACGCTGCGTACCTGATATGTGGTTCCAGTTCGGTCCTGGTCCGCCCGTTCGACGGTGCGGAGGAAGCGCACAACTCCTGGTGGAGGCGTATGCGCTGGGTCTGGCCGATGGGCCCACGTCCACCGCGGCAACAGGTCGGTGGTGCTGTGGCAGACGTATTCTATGGTCACTGTCCGTCAAATTGGGGCAATCCCAGAGGGCATGACCACGGGGCGGCGCGGGCCGGTTCGTAACTGGTCGTTCGACCTGGCGCACCATGCTGTTGTTGGCCGCGATCGAGGTGGTTATGGCGACCGGTGCGGGGACGAGTTGCGGAGTCGCGGTCGAGCCGCCCTTGGGCGTTGGACCATTTGCCGCTTGCTCTTGCCCTAATGGCTTGGAGCGCCTTCCGTGGCAGCGCGGGCGAAGGGAATTGGCCATGACGCGACACTGCTCGTCCCGAAAGGGAGGGGCTCGTTTGTCTGGTTGCCATCCTCTGCACTCCGTCGTCGTACCCGAATCGCAGCCCGCGCGGCGCGGGGCGGCGGACGCCGCCGGGTGGGGTGGGCCTTCACGCGGCTGACACCGCCGGGGGCGCCGGCGCGATCGACCGGTACGACCCGTGGAGATAGAGCAGCGGCGCCTTCGCCGGATGCAGTGGGCCGTACGACACCGCCTCCCCGATGACCACCGAGTGGTCGCCCTGGTCGGAGAGGTCGCGTACGCGGCAGTCGAAGTAGGCCAGTCCCTCGCTGAACACGAGGCAGCCGGTGGCCGGCGCCCGGTGCACCCGGACGCCGGCGAACGCGGCCGCGCCGGAGGGCCGCCGGGCGTCGGCGAACCAACGGGCGACGTCCCGTTGGTCCGCCGCCAGCACGGTGACCGCGAAGATGCCGGAGTCGCGGATCTGGGTGAGCAGTCGACTCCGGTGCTTCAGGCAGGTCAGGACCAGGGTGGGGTGCAGCGAGACGGTGGTGAACGAGTTGACCGTCATCGCCAGCGGGATGTCGTCGTACACGCTGCTGACGATGCCGACGCCGGTGGCGAACGCCCCGGCGGTACGGCGGAACTCCACTGCCCGGTCCTGGTTGGTCATGGCGTCAGTCCTGACCCCAGACCAGGCAGAACGGGTGTCCCACCGGGTCGGCGTAGACGCGGAAGCCGTGGTTGCGGCTGCCGCCGCCGCGCAGCCGGGTGGCGCCCAGCCGCAGCACCGCCTCCTCGGCCTCCTGGATGTCGTCCACCTCCACGTCGAGGTGGGCCTGCTGCGGGAAGGCCGGATCCGGCCACTGCGGCGGCTGGTAGTCGGCGACGCTCTGGAGGCAGAGGCGGGGATGCCCGTCCGGGCCCTTCAACGTCACCCAGTACCCGTCGCTGTCGGCCCACTCCAGGCCGGTCAGCTCGACGTAGAACTCCGCCAACTTCTCGGCGTCCGGACAGTCCAGCACCACCGAGTGCAGTCGACCGATCATCCGACCTCTCCCGTCATCGTCGTACGCGCGATGACCGGCGCCCCCGGTCACCGTGTCAGTGAAGGTACTCGCCGAAGGTGGTGAAGTAGTCGATGGCGCGCACGGGTGGCCCGGTCTCGGTGGAGACCTGGAGCAGCACCACCCCGCGGTCGTCGCCGTCGCCCGGTCCGCCGCTGGCGACGACCACACCGCCGTAGTCGGCCTTGACGATCCGGCCGGGCGTGCCGCCGTGCGCCCGGGTCGGCCGGGTGGCGGCCTTGACCCACAGCCGGAACCCCCGGTGCGTCGTCCACGCGTTGACGAACGGGTCCGACTGGCCGCGCACCAGGTCGCAGATGGTGGTGGCGCTGTCCCGCCAGTCGATGCGGGTGTCCTCGACCCCGATCCGGTGGTAGAACGACGCGCCCTCGGGCGGCTGCGGCTCGCCCCGGTGCCCCTCGGCGACCCGCTCCAACGCCTCCAGCGTGACCGGCACGTACTCCGCGAGGAGGCGCTCCAGGATCTGGCCGGCGGTGTCGTGCGGGCCGATCTTCACGCGGGCCTGGGTGATGATCGGGCCGGTGTCCAGCTCCTCCGCCATGTAGTGCACGGTGAGGCCGGTCTCCTCCTCGCCGTTGCGGATGGCCCAGTTGACGGCGCCGAACCCGGCGTACGCGGGCAGCAGCGCGTCGTGCGTGTTGACCGCGCCGCGTTCCGGAATGCGCAGCACCTCCGCCGGCACCCGGGTCCGCCAGTTCGTGGAGACGATGAGCTCCGGTGCGAGGTCGCGCAGCTGCTCGTGCAGGTCGGGCTCGCGAGCGGTGGCCGAGTAGCGCACCGGCAGTCCCAGGTCCGCCGCGGCCAGCTCCACGTCGGGCTCGCCGAGCCCGCTGAACTCGGCCCGGTGGGTGAGCACCAGCAGCACCTCGTGGTGCGGCGCGATGCCCCGCAGCACGGTCGCGCCGAGCTCGCCGTACCCGAAGAAGACGATCCTCACGGCTTCGCCGCCCCGGTGGCCCGCCCGGCCCGGAAGCGGACGGTGTTGACCCGCAGCCAGCCGGAGGAGTCCCGCTGGTCGAACACGTCGTCCGCCTCGAAGGTGGCGAACGCGGTGTCGTAGCGGCTGTGCGGGGAGCGGCGGCCGATCACCTGGACGGTGCCCCGGTGCACCCGCAGGATCGCGTCGCCGGTGACGTCCTGCTGGCTGAAGTCGATGGCGGTCTGCAACATCAGCCGCTCGGGGGCGAACCACAGGCCCCGGTAGACCAGGGCGGTGTACTTCGGCATCAGCTCCTCCTTGAGCTGCGCCACCTCCGGGTCGAGCACCAGCGACTCCACCGCCCGGTGGGCGTGCCAGAGCAGGCTGCCCGACGGGGCCTCGTAGATGTTGCGGGTCTTCATGCCGAAGATCCGATTCTCCACGATGTCGAGCCGGCCGATGCCGTGCCGGCGGCCGATCCCGTCGAGCGTCTCCAGCACGGCGCTGGCCGACAGGGGCGTCCCGTTGACGCCGACCGGGTTGCCGCCCTGGAAGTGGATCTCCACGGTCTCGGGCTCGTCCGGGGTGTCGGGAAGGTCGCGCACCCGGAACAGCAGCCCCTCGGGCGCGGGCTGCGCCGGGTCCTCCAGCGCCTCACCCTCGTACGAGGTGTGCAGCAGGTTGCTGTCGATGGAGTACGGCCGTTCGCCGCTGCTCAGGTCCAGCTCGATGCCGTGCCTGCCGGCGTACGCGAGCAGGTCGCTGCGGGAGGCCAGGTCCCACTCCCGCCACGGGCTGATCACCGTGAGGTCGGGGCGCAGCGCGGCGAACGTCATCTCGAAGCGGATCTGGTCGTTGCCCTTGCCGGTGGCCCCGTGCGCCACGGCGTCGGCGCCGACCTCCTCGGCCACCCGCACCTGCGCGGCGGCGATCAGCGGCCGGCCGATGGAGGACCCCATCAGGTACTGCCCCTCGTAGAGGGCGTTGGCCCGGTACATGGGGAAGGCGTAGTCGCGGGCGAACTCCTCGCGCAGGTCGACCACCCGCACCTCGTCGGCGCCGAGCTTCTCGGCCTTGCGGGCGGCGGTGTCCAGCTCCTCGCCCTGCCCGAGGTCCGCGATGAACGCGGTCAGCCGGCAGCGGTACCGCTCCTTGAGCCAGACCAGGGCCACCGACGTGTCGAGCCCGCCGGAGAAGGCGAGCACGATGTGCTGGGGGGCGATGTTGTTCCGAGTCGACATGATGGTCACACCTCTCCGGCGGGCACGGTCGCCCACAGCTGGTCCATGGTTTCGTGGGTGAAGTCGCGGGTCAGGTCGGACGTCGAGGCGTACCCCATGTTGATGATCTTGCGGCGGCCCTGGCGGACCGGGGCTACCCGGTGCAGCGTGGTGTTGGTCCGCATCAGGTACAGGTCGCCGGGGAACAGCTCCATCGAGTAGATCGGACGGCTGACCAGCGCCCGGTTGATCTCCGGACGCTCCTTGTTCCAGACGGTGTTGGGCACGCACTGGACGAAGCCGCCATGCTCCACCGGCGGGCACTCGACCACCCAGACCAGGGCGAAGGTGAAGTCGTCCCAGTGCCAGCCGTGGGTGTCGCCGTCCTTCTCCAGGCAGGTGATGACGAACTGCTCCGGCTCGTACGGGCAGGGGTGCACCGGCTCGCCGGCCACCTCCGACAGCACCCGCAGGATCGGCTCCGCGGTGTAGATCCCGTTGATGACGGTGCCCAGTTCGGCGATCTCGGCCCGGGTCACGTTGCGCATCCGGCGCGGCGTGTAGTCGGTCTCGGCGAACCGCAGGTCCCGGCGCGTGCCGGCCTTGTCGATCAGCTCGTTGACCTCGTCGGCGACGGCCTTCTTGACGCTGTCGGGGGCGACGAAGGAGACCTTCGCGTGCCCCAGGTAGGAGAAGTCGCGGCGGGCCGTGGCGATGTCGTCCGGCGCCACGTTGCGCTCCACGTGCTCCCGCAGTTCCTGGTACAAGACTCTCGAGTCGAACACGGATCCTCCTTGGTTAACCTCGCGCCGCCGCGACGCGCGCGAAATCGATGACGGCCGCCGCCACCTGCGTCACGGCCGCGGAATGCAACACTCCGAAGTGGTCGGTGCCGATCCGCTGGGACCGGGCCGCCCCGACCCGCGCCGTCCACTGGGCGAGCTGCGCGTCGAGCAGGTCCGCGCCGATCACCAGCCCGGGAGTGTCGACCGGGCCGTCGTGGACGTACTCGGCGCTGGCCCGGACGTGGCGCTCGTAGCTGCGCCACCGGTGCGCCAGCAGCGCCGTGGGCACGGGTTGCTGGACGGCGGCCAGGCTGGCCGCGAGCGCGCCGAGGGCCAGCCGCTCGTCGAAGCCGGCCGGCTCCGGGCCACCCGTCACCCGGGGCCTCGGGGCGTCCGGCTCCAGGTCGAGGGCCCGGTGGATGTTCTCGGTGAAGGTGTCGAAGCGCTGCCGGACCTCGTCGGCCGGCAGCTCGTACCCGACCGGCGGGGCCGAGTCCAGCACGACCAGCGCCGAGCGCCGTCCGACCTGGTCGGCGGCCATCTGGTAGGCGACCTGACCGCCGAAGGACCACCCGCCGAGCAGGTCCGGGACCAGCCCCGCCGCGTCCAGGTCGGCCCGGTACCGCTGGGCCAGCGCCGCTACCGTCGGCAGCTCCGCGCTGTCGCGGGAGGCGGTCACCCGCCAGTGCTCCGGCAGCTCCGCCAGCAGGTCCTGGTAGTCCTGCGGGCTGCCCCCGGCGCCGTGCACGAGGTGCAGGTGCGGCCCCGGGCCCGCCCGCAACTCCACAAGCGTCGACTCCGCCGCCACCGGCTGCGACCCGTTGCCCAGCAGGTCGGCCAACCGGCGGGGGGTCGGCTCGCCCAGCCACCGCACGACGTCCACCGCCGGCCGCCCGTCGGCCGTCAGCGCGTCCACGAGGCGCAGGGCGCTCAGCGAGTTGCCGCCGGCGGCGAAGAAGTCGACGTCCGCGTCGGCCGGCGGACCGCCGAGCACGTCGGTCCAGGCGGCGACGACGTACTGCCAGTCCGCCGACTCGGGCAGCGGGCCGGTCGCCCGGTCGCGGTCCACTGTGGCCGGGGCCGCGCGGCCGGCCCGGGCGCGGGTGGCGACGTCGAACGAGCCGACCGTACGCTGCGGCTCGGCGCCGCCGTCGGCCAGCACCTCGTCCAGGTCGTGCAGCAGGGCCAGCACGCTGCTCTCCCGGTAGCGCCCGGTGTGGTACTCGATCTCGGCGAGGTAGCCGCCGTCGGCCTCCCAGACGGACATCGCCAGGTCGGCCCGGGCGGCCCGGTTCGGGCTGGGCAGCAGCGTCGCCGGGACCGGGCCGAGCCGCAGGTCGGTGCCGATCGGGCCGAGGTAGCTCAGCAGCAGCGGCGCGGGATCGCCCAGCGCGCTCCGGGTCGCCTCGGGCAGCGCCCCGAACACCACCGGGTACGGCACCGCCTGGTGGGTCAGCATCTGCCACATCCCGTCCCGGGCGGAACCCACCACCCCCGCGACGGTGTCCGCCCCGTCGACCGTGGCCCGGGCCACGCAGAGGTTGGCGGTGTACCCGAGCAGCGCCTGGTCGCGGGCGGTCATCCGGTTCGCGGTCACCACGCCCACCGCCACGTCCGGCCCGGCGCCGGCCCGGGCGAGCACGATCTGCGCCGCGCCGAGGATGACCGCGAACGGGGTGGCGAAGGTGGCCTTCGCCAGGGCGGCGATCCCGGCGCCCGCCTCGGCGCTGAAGCCGTAGCACAGGATCGCGCCGGGTGCGCCGCTGGCCACCTCGCCCGGCAGGTCGGGTTCCAGGACGGCGGAGGCGGCACCCGTGAGCGCGTTGCGCCAGTACGCCAGGCTCTTGTCCCAGCGGCCGTCCGTGCGGGCCGCGGCCTGCTCCCGCGCGTACGTGCTGAACGGCACCGGGTCGGCCGGGAAGCTGACGGCACGTCCCTCCCGCGTGGCCGCGTACGCCTCGGACAGCTCGCCGACGAGCAGCTGGACCGCCCAGCCGTCCAGCACCACGTGGTGCACGGTCAGCAGCACCTCGTGCCGGTCGCCGACCCGGACCAGGGTGATCCGGGCCAGTGGCGCCGCCTCCGGTTCCATCGGCCCGGCGTGCACCTCCTCGGCGACGAGCCGCAGCAGGGTGCCCGGGTCGGCCGGCCCCGGGTCGTCCACCTCCACCCGGTGCAGGCCCACGACGATCCGGGGCGCCACCACCAGCGTGACGGCGTCCGCCTGCCGGACGACCGAGGTCCGCAACGCCTCGTGCCGGTCGACCATCGCCTGCCAGGCGACGGCCAGCGCCGCCTCGTCGAGCGGCTCATCGACCGCGAGCCGCCAGGTGAGGTGGTAGACGGACCGGTTCCGGGCCCGCTGGTGCACCCACCACAGGGCCTCCTGCATGCCGGTGGCCGGGACCGGGCCCGGGACCGCCCCGGCGTGCTGCTCAGCCACGGGTGGCGAGCAGCTCGGAGGTCAACCGCTTGCGGTCGACCTTGTCCACCTCGGTCAGCGGGATCTCCGCCCGGTGGTGGAACGCCCGTGGCCGCATGTACGGGGGCAGGTGTCCCACCAGGTGGGTGAGGTCGTCGTCGGCCAGCGCCGCGCCGGTGTAGACGGCGTGCAGGTCCAGCTCCCCGTCGGCGCCGGCCACGGTGAGCACCACGGCCTCCACCACGTCCGCGTGGGCGCGCAGCGCGGCCTCGATCTCGGCCAGCTCGACGCGGTTGCCGCGCACCTTCACCTGGTGGTCGATGCGGCCCTGGTGCACCAGCTCGCCGAACTCGCGACGGACCCGGTCGCCGGTGCGGTACCAGTGCTCGGCGGTCAACGGCCCGGTGCCGTCGTAGAGCCGGGCCCGGTCGCCGTCGAAGGAGACGAACCGGCCCGCGTTCTCCGTCGGGTCCAGGTAGCCGGGGAAGCGCTGCTCACCGCGGACGCACAGCTCGCCGTCGTCGCACGGGCGCAGGTCCTCGTCGAGCAGCACGTAGTCGAGGTGCGGGTAGATGTCCCCGATCGGCACCGACCGGTTCGACGACTCGATCCGGGCGGCCGGGTCGGCGGGCACCTCGTACGCGGTGACGATGACCGTGGTCTCGGTGGGGCCGTAACAGTTGATCACGGCGGTGTTCGGCGCGGCGGCCGTCCAGTCGTTGACCTGCTCGATGGTCAGCGGCTCCCCGCCGAAGGAACTCAGCCGCAGCGTCGGCATGCTCTCCGGCGCCAGCGCCCGCAAGCGCTTGGCGAACGAGATCAGCGACGGCACGGACAGCCAGTGCGTGAGCCGCTTCGTGTTGATGAAGCGCACCGGCGTCAGCACGTCGCCGCGCTGCGCCACGCACAGGGTGGCCCCGGTGCCCCACGCGCCGAACATCGCCAGGATCGAGCCGTCGAAGCACATCTCGAAGGTCTGCGAGACCCGCGACTCGGGCCGGAACCGGTACCGCTTGGTCACCTCGGTCAGGAAGGAGTCGACGTTGGCGTGGGTCGCCGGCACGCCCTTGGGCTTCCCGGTGGTGCCGCTGGTGAAGATGATGTACGCGAAGTCGTCGCGGCCCCGCTCCACCTCCGGCGGGATCTCCGCCGCGTCGCCCGGGGCGAGGAACCGGCGCCAGCCCTCACCGGTCAGGTCGAGGACCGTGACGGTGGTCTGCGCGCGGAACTCGGCCAGCCCGTCGCCGGAGGTGTCGTCGACCATGACGAGGTCGAGCCCCGCCTCGTCGGAGATGGCGAGGTTCCGGGCCGCCGGATTGGCGGGGTTGAGCGGCACCACCGTCGCACCCAGCCGCAGGGCGGCCAGGTAGGCGATGTAGCCGACGAGGCTGCGGGAGGTGAGCAGCCCGACCCGTCGGGGTGGCCGTCCCGGCGCGCGCTGCATGGCGGCCGACAACCGCTCGGCCGCGGCCCGCAACTCGGCGTAGGTCAGTGCGTCCGAGGCGACCTCGATCGCCACGTTGTCCGGGTACTGCCGGGCTGACGTACGGAACCAGTCGTAGAGGGTACGGGTCTGCATCGCACATCCTTCACAAGGTCTGCCGGTGCGGGCGTTCCGCCGCCGGCGCTGGGGTGGTCGACCGGTCTCGTTCCAGGTGCCGCAGGTGGTCGAAGGTGGTCCGCACCAGCGCGGACCGGGGGCGTCCCCGACGGGCCGACTCCACCGCGAAGCGCAGCGCCCGGGGCAGGTCCGCCCAGGCCCGCACCGCCTCGTCGTCGCCGAGGTGGCGGTACCGGAACGTCCGGTGCTGCGCGACGGCCCACAGGTCGTCCAGGTGCGCCCCGGCGGCCTCCGGGTGCGCGACGACGTGGTCGCGGAGGAACTCCAGGGCCGCGTCCTCGTCCAGCAGCCAGTCGCCGGGCAGCTCCGGCTCGTCCCCGGGGGCGCCGGTACGGACCAGCCACTGCGGGTGCCCGCCGGCCGGCGGGGGCAGCCAGAAGCCGAAGGCCAGCGCGTTGCGCCGCTCCTGCTCCGGGCGCCACGCCGGCGGCGGGGTCATCGCGGCGAGCAGCCCGGCGGTGCCGAGCCAGCCGGCGTACGGCTCCTGTTCGCCGGCGGGCAGCAGCCCGCTGAACCCGTCGACCACGTGCCAGTCGTCGCCGCGCCGGTCGTCGACCAGCAGCCAGTGCGGCGCGTGGGCGGTGCCGCCGGCCGAGGGGGACCAGGGCAGCGCCGCGTTGTCGGTGACCACCAGCACCCGGCCGTGGCGCCGCAGCTCCGCGTCGACGGACTCGACGACGCCGTCGACCGGGGCGGTGGCCCACGCCAGCCGGGTGCCGTCCGGCAGCCGGTCGAGCGGCACCCGGTGGTGGGAGAAGGCGAGCTGCCCCTCCGGCAGGTCCGTGCGCACCGCGACGCGTACCGAGTCGGCGAACCGGTCGGGGGTGTCGGCGAACTCGCCGGCCCGGTAGCCGGCCAGGTTGGCGGTGTAGCAGCTCAGCCCGGCGAAGCGGGGGTCCGGGGCGGTCATCGCGTACCCACCAGGTGCGCCACGCTCGCCGGCACCCGGCTGTGCCCGCGCAGGCTCACCCACCGCAGGTCGGCCCAGTGGCCCGTCCGCCGTCCCGCCGGCACTGGAATGGCCCAGGGGCGGCCGGCGAGGCCCGCGCCGGTCGCCTTCACGCACGCCTCCTGCACCGTCCAGATCCAGGCGAACTCGCGGTCCCGGGCCGGTGCGGGCAGCCGGTCCAGGGCGGCGCGGACCGCCGGGGCGCAGCAGCGGCGCAGCAGGGCCGGCGGCGCGGGCACGGGCACCTGGACGTCGACGCCGACGGGCACGCCCCGGCCGATCGCGGCGGCCACCGTCCCGGCGTCGTGGGACAGGCTGACGCTGATCCCCGGCCACTCGGGCAGGTGGGGCTGGCCGCCGTCGCGGGCGGCGATCGGCGTGGCGCCGGCCGCCCGGCCCAGCTCGGTGGCGAGCAGCAGGCGCAGCAGCGCCCGCGCGGCCAGCCGTTCGGCGCGCGGGCCGGCGGGGAGGTCACCGACGGTCGCCAGGTCCGCCGGGGCCGGCGGAAGGTGGGCGAGCAGCCGCTGCTCGGCCACGGCCACCCGCACCCGGGCGCCCAGCCGCAGCCGGACGATGCCCCGGTGGCGGCCCGTCGGGTCCCGGCGCGGCCGTGCCCGGCAGGCCAGCGCCGTCCGCTGCCGGGCCGTCACCACGGCCGGTCCCGCAGCAGGTCCGGCACGTGCTCGGCGATCCCGGCGAGCATCGCGCCGGTGGCGCCGCCGGCCGTGGCGAACATGCCGGCGGCGGCCCGCAGCTGCGCCAGCCCGCCCTCGGCGTACGCCTCCGCGCCGAGCAGGGCGGCGCACTCGCCGAGCACCACGTCCAGGCCCTGCGCCACCGAGGTCTTCAGCAGCATGCTGGTCACCAGGGGCTCGGTGCTTCTCCGGTGGGCGTCGCAGGCCGCCTCGATCCGCCACGCCTCCACCACGCACCGGGCGAACCGCTCCCGGATCGCCGCGTTGTCCCAGGCCCGGCCGTCGCCGAGGGGACGCTCGACGAGCCGGCGGTGGGTGTCGGCGAGCACCCGCCGGCACATCGCGGCGGCCCACACGCCGCCCGCGAAGCGTTCCGTGGCGATGTGCCGGGCGAAGCTGACCATGCCCCGGCCGGGCCGGCCGACCAGGTACGACCGGTCCAGGCACACCTGGTCGAAGTGCAGGTCGCCCAGGCCGGCGCCGGTCAGCGGGGTGCCCCGGGTCGCGGACACCCGCACGCCGGGGGCGTCGGTGGGCACCAGCACCCACACGAAGCTGGTGAAGTGCCGCTGCGGGCGGTGCCGGGCCAGCACGAGCGCGTGGCCGGCGGTGCGGGCGTTGGTGATCCACCGCTTCCCGCCGTCGAGCACCAGCGACCGGTCGTCGAGGCGTACCGTCGTGCCCAGCTCCATCAGGTCGGAGCCGGCGCCGTCGCGGTCCGTCGCGGCCAGCGCGAGCGTCGCGCGACCGGCGACCGCGTCGAGGTACGCGGCCCGCACCGGCCCGTCCGCCGGCTCCGCGTCGACCTGTTCGCGCAGGACGGGCAGCGCGCTGGCGACCTGGACGCAGACCGACAGCACCACCCCGACCGGGCAGTACGCGTCGAGGGTGCCGAGCAGCCCCGGCAGCTCGGCCGGCCCGAGGTCACGCAGCAGGCCGTGCTCGCCGAGCGCCCGCCAGACGGCCCGGGCGTCGGCGGGGGTGGCCAGCCCGCGCAGCGCCGCCTCGACACGCGCGGCCACGTCGGCGCCGGGCGCCTCCGAGCCGGGTGCCGTGGTGGCCGCCGCAGGTGCCGTCCGCAGCTCAGGCAAGGTGCACCTGCCGGTCGCGCAGCGTCAGCGCCCCGTTGACCAGCAGCAGCCGGTCGTTGGCGTAGTTCAGCGAGGCCGACCGGAGGTCCCGGAAGACGCGCTCCAGGTACAGCGGCGACGACCTGAGGTAGCCGTGCCGCAGGCCCACCAGCTCCACCATCTCGTCGGCGGCGGCGAAGCACTGCTCGGCGGCGTGCACCTTCAGGGAGTTGACCAGCAGCTGCGTCGACGGGTCGGCCACGTCGGGGCTGCCCTCCACTGCGGCGACGGTGTGCCGCAGCAGGGCGTTGACCAGGTCGAGCCGCCCCCGGACCCGGGCCAGCCGGGTCAGCAGCAGCTCAGAGGAGGGATCGAACTGGCCCCGGCCGGCGTCGCGGATGTGGTGCAGGATCCGCGACAGCGCACCGGTCGCCGCGCCGAGCCACGCCGCCGACCAGCCGATGTGCGCCAGCGGGCCGAAGGTGGGGGCGACGATCTCGCGGAACTTCCCGGGAGCGCCGATCACCTGGTCGGCCGGCACCCGCCCGGTCAGGCGCATCGGCACGCTCTGGGTGGCCCGCATCCCGAGCGGCTGCCAACCGCCGCGCACCTCCAGCGTGAGCTGGTCGCGGCGGGCGTACACCAGGGAGACCTGGCTCGGCGAGGTGGCGTCCGGTGCCAGCGTGGTGATGAGGTACGCGTCCGCGTGCTGGCCGCCCGTCACGATCGGGGCGTCCCGGTCGATCGTCAACGTCCCGGCGTCCTGCCGGACCGTCGACTCCGAGCTGAGCAGGTGCCCGCCCTTGCCGCGTTCGGTGGTGACCGAGGCGAGGTAGACGTCGCCCTTGCCGAGCTCCGGCAGGAGCCGCGCGGCGAGGGGCCCGTCGGCGTGCCGGACCACCGCCACCACCTGCTGGCAGTGCATCGCGAAGATCAACGCGACGGACATGTCCACCCGGGCCAGCCGCAGCGTCACGTCGACGAGGTCGCCGAGCCCGCCGCCCCCGCCGCCGTGCTCCGCCGGCACCAGCAGGCCGAGCAGCCCGGTCGCCCGCATCGCGTCCAGCGCCGCGACGGGGAACTCCGCCGACTCGTCGGCCTGCTCCGCGTGCGCGGCGGCGGCGGCCAGCACCTGCTCCAGCGCGCCCTCGTGGCGGGTCGCGGTGCTCACGCCGCCCGCCCCCGCAGCGACTCGATGGTGTTCCACAGGCTGCCCGCGGTGGCGAAGGTGCTGTCGGTCAGCAGCTCGTCGGGCATGGACACGCCGTAGGTGTCCTCGATGGTGAACAGCAGCTCGATCGCGCGCATCGAGTCCAGGCCCAGCTCGTTGAGCGAGGCCTCGGCGGTGATGGGCTGCGTTCCCGCGTACTTGAGGAACGGCTTGAGCAGGTCCGGAAAAGCGGCGTCCATTGTCAGATCAACCCCTGTCGCTGCCGATGACGGTGTGCCGGGTGAGCTCCAGCCGGGTCACGCCGGTGATCCGGCCCCCGGCGACGGTGACCTCGACCGGCATGGGATGCGCGAGGAAGGCCACCAGGCTGGCGTAGAGGCCGTACGCGCCCACGTTGGGCACGGCGACCAGCTGGCCCGGGACCAGTGGCGGGAGGGCTGCGGCGCGGGCCCACGTGTCCAGCGGCGTGCACAGCGGACCGGTGACGATGGTCCCGGGCACCGGCGCGCCGGCCGTCGCGTCCACGGTTACCAGGTCCGGCACGATCGGGGGCAGCCGGCGCAGCCCGGACATCCCGCCGAGGTGGTGGATGCCCGACTCCAGCACGACCACGGTGGCGCCCTGCGACCGCTTCACGTCGAGGACCCGGGTGACCAGCGTGCCGCAGGTGCCGACCAGGTACCGGCCGGACTCGAAAGCCACCCCCGGCCCGCGCTCCGGCCAGCCCGGGAAGGCGTCGCCCAGCAACGCCGTCAGCCGGTCCGCCAGCTTCGGCAGGTCCGGCCGGTCGCCGGCCCGCGCGAAGGGCGCCCCGAAGCCGCCGCCCAGGTCGATCAGTTCCGGCTGCGTCCCGGTCGCCGCCGCCAGCCGCCGTACGGTGTCGACGGACTGGGTGAACTGGGCGAGCAGGGCGTCCTCGCCGTCGACGTTGCTGCCCATGTAGAGGTGGAACCCGACCGGGGACACGTTCCGGCGCGGCCCGAACAGCTCGGGCCGGTCCAGCACCCAGCGCACGTCCGCGCCGAACTGCGAGGCGACGCCGGTCATGGTGAGCCCCTGCCCGGGGGCCGGGGTGTCGTCGTTGATCCGCACCAGCGCGCGTACCTCGACGCCGTGCTCGCGGGCCACCCGGTCGAGCTGGTCCAGCCCGTACGGCGAGTCGACGGAGAAGAGCCCGACGCCGGCCCGTACGGCCTCGACCAGGTCGACGTCCCGCTTGCCGGGGCCGGTGTAGAGGATCTCGGCCGGGTCGCAGCCGGCCGCCAGCGCGACGCGCAGCTCGCCGGGGGAACAGACCTCCGCCCGGCACCCCGCGGCGGTGAGGTCGGCGACCACCGTCGGGTGCGGGTTGGCCTTGAGCGAGTAGAACAGCTCGGCGGGCCCGGGCAGGGCGGCCCGCAGCGCGGCGTACGAGCGGGCCAGCTCGTCGGTGTCGTAGAGGTACGCCGGGGTCTGCGGCGCGTCCGGCCGGTCGAAGAGTTCCGCGAGTTCAGACACGGGCGCGCTCCGACCACATCCGGTACAGCTCCGCCCGGTCGACCTTGCCGTTGCGGGTCAGTGGGATCTCCGGCACGACCAGGCAGGTCCGGGGCGTCTTGATCTCGTCGAGTTCGGTGCGCAGCGCGGCGAGCACCTCCGGCGCGGTCAGCTCGGTCACCGCGAACAGGGTGGCCGAGTCACCGCCGTCCTCGGCGCGGGGCGGCAGCACGGCGGCGGCCTGCACCTGCGGTATCCGGTACGCCGCCGCCTCCACCTCGGTGACGCTGACGCGGATGCCGCGTTCCTTGTAGATGTCGTCGCGCCGGCCGACGAAGTAGAGGTAGCCGTCGGCGTCGAGCCAGCCGTGGTCGCCCGTGCGCAGCTGGGGGAAGAGCCCCTCGGCGCGGGGGAAGCGCTGCGCGGTGAGCTCCGGGCGACGCCAGTAGCCGGCCATCACGTGCGGGCCCCGGACCACGATCTCGCCGACGGTGCCGGGCGGCACCGCCGCGCCGTCCGCGTCCACGATCAGGATCTCGGTGCCCGGCAGGGCCCGCCCGGAGGCGCCGGGCCGGCGCAGGTCCTCGTCCACCGGCATGATCGCGGCCCGCTTGCACTCGGTGAGCCCGAACATCAGCTGTACGCGCAGCGTGGGGATCCGGGCGCGCAGGTCGCGCATGACCTCGGGCGGCATCGCCGCGCCGGTGTTGGTGAGCAGGCGCAACGCCGGCACGGCCGTGCCCGGGCGGGACAGCATCCGGGCCAGGCCCCGGGCGAGGGCGGGCACCGCGGGCAGCACGGTCGCACCGCTGTTCACCAGGTGCCGGGGCAGCGTCGGGCCGGTGTCGGCGGGGGAGGCCAGGTGCAGCCGGGCGCCGGCCAGCGTGCTGAGGAAGATCTGGTACATGCCGTAGTCGAAGGAGAGCGGCAGGGCGCACCACACGACGTCGTCGGCGCGGTAGCCGAGCTGGGCGGCGATGGCCCCGGCGGCGAAGACCACCTGCGCGTGGGTGGACACCACGGCCTTCGGCATGCCGGTGCTGCCGGAGGTGTAGATGAGGCAGACCGGGTCGACGGCCAGCGGGGCCGCCGCCGGCTCGGCGTCGGGGCCGTCGCGCACGATCCGGCGCAGCTCCGCCGTGCCGACGGCCGGCACCCCGTGCTCGGCGGCCACGGCGAGCGCCCGGGGGTTGTCGGTGACGAGCAGCGCCGGTTCGGCGTCGGTCAGCACGTGCGCCAGGGCGATCGCGGGGGACTGGTCGTTGACCACGCTGAACACGGCGCCCGCCCGGGAGCAGGCGTACAGCAGGGCGGGCAGCAGTGGGTCGGTGGGCAGGCAGACCACCACCCGTTCGCCCCGGCGGACACCCCGTCCGGCCAGCCAGCCGGCGAGCCGCCGACTGGCGGCGTCCAGCTCGCCGTAGCTCTGGACCAGGTCGCCGTGGGCGATCGCCGGCGCGTCCGGCCGGGCGGCCGCGGTGCGGTCCAGCAGCTCGTGCAGCAGCCCGCTCACCGGCCTGACACCCCCTGCGTCGCGGGCCGGGCCCGCTCGAACACGGCGCCCAGCGAGTCGAGGTCGTGCAGGGCCGGGCCGGTGAGGTCGTCCGGGTCCAGCTCCACCCCCAGCCGGGTCTCCGCCCGCTCGATCACCTCGACCAGCCGGAACGAGTTGAAGCCCGACAGCGTCCGCAGTGGACGCCCGTCGACCGGCACCTCAGGGCCGACGCCGAGGACGCCACGCACCTCGTCGGCCAGCACCTCGCGGATCCGGCCCGGGTCGGCGGTCGACCCGCCCCGCGGTGGTGGCACCGGCCCGGCGTCGGCTAGCCGCCCGGCGAGCGCCACGTCGTCGCGCAGCAGGCCGGCGAGCTGGTCGAGGACGGGGGCGGGGAAGACGCCGCCCCGGCGGACCCGGCGCATCGCCACGTAGCTCTGCCCGGCGAGCGCGAGCCAGGCGTCGGCGCGGGCGGCGGCCTCCCGTGCCGCGTCGGCGGCGTCCGGGTCGCCGGCCAGCCAGGCGGCGTGCAGGGCCCGGGACCGGCCGAGCAGCCACACGTCGAGGACCAGTTGGGCCGCCGCCTCCGCCTCGCCCGCCCGCCGCTGGACCGCCGCCAGGTAGTCCTCGATCCGGTCGGCCTCGGCGCGCAACGCGGCGGCGTTGTCCCGCAGGACCGCCGCCCGGTCGAGCACCGGGGCGCCGTCGGCGACGACGGTCATCGCGGTCGCGCGGGGCACCGCCGCGTCGAAGTCGGCGGCCGACATCCGCCACGTCCCCGGTCGCGCGTCACCCCACTGGGTGGAGTTGTGGTAGCCGTCGACCACGACGTAGTGCTCACCGGCGTCGACCAGCAGGAAGCTGTGCTCCATGTGCTGGTTTCCGGCGTACGGCAGCCAGCTCATGGTGAACGTGTCGGCGACCACGTAGAGCGGCGAGTGCTCCGCCACCAGCTCGCGCAGCCGCGCGCCCGGCACGTCGTCCCAGCGTCGGGCGACCCGCAGGCCGAGCAGGTCGGCCGCCTCGGCCAGCCGCTGGTCCACCGACGCGGTCACCGCCGGCGTCCCGGCCGGCCCCTCGGCGGTGTGGAAGCGCAGGGTGGCCCCGAGCGCCAGGTGCGCGCTGGGCCCGTAGGCCCGGTCGGCCAGCGCGGCCAGGTTCACCTGGACGCAGTCCAGCAGGTCGGCGCGGAGACCGGTCAGCACCGGCGTCCACTCCCGGCTGCGCGTCGGCACCGCAGGCACAGCGACCATGTCACGCCCTTCAGATCTCGTGGACCGCGCGGAGCGACGCCGTCGCCGCCCGCAACGCGTCCGCGTCGGCCGGCCGGTCCTCGGGCAGACCGGCGAGGAGCTTGTCGTACGCGGCCAGGTCGAGCAGGCCGTGCCCGCTGACGCAGACCAGCACCCCGTGCCGCGCCGGATGCCCGGACTCGCGCCCGGTCGCGACCCGGGCGGCGGCGGCCAGCGCGTGACCCGACTCCGGCGCGGGCAGCACGAGCTCGGTCAGGGCGAACGTGCGGCCGGCGGTCAGCGCCTCCCGCTGGCCCACCGCCAGCGCCGAGATCTGCTCCCGGTGCCGCATGGCGGAGATCAGCTTCGCCGCGCCGTGGAAGCGCAGCCCGGCCGAGTGCGACGCGGGGATCGCGTACCCGCTGCCGATCGTGTACATCGGCTCCATCGGGCCGGTGCCGGTGGAGTCGGTGTGGTCGTAGGCGTACACCCCACGGGTCAGCTTCGGGGTGGCGCTGGACTCGACCGCGATCAGGTCGGCGGGCACCTCCAGCTCGCCGGCCCGCCAGGCGGCGAAGAACGGCAGGGCCAGCCCGCCGAAGTTGCTGCCGGCGCCCACGCAGCCGATCACCGCGTCCACGGTGGCGTCGACGGCGGCGAGCTGGTCGATCGCCTCCAGGCCGATCACCGACTGGTGCAGGATGCTGTACGTCTCGCCGCTGCCGATGCAGAACGCCCGCTTGGGATCCGCCCGGGCGTACTCGACGGCCTCGCCGATGGCCAGCGCGAGGCTGTTGCCCTGCCCCGGCTGCTCGGCGGCGGCGCGTCCCACCCCGGTCAGCGGGCTGGGACTGGCGTGCAGCTCCGCGCCGTAGAGCCGCATCAGGCTGCCCCGGTACGGCTTGTCGCGCAGGCTCCCGCCGACCATGAAGACGGTGCAGGCCATGCCGAACGCGGCGCAGGCGGCGGCGAGGGCGCTGCCCCACTGCCCGGCGCCGGTGCCGGTGACCAGCTCCCGGAAGCCCGCCCGGTGGTAGTAGTGGGCCTGCGCCAGCGCGGTGTTGAACTTGTGGCTGCCGGAGATGTTCCCGCCCTCGTACTTGACGTAGATCGGGACGGTGGCCCCGATCTCGGCCTCGAAGCGGCGGGCCCGCCACAGGGGCGCCGGCCGGTAGGCCCGGTAGCGCTCGGCCACCGGCTCCGGGATCGGCCAGAACTCCCGGGCCGACACGCTCTGCCGGATCAGCTCCAGGGGCAGGGTGGCGGTCACCGGGCCGTCGGTGTTCTCCGGTGTCACGTCCGCGGGCAGTTCGTAGCCGAGGTGCGGCAGGACGCTGCGCCAGGCCCGGGGCGTCTCGGTCACGACTCCTCCTTCACCACGTCGGCGACGACGTCGACCAGGTCCGCGACGGTCGTGAAGACCCGCCCGGCGAAGATGTCGTCCGGCAGCGTCACGTCCAGCTCGTCCTCCAGCCGGACGAGCATGCCGAGGAAACCGAGCGAGTTGACCCGCAGCAGGTCGCCGTTGAGGGGCTCGTGGTCGTCGACCGTGCCGGGGTCGACCGCGAGCCGGGACTCGCGTACGACCAGCCGTTTCACCGCCTCGTTGATCAGGGACCGGTCCGTCATGCCGCCTCCGTCCCGTCGCCGCGCAGCCTGCCCCCGGCGTCGACGACCCAGCTCCAGGTCAGCAGGGCGGACAGGTCGACGGGCCCGCGTACGTGCAGCCGTCCCGTGCTGATGGACAGCTCCGGTCCCAGCGCCATCGTCGGGCCGTCGTGCAGGCGCAGGGAGCCGTTGACCACCAGCGCGGCGGCGTCCACCCTGGCCAGGAACCCGTCCACGACCGTCGGGTCGGTGGCCACCACGCCCTCGGTGTGCCGGGAACCGAAGCGGCGGATGTGGGCCGCCGCCTCGTCGAGGCCGGCGACGGGCCGGATGCCGACCGCGCGTTCCAGGAACTCGCGGCCGTCGTCGGCGGCGGTCAGCTCGGCCACCGGCGCCCCGG
This sequence comes from Micromonospora sp. DT62, assembly GCF_049847285.1. NCBI lineage: Bacteria > Bacillati > Actinomycetota > Actinomycetes > Micromonosporales > Micromonosporaceae > Micromonospora > Micromonospora sp. DT62. The sequence continues at coordinate 19,785 of NZ_JBNCOB010000013.1, forward strand.
CGGGCACGGCGGCGGCCAGCCGGGAGTCGACCCGCAGCAGCCACGGCTCGGCCAGCCCGGCGCCCGCCCGGAGCAGGGCCCGGGTCAGCTCCTCGGCCACGTCGGCGTGGGCCAGCACCAGTTCGAGCGTGTTGCACGCGGTGGGCTCGCCCAGCTTGCTGTCGAGCGCGATCCGGGCGGCCAGTTCCAGGTCGGCGCTGCGGTCGACGTAGAGGTGGTTGACCCCGCCGCCGCTGGCGATGACCGGGATGGTGGAGCTGGTCTGGCAGTAGTCGATCAGCGTCGGGCTGCCCCGGGGGATCAGCACGTCGACCGCGTCGTGCCGCTTCAGCAGGGCCCGCACCAGCCGGCGGTCGGGGTCGGTGACGATCCGTACGGTGCCGGCGGGCAGCCCCGCGTCCGCCAGCGCCTGCCCGACGACGACGGCGAGGGCCCGGTTGGTGGCCGCGATCTCCGACCCGCCGCGCAGGACGGCCACGTTGCCGACCGCCACCGGGAGCAGGGCGCCCTCCACCGTCACCGTCGGTCGCGCCTCGAAGATCATCAGAACCACGCCGAGCGGCTTGGGCAGCCGGCGTACGGTCGCGCCGTTGCCGGCCTGGTGCCCGGCGCTCGGTGCGGTCACCGCCGGCAGCGCCGCACGGGTCCGCGCGATCAGGTCGACCAGCGCGTCGAGGTGGCGCTTGCCGAGCGCCAGGCGGTCCACCAGCTCGGGGCCGAGGCCCGCCTCGGTGCCCCGGGCCACGTCGGTGGCGTTCGCCGCCAGGACGTCGGCCCAGCCGGCGGCGAGCCGGTCGGCGAGCGCCGCGCAGTACCGGTCGTAGCGCCCGTCGCCGGGCGGGGGCAGCTCGGCCCGGGCCCGCGTCGCGCCGTCCAGGATCTCGTCCACATCGGTCACCACATGAACTGCCCACCGTCCACGATCAGCTTCTGCCCGGTCAGGTATCCACTCGCCGGCCCGACGAGGAACTCCAGGGCGTCGGCGATCTCCTCGGTGGTGCCGATGCGGCCCCGGGGGATCTCCGCGACCACCGCCGCCCGGGCGGCCGGGTCGTCCAGCCGGAACCGGGTCACCAGTTCGTCGGTCTCGGTCATGCCCGGGATCAGGCAGTTGACCCTGATCCGGGGCGCCAGCTCCAGCGCCAGGCACTTGGTGAGCTGGAGCAGGCCGGCCTTGCTGGCGCAGTAGTTCACGCCGTTGCGGCGGGGGCGGATGCCGGTGGTGGCCCCCACGTTGACGATCACGCCGTCGCGCCCGGCCGCCAGCATCGCGGGCGCGAACGCCCGGGTCAGGTGGAAGACGCCGGAGAGGTTGGTGTCCAGCACCCGCCGCCAGTCCTCGGTCGACATCTCCAGGAACGGCCGGTCGATGTTGATGCCCGCGTTGTTGACCAGCACGGTCGGCGGGCCGTGCTCCGCGAGGACCGTCTCCACGGCGGCGCCGACCGCGGCGGCGTCGCCGACGTCGAGCCGGACCGGGTGGAACGCGGCGCCGAGCTCGGCCGCCGCCGACGCCGCCGCGACGGCGTCACCCCGGTACGGCGCGACCACCCGGTGCCCCAGCTTCACCAACCGGCGGCTGAAGGTGAGCCCGATGCCCCGGGTGCCGCCGCTGACGACCGCCAGCGGGCTCATCGCAGCACCGCGCCGGAGGCCCGGCCGATGAACGGCGTCACCTCGTCGACGAGCTGCGGCAGGCGCTCGGGGTCGAAGACGTCGAAGTGCCCGGCGTCGAGCCGCCCGGCGCTCAGCTCCGGCGCCAGTTCCCGCCACCGGGCCTCGGCCTCGGCGCGGAACCCGAACTCCTCGTCGGTGCACATCAGCATCAGCACCCGGCCGGCGTACGACCGTTCGGCCCGGTAGTCGGCGAGGGCGGCGACCTGCGTGTCGAAGACCCGCCGGACCCGCTCGACGGTCGCCGGGGCGGGGCGCGGCCCGAGCATCCCGACGACGGTCTCGCGGACCCGGGCGTCCTCCTCGGCCGTGGCGCGGCGCGGCAGCGGCGTCGCGTCCACCAGCACCAGATCGGGCAGGTGCCCCCGCTCGGCCAGCCGGACGCACAGCTCCCAGGCGACCGAGCCGCCGAGGGACCAGCCGAGGACGGCCGCCGGGACCGTGCCGTCCGCGTCCAGCGCCTGCGCCGCCGCGTCGGCCATCTCGGCGATGCTGAGTTCCGGCTCCTCGTCGGGCAGCAGGCCGGCCGCGCGTACCGCCGCGACGTTGTGGGTCTCGCCGATGGCTGCGGCGAGCCGCAGGTAGGGGTGCAGCCCGCCGCCGGCGCCCGGCAGCAGTACGCACGCCGGTCGGGCGCCCCGCCGCAGCAGGGGGACCAGCCGGCCGGGCAGCCTGGTCGTCACGGCGTCACCGCCGAGTCGCCGCCGCGTCCCGAGCGGACGAGCCCCGCCAGGGTGGCCACGGTGGGCGCGGCGAAGAAGTCGACCAGCGGCACCGCCACCCCGTAGCGCTCCTGCACCTCGGCGAGGGTGGTGAAGATGTTCAGCGAGTGGGCGCCGTACTCGATGAGCGGGCGGTCCGGCCGGATGCCCTCGACGTCGAGCACCCCGCCCCAGAGCCCGGCCAGCTCCCGCTCCAGATCGTCGGCGTACGCGACCTCGGCGGTGTCGGCGCTCTGCTGCTCGACCAGCAGCTCGTCGGCGAGCCGCAGCAGGGCGTCGCGGTCGGTCTTGCCGGTCGGCGTGGTCGGGACCCGGTCGACGGGGAAGATCCACAGGGGACGCATGTAGACCGGCAGCGCCGTGGTCAGCCGTTGACGGACCTGTTCCGGATCGACGGTCGAGTCCGGGTCGGGGCGGACGAACAGCCCGAGTTCCCGGTCGGCCCCGGAGCCCCGGACCACCGCCACCGACTGTCGGACGCCGTCGACCTGGTTCGCGACCGCCTCGATCTCGCCCAGCTCGATCCGGTACCCCCGGATCTTGACCTGGGTGTCCATCCGGCCCAGGAAGACCAGGTCGCCCCGGTCGTCGCGGATTACGAGGTCCCCGGTGCGGTACATGGTCGCGTCGGGCGCGCCGGAGAACCGGTCGGGCACGAACCTCTCGGCCGTGATCTCCGGGTCGTTGATGTAGCCGTCGGCGGGGCAGTCCCCGCCCAGGAGCAGCTCGCCGGCGACGCCGGGCGGGGCGAGGTGGCCGGTGGCGTCGACCACGTACGCGCTCACCCGTGGGTACGGCTGGCCGATCGGCACGTGGGTCGGCCACACCGCGTCCCGGTACGACAGCCGGTGCGAGGTGACCGCGTGGGTCTCGGTGGGGCCGTACAGGTTGACCAGGGTGCAGTGCGGGTGGGCGAGGAAGAAGTCGCGGATCTCGTCGTCGACGATGAGCTGCTCGCCGGAGACGCACAGGTAGCGCAGCGCGGGCAACCGGGTGCCCCGGCTCGCGGCGGTCTGCACCAGGGGGCGCAGCGCCGCGACCGGCAGGTAGACGTGGGTCACCTCGGTCCTGGCGATCCGGCTGAGGACGGCGGTGAACATCCGCCGGTCGGCCGGCTCGCGGGAGACCACCGTCCCGCCCGCCGCCAGGGTCGGCAGGATCTCCTGGAAGGAGACGTCGAAGCCGAGCGGGGCGTACTGGAGAAAGCGGGTCTCGGCGTCCATGCCGAGGGCCGCGATCTGCCAGCTCGTGAGGTTGGCCAGGGGCCGGTGTCCCATCTGGACGCCCTTGGGCTGCCCGGTGGAGCCCGACGTGTACATCACGTAGATCGGGGCGTCGGGATCGGCCAGCGGGTCGGGCACCGGCTCCGTCGTGGCGGCCAGGTCCGCCACCGCGACCGTGGGCACGTCGGGCACCAGGGCCTCGCCGACGACGAACTCGCAGCCGGCCCGCCGGACCATGTACTCCAGCCGCTCGGCGGGCAGGCCCGGATCCAGGGGGAGGTACGCCGCGCCCCGGCGGAGGATGGCCAGGATGGCGGTCACCGTGTCGCAGAGCGTCGTCGCGGCGAGGCCCACCACGGCCCGGGGGCCGACGCCGTGCGCGGCGAGCCCGGCGCTGATCCGCTCGGCCTCGGCCAGCAGCTGGCGATAGTCGAGCCGGCGGGTCGGGTCCTCGATCGCGGGGGCGTCGGGCCGCTGCCGGGCCGCCGCCGTCACCCAGTCCCACGGCGTGTCGCCGGTCAGCGGGCTGGTCCAGCCGTCGGAGCGGACGCTGGCCGTGGCGGAGGCGTCGGCGAAGAGGTCACCGAGCCGTTGCGAGCCGTCCCGGACCGCCCCGCGTACGGCGTCGCGCAGCGAGGTGAGCAGCCCGTCGGCGACGACCGGTGCGACGAGCTGCCGGTCGTACTCGAGTTCGAGCAGCCAGCGGCCGTCGACGGGGGTGGCGCCCAGCCAGAGGTCGAACTTGGCGGTGCCGTTGCCGGGCTCCAGGACCCGCAGCACGGCCCCGCCCGGTTCGGGCGTGAAGGTGTCCTGCATGGCGAGCATCGCCGAGAACAGCGGGTTGCGGTTGCTGGACCGGTCGGGCCGTACGTCGGCGACGAGCCGGTTGAAGGTGACGTCGACGTTCGCGCGGCAGAAGTCGATGGACTCCCGGACCACCTTGCCGAGATGCTCGTCGACGGTGCGGCTCCACTCCACGTCGACGGTGACCGGCAACGTGTTGACGAAGAAGCCGCCGAGGTCGAAGGCGCCGATCGTGCGGCGGGCCATGAACGGACTGCCGACCAGGACGCTGGACACGTTGCCGTGCCGGGCCAGCACGGTGCCGTAGATGCCGGAGAAGAAGACGAAGGGGGAGATCTCCAGCCGCCGGCAGGTCTCCGACAGCGCGGCCGTCTCGGCCTGGCTGAGGTACCAGCTGACCCGGTCGCCGGTGAACTCCGTCTGCGCGGCGCGGCCGGGCAGGGGGGCCAGCACCAGGGGCGGGACCTCCCGCAACCGGGCCGCCCACTCCCGGGACCGGTCGACGACGCGGTCGGAGGTGGCGGTGCGGTTCTGCGCCGCCAGCTCCTTGACGAAGGCCTTCTCGCGGGCGGCGCGCCGCTGCTCGACCTCCACCCCGGCGAGGCGGCCGGACAGCGCCTCCTGGAGGTCCCGCACCAGGGGCCCCATCGACACGCCGTCGAGGATGATGTGGTGGTCGCAGAGGAGGACGGCCACCCGGGGCTCGTCGACGCAGCGGACGACGGCGAAGCGGTACGCGGGGCCGTTGGCCAGGTCGAACTCGGGTCGGCCGATCCGCCGCTGCGCCGCGCCGACGGCCTCCTCGAAGTCGCGCAGCCGGGCCGTGACCCGTTCGAGCGGGAAGTCCTCCGGACCCGGCGGCGGGGTGAGCCGCGCGTGCATCTCCGGGAGCAGCCCGAAGACCTGGCGCATCGCCGGCTGGACGGCGACCACCGTGGTCAGCGCGCGCTCGATCGTCTCGTCGGGGATCGACGGGTCGATGTCGAAGCGGACGAGCTGGTTGTAGACGGCGCGGCCGGGCGAGCGTTCGTTGACGACCAGCAGCCCCTTCTGCGATTCGGTGATCGGCAGTCGCACCGGCCCGGTGTCCGTCGCGGGTTCCGTCCCGGCTGTCGTGGTCACCGTGTGCCCCCGGTCTCGGCGCCCACGGCGCTCAGCTCGCGTAGCCACTGCTTGAGGTCACCGACGGTGCGAAGGTCCACCAGGCGGGTGGCGTCGATCTCCGCGTCGTCGTCCTCGGCCAGCTCGACGGCGAGCCGCAGCAGGGACAGCGATTCGAGGCCGGCCTCCAGCAGGGGGGTCGAGTCGTCGAAGGCCACCGACGCGTACTTCGCGATCGTCGTGTCGAGGTCAGCTGGAGTCGTCATCCCTGCTTCCCGTTCACCTTGAGGTCGGCCGCGCCGCAATGATCGGAAACCGGGCGAGGAGCCGGGCCGCCGATCGAGGTGGGGGTCGACAGAATTTGCGCTTGGAAGTTCTACGGGTCCGAGCATCCCGGCGCCGATGTTCTCTCGATGTTCCCGGGATGGAATGTCGTTGGTCGCTGATTCGGGCGGCACCCCGGAGCCCGTTCGGCTTCCGGGCGGGGTGGCGTAAAAGGGGCGCTGGCCAGTGGCGGAGGCGGGGAGGCGGTGCCCGGCGAGGCGGCAATGCCGCCGTAATCGCCCCAGATCCGGCACGGGGCGACAGAAACCCCCGTACGTATTATTCGGGTCCCGGACGGGCTGTCGTCGCCGCCGCCGGAAGGGGCGCCGACCCACTGACGTGAGGATGGACACGTTCCCCCGGATGACCTATGGTGCAACCAGCGCAACGCAGAGTATTCCCATAAGGCGCGAAAGGGACTTTCCGCGATTGTTGGAGCCGCCTGTCGATACCCGTACGAGCACCCTGTCAACGCGCGGACCCCGATGACCTGCGACTCCGTTCAGCCCCGGCGACCGGTTCGATCGGAATTGCCGGCGATGGCCGGGGCGGAAGTGCAGGATCGGTCCCCGACCCGCCCGGCATTGTGTGTCAGCTAATTGACAAGCGCGGTCGGGTAAATGGTCCCTTATCGTTTGTCCGGGTGCTGTGCGAACTCCGCGGCGGAGTTCTGATTCACTTCTCCCAATTCAAGACCGTGCGAGGGATTGTCGTGGCCACAGCTCAAACCACAGCACAGGCGGATCCGCCCGGAGCCAGGCGGAACGAATGGATTCTGGTCATCTTCACGGGCACCACCAACATCGCCGACGCGGTGGCCCGGATCGCCCTCCCGCTGCTCGCCGCCCAGATCAGTCGATCACCCGTCGTGGTCACCGCCGTCGCGGCCATCATGAGCCTGCCGTGGTTGGTGGCCGCGCTGCACGTCGGGGTCTTCGTCGACCGGATGGACCGGCGGGCCCTGCTGATGGGCGCCGAGATCGCCCGGATGGTCTCCGTCGGCGCGCTCCTCGTCGCCGTACTCTTCGCCAGCCCCACGCTGGCGCTGATCTACGCCGCCGCCCTGGTCATCGGCCTGGCCGACGTGGTGGCCGGGATCGCCGGAGTCTCCATCGTCCCGTCGGCCGTGCCGAAACACCGCTGGGAGACCGCCAACGCGCGGATCACGGCCCTGGAATACCTGTTCAACGGCTTCGCCGGGCAGCCGATCGGCGGCTTCCTGGTGGCGGTCGGGTTCGGGCTCGCGCTCAGCGTCACCGGCTTCGCCTACGTGGCCGGCGCGGTCCTGCTGCTCCTGCTGGTCGGCAACTTCAAGGTCGCGGCCCCCGTGCGCAAGCGCTCGGTCAACGAGGACATCCGCGAGGGCCTCCGGTTCCTCTGGCAGCACCGGCTGCTCCGGACGATGGCGCTGCTCATCGCGATCATGGCCGGCTGCTGGGCGGCGTGGCTGGCCCTCATCCCGGTCTACGCCGTCGGCGGCCCGCTCGGCCTCGACGAACGGCAGTACGGCTTCCTGCTCACCGGCCTCGGCGCGGGCGGGGTGATCGGCACCGTCATCGTCGGGCCGGTCAACCGGTGGATCGGCCGACGCTGGTCCATGTTCACCGACATCGTCGGCGCCTTCGCCCTCGTCGCGGCCCCGGCGCTGCTGCCCGCCGCGCCGTCCAGCGCCTGGGCCATCGGCGCGGCGGCGTTCCTCGCCGGTGCCGGCGGCACGATGTGGACGGTCAACTCCCGGTTCATCACGCAGTCCCTGGTGCCGGCCGACATGCTCGGCCGGTTCAGCGCCGCGAGCCGCCTCGTGGCCTGGGGCATGACCCCGGTCGCCGCGATCCTCGCCGGCCTTCTCGCCGAGTTCTTCTCCTACCAGGTGGCGTTCGGCTTCTTCGCGGTGCTCTGCGTACTGCTGATCTACCCGTTCTTCAAGGTGGTCACCCGGGAGCGCATGGCTGAGGTCGACGGCCCGGCCGCCGCCCCGGCGTCCGACGGCCCGGACGACAGCGGGGGCGCCGGCACCGCCGACGACGGCGGGGACCTGCCGGAGGCGGCGACCACCGGCGGCTCCCGGTGAGCGCGGGCGGCCCGACGCTCTTCCAGGGGTTCACCGACGCGGTCCGCCGGCATCCCGACGCCCCGGCGCTGCGCGTCGCCGGGCACGAGCTGACGTACGCCGAACTCCTGGACCGGGTCGAGCGGCTGGCCACCCGGCTGGTCGCCCTGCACGGCCGCCCGCCCCGGGTCGTCGGGCTCTGCGCGTCGCGCAGCCTCGGGGCGTACGTCGGCTATCTCGCCACCCTGCGGCTGGCCGCGACCGTCGTGCCGCTCGGCCCCGACGCGCCGGCGGAGCGGATCCGGCGGACCTGCGCCCACGCCGGGGTGGACGCCCTGCTCGCCGACGACGCGGGCGGCCGGGTGGCCGACGAGGCGGCCGGGCCGGTCGGCGTCCTGCACCTGCCCGACACCCCGCAGCAGCGCTGGTACGACGTGCCGGCCGAGCGGTGGACGGACGCGTACGCCGGCGGCCCCGACGACGTCGCGTACACCCTGTTCACCTCCGGATCCACCGGCACGCCCAAGGGGGTGCCGATCCGGCACCGTAACCTCGCCCCCTACCTCGCGCACTGCGTGCAGGCCTACCAGGTGGGGCCGGGGTCACGGCTGTCGCAGACCTTCGAGCTGACCTTCGACCCGTCGGTGTTCGACATGTTCGTCGCCTGGACGTCCGGCGCGCTGCTGGTGGTCGCCGCGCCCGGCGACACCCTGGCCCCCGTCCGCTACGTGAACGACAACCGGATCACCCACTGGTTCTCCGTACCGTCGGTGATCTCCCTGGCCCGCCGCCTGCGCACCCTGCGTCCCGGCAGCATGCCGGACCTGCGGTGGAGCCTCTTCGCCGGTGAGCAGCTCACCCTGGCCCAGGCGAGGGCGTGGGCGGACGCCGCGCCGGGCAGCACCCTGGAGAACATGTACGGGCCCACCGAACTCACCGTCACCTGCACCCGCTACCAGCTTCCCGCCGATCCGGCGCGGTGGCCCCGCACCAGCAACGACACCGTGCCGATCGGGCGCATCCATCCGCACCTGGAGGGGGCCCTGCTGGCGGCCGACGGGACCGCCGGGGACGACGGCGAGCTCTGCGTGCGGGGCGGCCAGCGGTTCGACGGCTACCTCGACCCCGCGCAGAACCTCGGCCGGTTCGTCGACCACGACGGCCGCCGGACGACGCCGGTCGACGGCCCGCCCGGCCCGGCGAGCTGGTACCGGACGGGGGACCGGGTCCGCCGGGAGGACGGTGAGCTGGTCCACCTGGGCCGGCTCGACGACCAGGTCAAGATCCACGGCTACCGGATCGAGCTGGGCGAGATCGAGTCCGTCCTGCGCCGGCACCCGGGGGTGCACGACGTCGTCGTCCTGGCGCTGCCCGGTGCCGGAGCGGTCGAGCTGCACGCGCTCTACACCTGCGACACCGTGGCGGAGGCGGCCCTGGCCGCACTGGTGGCCGACCACCTGCCGCCCTACATGGCGCCGGCGCGGTACCACCGGGTCGAGTTCTTTCCGGTCAACGCCAACGGCAAGGTCGACCGCCGGCGGCTGGCAGCGGACGTCGGACTGGTCTGAGCGGCCCCGACTCCCACCACGCTCACGAATCGAGAGCAGAGATGCCCATCCCGCGGCAAGCACCACCCGCCCGCCTGCGTTTCCGGTTGATGGGGCCGGTGGAGTTCCACGACGGCGTCCAGTGGCGGGGGATCGGCTCGGCGAAACAGCGTGCGTTGCTGGCGATGCTGCTGCTCAAGGCCGACCAGGTGGTGTCGCTCGAACAACTGGTGGCCGAACTCTGGGACGACGACCCGCCGGCCTCGGCCAGCGGCCTCGTCGCCGGGTACGCGTGGCGGCTGCGCCGCGCCCTGAACGACCGCGACGGCCGCGTCCTGACCACCCGCAGTCCGGGCTACCGCCTGGTGGTCGCCGCGGAGACGATCGACATCGGCGAGTGCGAGCGGCTGATCAGGCAGGCCCACGCCGATTTCGCGGCCGGCCTGCCGGGCGCCGCTGTCGAGGGGTTCGACGCGGCGCTGGCGCTGTGGCGCGGTGCCCCGCTGGCCGACGTCCGGCCGACCCCGCTGGTGATGGCCGAGGTGGCCCGCCTGGAGGAGACCCGGATCGCGACGGTCGAGGCCCGCATCGGCGCCGAGCTGGAGCTGGGCCGGCACGGCATGCTGCTGCCGGAACTCAAGGTGCTGGTCAGCCAGCATCCGCTGCGGGAGCGCCTGCACGCCCACCTGATGACCGCCCTGTACCGCGACGGCCAGCAGGCGGTCGCCCTGGGTGCGTACCGCGACCTGCGGCGGTTGCTGGTCGACGAGCTGGGCATCGAGCCCAGCGAGTCGCTGCGCGACCTGGAACAGCGGATCCTGCGCAACGATCCGGCGCTGCGGCTGCACCACCCGGGGGCCCGCCCACCCGTCCGGGTGGTCACGCCGATCCCGCCGGCCTCCCGGTTCCCCGCCGACCCGGTGGCCCTGCACGGGCGGGCGGCCGAGCTGGGCCGGCTCGTCAAGGGCGTGCGGTCCGGGCGGCCGGGCGTGGTCCAGGGGCTGGCCGGCGCCGGCAAGACCGCCCTGGCGGTGCGCGCCGCGCACGAGCTGGCCGCGGAGCACCCGGGCGGGTCGGTGTTCGTACCCATGGGCGGGGGGACACCCGACGGGCCGGCGGAGGCCGCCCGGGCGGTGCGGGTCCTGGCCGAGGCGCTCGGGTTGTCGTCGCCGACGGGCGATCACCCCGCGTCGGGCTGGTCGGCCCTGTTGACCGGCCGTCGGGTCGTGGTCGTCCTCGACGACGTGGCGACCGCCGCCCAGGTACGCGTCCTCGGGCCGGTGCCCGTCGGCTGCGCCCTGATCGTCACCTCACGCTCCGGGATGACCACCCTCGACGGGGCCACCCGGGTCTCCGTCGGCTCCCTGGACACGGACGACGCGCTCGACGTGCTCCGGTACCACCTCGGCGCCGAGCGGGTGGACGCCGAGCCCGAGGCGGCGCGCACGCTCGTGGAGCGCTGCGACGCGCTGCCCCTGGCCCTGCGGATCGCGGCCGCCCGGCTGGCGACCCGGCAGAACTGGTCGCTCGCCGCCTTCGCCGCCCGGCTGGCCGACCCCGCCGCCCGGCTCGACGCCCTGGTCTGCGAGTCGATGTCGATCCGGGACTGCCTCGCCGGCGCGGTGCGGGTGCTGACCCGCTACGGCGACGGCGACGGCGTGGCGCTGCGGGCGCTGCGGCTGCTGAGCCGGCTGGACCGGGGCCTGGTCGGCGTGTCGAACCTCGCCGCGCTGTCGGGCCAGCCGATGGCCGCCGCCGAGGTCGCCGCCGAACGCCTGGTCGACGCGGGGCTCGCCGAGGCGCTGCCGGACGGCCGCTACCGGATCCCCGAGCTCGTCCGCGCCCACGTGCGCGAACTGGGCCGCAGCCCGGAGTGCGACCAGGTCGTGGCCCTGCGCGGTCAGCATCCCACCACGACTGCCCGACCGCGCCGGTGAGCCGGCCGGTACGGGCATGCGGCGCGGCGGCCCGGCTGCCGGCGGCTGGTCGTCGCCGGGTCGGCCGTCGGACCGGCCGGTCAGGCGACGGCGATCGCCTCGATCTCAATGATCCACTCCGGGTCGAAGATCCCGGTGACGATCACCGTCAGCGCGGGGCGGTGTGCGCCGAGCACCTCGTTGCGGACCTTGGTGTTGACGTCGGCGTGCCGGCGGTCGGCCAGGAACGTGGTGACCTTGACCAGATTGTCGACGTCCATGCCGGCGTCGGCGAGGACGGCCCGGATGTTGTCCCAGACCAGCCGGCACTGCGCCTCGGGGGTGGCCGGGACGTGGCCGTCCCGGGACTGGGGGATCTGCCCGCTGATGAACAGCATCCGTCCGGCGGTCTGGACCTCCAGCGCGTTGTGGTAACCGCCCGTGGCCTCCGGCACCGATTCGGGGTTGATCGGCCTCATCTGCATGGTCTCGATCACGTGTAGTCCTTCCGATTGTCCGGGAGAATCCGGATTACGGACTGTGACCTTAGTCTAAAGGTCGTCCCGGGGGACCGAATCCCGGACGGACCGGAACCGCGTCTCGTCCGGGTGCTTTCTGATACCCGGATCGGGCTCCCGCCCAACCTTCCCCGGCGAGGGGGACCCCCGATGGTGGCGCCGACCGGCTGACTCCGGGGTTGACCTGAAGCGGCATTGAGGTTGTCGGATGGGGGCATGCGTGCCATTCGGCTTCACGAGTTCGGTCCCCCCGGAAACCTGGTGCTCGACGACCTGCCCGACCTGACACCCGGCCCCGGCCAGGTCCGGATCGCGGTGTCGGCGAGCGGCGTGCACCTGCTCGACACGACCCTGCGCCGGGGCGAGGCCGGCGGCCCGCTCCCGCTGCCCGACCTGCCCACCATCCCCGGCCGGGAGGTCGCCGGCGTCGTCGACGAGCTGGGCGAGGGCGTGGACGGGGCGTGGCGCGGGCGGCGGGTCGTCGCGCACCTGGGCATGGTGCCGGGCGGGTACGCCGAGCAGGCGGTCACCGACGTCGGCTCGCTGTACGCCGTACCGCCGGGGTTGACCGACGCCGAGGCGGTGGCCGCGGTCGGCACGGGCCGTACCGCCCTCGGGGTCTTCGACCTGGAACGGCCGACGGCGGACGACGTCGTCTTCGTGCCCTCGGCGGCCGGCGGGGTCGGCTGGCTCCTGGCGCAGGCCGCGCGGACGACCGGCGCCACCGTGGTGGCGGCGGCGCGCGGTGCCGACCGGACGGCGAAGCTGCGCGAGCTGGGCGCGGACCTCGTGGTGGACTACGGCCGCCCGGACTGGGCCGAGGTGGTGCGGGACCGGGTCGGCGGACTGAGCCTGGTGTACGACGGGGTGGGCGGCGCGGTGGGCCGGGCAGCCCTGGAGCTGACGGGGCCGGGCGGCCGGTTCATGATGTTCGGCTGGTCGGCGGGCGAGGCCACCCGGATCGACACCGGCGACGTCATCGGCCGGGGCCTGACCGTGGGCTGGCTGGGTCAGCGGATTCGCGCCCTGCCCGGCGGCATCCCGGCGCTGGCCGCCCGGTCGCTGGAGCTGGCCGGGCAGGGCTGGTGGCGACCGCTGGTCTCGACCTACCCGCTGGCCGACGCCGCCGCCGCGCACGCCGACCTGGAGGGGCGCCGGGCGCTCGGCAAGGTGGTGCTGACCGTCGCACGCTGACCCGGCGCCTCAGCCGGCCGGCCGGCGGGCCACCAGGTACGCCTGCGGCGTGCGCTCCGGCTGGCTCCCGAAGGCCTCGGGCTCGCGCACCATCCGGACGCGGACGTCCAGCCCCGCGTCGGTCAGCAACTCGGCGACCCGGTCCGGTCGGCGGCGCCGGAATTCCAGCGAGACCGGGTGGCCGAGCGCCTCGGTCAGGTGCAGCGGCTCGTCGCCGACCTGGAACGCCAGGACCAGGTGACCGCCGGGCGTCAACGTCCGGTGGAAATCCGCGAAGGTGGCCGGGAGCAGCTCGTCCGGGACGTGGATGGTCGAGTACCAGGCCACGATGCCGCCGAGGGAGGCGTCGGGCAGCCCCAGATCGGGCATCGCGCCCACGTCGAAGCGCAGGTCGGGGTGGGCCCGGCGGGCGACCTCGACCATCCGTGGGGAGAGGTCGACGCCGAACGCGTCGAGCCCGAGCCCGTGCAGGTACCCGGTGAGCCGGCCGGGTCCGCAGCCGACGTCGGCGACGGGCCCGTTCCCGGCGGCGCGCACGAGGTCGGCGAAGGCGGTGAGGACCGCCCGCTCCCACGGGTTGGCGACCAGCTCGTCCTGGAGCCGTTCGGCATAGTCGACGGCCAGGGCGTCGTAGGACGATCGGGTGTCATGCGGGTGCCCGGATTCGATCACGTCCAGGCACGCTACCGGTCCTGCGCGCCGGACCGCGAACACCTGCGCTACGCGGCGTAGGCGGACGTAACGAGATTCGTGCACAAGACGCTGCGCCGGCAGTCCGCGCGGATTCCTACTGGCGGGAATAGGCTCCGTCGTATCGGCGGCCAGCACGGTGATGGCCATCGCGTACCGGAGGTCGGACGCGGATCGAGGGGGCGCGTCCGGCGCCGGTGTCGCCGCCTCCCGTCGCGGCCCGGCTCCGTCAGCTCCCCGGAAGCTGCTCGGCCCTCGTGACCACCCGGTCGATCAGCCCGTACTCGCGGGCCTGCTCGGCGGTGAACCACCGGTCGCGGTCCCAGTCCCGCTGGATCTCCTCCAGGCTGCGCCCGCTGTGCCGGGCGATCAGCTCCTGCATGGTCCGCTTCACGTGCAGCATGTTCTCCGCCTGGATCGTGATGTCCGCGGCGGTGCCGCCCATCCCGCCGGACGGCTGGTGCATCATGATCCGTGAGTGGGGCAGCGCGTAACGCTTGCCGGCCGTACCCGCGCAGAGCAGGAACTGCCCCATCGAGCCGGCGAAGCCGAGCGCCACCGTCGCCACGTCGTTGCGGACGAACCGCATCGTGTCGTAGACGGCCATGCCCGCGCTGACCGAGCCACCCGGCGAGTTGATGTAGAGCACGATGTCACGCTCCGGGTCCTCGGCGGCGAGCAGCAGCATCTGGGCGCAGATCTGGTTCGCCGAGGCGTCGGTGACCTCGGTGCCGAGGAAGATGATCCGCTCCTTCAGCAGCCGGTCGAACACCTGGTCGCCGAAGGACGGCTGCCCACCGTCCAACATCCGTACGTCGACACCGATCATCGCGTCCGCCCTTCCGGCACTGCCGGCGGGCGACCGGAGGGCGCCCGGGGGACCGGCATCTCCAGCCTGCGCGGAACGGGAGGCGCGGGGCCAGCCATTCTGCCGGCGGCAGATCAGCCGACGGCAGAACGGGCCGGCCTAGACGACGGTCAACGTCCGTGCGCCCGTCCGCGTCCGCCCGCAGCCCAGCGCGATGCGGGTACGCGGGCCGGAGCGCCCGCCCACGGCGGAGGCGGGCCGCCCGACCCGCAGGGTCGTGCCGCCCGGGCGCGGAGCCAGGTGGAGCAGGGGGCCGCCGGCCCGGGGAGCGACCCGCGCGGCCGGGGTGGCGGCGTCGGGCCGGCCGACCTCCGCCCGCTCCAGCCGGGTCAGGCCGGCCCGGGGCGCGGCCGGGATGCGCGGCTCGACCCGACGCAGGTCGTCGCGCGCCTCTTCCAGCAGGTCGGACAGGTGGATGCCGAGCGCCCGGCAGATCGCCGCGAGCACCTCCGAGGAGGCCTCCTTGCGACCGCGTTCGACCTCGGACAGGTAGGGGACCGACACTCCGGCGGCCTCGGCCACTTCGCGCAGCGTGCGGCCCTGCCGCAGCCGGAGCCGGCGTAGCACCCCGCCGATCACTCGTCGCAGCAACGACATGCGGGCCTCACTCTCGGGCTCGTCGTCCGGGACACCCCCATCATGCCCCCTGCCGGGCGCGCGGGTCGTCCCGTCGTGTCGCGCGCCGTGGGGCGAGCCGTGGTGACCCGGGTCGACGACCCAGCCGTGCGAGATCCGCGTAGGCCGCTATGTTGTGGTCGTGCAGGCGACGACAGGGCCGGGACAGGCCCTCACGTGATCCACTTTCCGGCCCAGCGACGGGGCCCCCTGAGCGCGCTGAGTCTCCGGCTGGCCGCCGCCCTCGGCCTGGTCTTCGCCACCGTCGCCGTGGTCTACCTCGACCGGGACGGCTACCGCGACGTCAACGAGGACGCGCTGACCCTCCTCGACTGCTTCTACTACGCGGTGGTCACCCTCTCGACCACCGGCTACGGGGACATCACCCCGGTCAGCCAGACGGCCCGGCTGATCAACGTCGTCTACATCACGCCAGCCCGGGTGATCTTCCTGATCATCCTGGTCGGCACCACTTTGGAAGTGCTGACCGAGCAGTACCGCACCGGGCGTCGCCTGTCGCGGTGGAGGAGAGCCGTGAAGGACCACGTCATCATCTGCGGCTACGGCACGAAGGGCCGCAGCGCGGTCTCCGCCCTGCTGGAGAACGGGCTCGACAAGTCCCGGATCGTGGTGGTGGAACGCAGCGGTCCGGCGCTGCGGCAGGCCACCTCGGCCGGCCTGGTGGCGATCGAGGGCTCGGCGACCCGCTCGTCGGTGCTCAACGAGGCGCACGTACGCAACGCCAAGGCGGTGATCATCGCGACCGACAGCGACGACGCCTCGGTCCTGGTGGCGTTGACCGTACGGCAGCTCACCGCCGGGCAGGTGCGGATCATCGCCGCCGCCCGGGAGGCGGAGAACGCCCCGCTGCTCAAGCAGAGCGGCGCCCACCACGTGATCGTCTCCTCGGCCACCGCCGGCCGGCTGCTGGGCCTGTCCACCTCGGCCCCGCCGCTGATCGACGTGGTGGAGGACCTGCTCACCCCCGGCCAGGGCATGGCGCTGGCGATGCGCTCCGCCGAGCGCTCCGAGGTGGGCCGCTCGCCCCGCGAGCTGGAATCGCTGGTCATCGCCCTGGTCCGGCGGGGCAAGGT
Organism: Micromonospora sp. DT62; assembly: GCF_049847285.1. Classification (NCBI taxonomy): domain Bacteria; kingdom Bacillati; phylum Actinomycetota; class Actinomycetes; order Micromonosporales; family Micromonosporaceae; genus Micromonospora; species Micromonospora sp. DT62. Next base: position 36,125 of record NZ_JBNCOB010000013.1, read on the forward strand.
GGTCACCCTGGCCGACAAGGCCGGCGCGGTCATCGAGACCGGCGACATGCTGGTGCACGTACGCGACGACCGTCCTCAGGCGACCGTCGCTCCCTGACCGGTCCCGCCGTGCGTCGTGCCCGGTCAGGCTCTTGGGCTGAGTCAAGAATCCCCTTTACGGATCTATCTCGACGACGGAATGCTTGCTACCGTTTGGCGGCTCGGAATTGCCAGCGGGCGTGACAATTGACCGCAGTCGACGTACTGTCGCTGGCTCCGGCGACGGGGGCAACATCTTTCGCGCGGAGGCTCTGGCCTCGGGCGTTGACTGTCGTCTTCCCGTCCGGTCGGGCATGTCCGCTGCGCCGTTCCGAGTGCCTCGTTAATCGAACGACGGGAAACAATAAGTGGCTGAAGTGGCAAATTCCGCAGGATCCGGACGGCGCTGGTCGGCCGGCGTCGTGGCGGGCCTCGCCCTGGCGGGCGCGGCAGTCGTCGCGCCCGTGACCGTCGCGCAGGCCGCCCCCGCCGGGGGTGGCGTGTACGACGCGGCGAGCGGTTCTCAGGCCGAGCGCCCGAGGAAGCTGCCGAACCTGCAGAAGGGCAAGATCGAACTGCCCACACCGGGCGCCAAGGGGCCTCGCTTCCAGTCGGGTACGAGTGCGAAGCCGCGCATCGTCGGGGGAGGCCTCGCCAGCGCGTCGGAGTTCCCGTACATCGTCGGTGTCGTCAGCACGCTGCAGATCGACGGCACGTACTACTGGTGGTGGTGCACCGGCACGATCGTCGCACCCAACAAGGTGCTGACGGCCGCGCACTGCACCGCCGACGGCCCGGGCACCACCCGGGTCATCGCCGGCAACGACCAGCTCCTCGACGAGCAAGGCAACATCCTCGACGGCAGTGGGTACGTCGCCGAGGTCGGTTCCACCTGGACCCACCAGGGCTGGAACATCGTCGAGAACTACAACGACCCGTCGGTTCCGCTGCGGAACGACATCTCGGTGCTCACCCTCAAGAAGAACCTGCCGACCGAGTACACGCCGGTGTCGCTGAGCACGCAGGGCGACGCGACGCCGTACGTGGCCGGCACCTCCGCGGTGATCGCCGGTTACGGCATCGCCTACGACGGCGCCGGTAACGAGGTCGACGACAGCCGGCTGCGCAAGGCGACGGTTCCGATCCGGTCCGACTCCGTCTGCGGCAGCTACATGGTGCAGTACGACCCGGCCGGGATGACCTGTGCGGGTGAGGGCGGGGGCACCCCGACGAATCCGGTCCCCGACACGTGCTCCGGCGACTCGGGCGGCCCGCTCATGGTCGGCGGCAAGCAGGTCGGTGTCACCACCTGGGGTTCCGTCGTCTGTGGTTCGGAGCCGGGCTACTACGTGCGGCTGAACAACTACGTCAACACGGTGAAGGCCGACTTCACCCGGCCGCCGCTGATCAACGCCGACTGGTCCGGCGACGGGCACACCGACCTGATCGGCCGGGACACCGCCGGCAACCTGCAGCTGTTCTACGGCGCCGGGTTCGCCAACAACGGGGTCGGCGGCTTCTACTACGCTCCCCGCCAGATCAACTCCGGTTGGGGCAGCTTCAAGCGGGTCTTCCGCGTCTACAACTGGAACGGCGACCACAAGCCGTCCATCATGGCGATGAAGACCAGCGGCGAGTTGTACATCTACAACAGCGACGGCGCGGGCAACTTCGTCGGCGGCGGCAAGCTGATCGGCACCGGCTGGGCGAACTTCACCGCCCTCATGGTGACCAACAACTGGATGGGCAACAACCGGCCGAGCCTGCTGGTCCGCAAGTCCAACGGCGATCTCGTCCGCTACACCAGCAACGGGGCGGGCGGCTGGGAGAACCCGGCGGGTACCCGGATCGGCACCGGCTGGAACGGGTTCAACCTGTTCCTCACGCCGGGCGCCTGGAAGGGCGACGGACTTGAGGTGATCATCGGCCGTACGTCGACCGGCGTCCTCAAGATGTACCAGTCCGACGGCGCCGGTGGTTGGACCAACCCGGCCGGCACCCAGATCGGCAGCGGCTGGGCCAACTTCAAGAACATCATGACGCTGGGCGACTGGAACGGCGACAACATGATGGACATGCTGGGCATCAACAGCAGCAACCAGATGCGGCTCTACACCACCAACGGCAAGGGCGACTGGATCGATGCCAGCGGCAAGGTGATCGCCAGCGGCTGGGGCGACTACAACCTGATCTTCTGATCAGGGGAGTCCCATCCGGGAAGTAACGAAAAAGGGGCCCGCAACCGACCGGTTGCGGGCCCCTTTTTCGTCGTACCGGCAACCGTGGCGGCCGGTCGCGATTCTTGGCGGGATGGCGGCCGGCCGCGCCGGTCAGAGGATGGTCCAGGTGTCCCCGCTGGCGAGGAGGCCGGTGAGCTGCTGCTCAGGGGTCTCGGTGACCTTCGCCTTCGCCTCGGCGAGCTGCTCCTGCACCACGCTGTCGTACGACGGCCGGTCCACCGAGCGGAACACGCCGATCGGGGTGTTCCGCAGGTCCAGGCCGGGCAGCCGGGACAGCGCGAAGGCGTACGCCGGGTCGGTGACCGTCGCGTCGTGCACGACGATCTCACCCGGGCTGACCGACGCGGTCTCCCGGACCTCCAGGCCGAACCCGCCGGGCGGGTGCACGACGCAGAACTGCCCGTCCTTGCCGAACGTGATCGGCTGCCCGTGCTCCAGCCGGATCAGGAAGTCGTCGCGGGTGGCCGGCTCCTTGAGCTGGTCGAACGCGCCGTCGTTGAAGATGTTGCAGTTCTGGTAGATCTCCACGAACGCCGAGCCCTGGTGCTCCGCCGCCGCCCGCAGCACCGACTGGAGGTGCTTGCGGTCCGAGTCGATGGTGCGGCCCACGAAGGTGGCCTCGGCCCCGAGGGCGAGCGACAGCGGGTTGAACGGCGCGTCGGCCGAGCCCGCCGGGGTCGACTTCGTGACCTTCCCGACCTCGGAGGTCGGCGAGTACTGCCCCTTGGTCAGGCCGTAGATCCGGTTGTTGAACAGCAGGATCTTCAGGTTGACGTTGCGGCGCAGCGCGTGGATCAGGTGGTTGCCGCCGATGGAGAGGGCGTCACCGTCGCCGGTCACCACCCAGACCGACAGGTCGGGCCGGGAGACCGACAGGCCGGTGGCGATCGCCGGGGCGCGGCCGTGGATCGAGTGCATCCCGTAGGTGTTCATGTAGTACGGGAAGCGGGAGGAACAGCCGATGCCGGAGACGAACACGGTCCGCTCGCGGGGGATGTTCAGCTCCGGCATGAACTGCTGGATCGCGGCGAGGATCGCGTAGTCGCCGCAGCCGGGGCACCAGCGCACCTCCTGGTCGGACTTGAAGTCCTTGGCGGTGAGCTTGAGGGCGACGGGCTCAGACATTCTTCAGGACCTCTTCCAGCATCGTCTCCAGCTCGGCGGCCGTGAACGGCAGGCCGCGGACCTGGTTGTAGCCGATCGCGTCGACCAGGTACTTCGCCCGGATCACGTGGGCGAGCTGGCCGAGGTTCATCTCGGGGATGACCACGCGGTCGTAGGAGCGCAGCACCGTGCCGAGGTTGGCCGGCATCGGGGCGAGGTGTCGCAGGTGCGCCTGCGCGATGGCGTGGCCGCGCTGGCGCAGGCCCCGGCACGCCGCGCCGATCGGCCCGTACGTGGAGCCCCAGCCGAGCACCAGCACGCGGGCGTCGCCGTCCGGGTCCTCGACCTCGATGTCCGGCACCGGGATCGTCTCGATCCGGGCCGCCCGGGTGCGCACCATGAAGTCGTGGTTCGCCGGGTCGTACGAGATGTCGCCGGTCTTGTCGGCCTTCTCCAGGCCGCCGATGCGGTGCTCGAGGCCGGCGGTGCCCGGGACGGCCCACGGTCGGGCCAGGGTCTCCGGGTCGCGCAGGTAGGGCAGGAACGTGGTGCCGTCGTCGCCGTTGGGCTTCGTGGCGAACTCGACCCGCAGGTCGGGCAGCGACTCGACGTCGGGCAGCAGCCACGGCTCGGAGCCGTTGGCGACGTAGTTGTCGGACAGCAGGATGACCGGCGTGCGGTAGGTCAGCGCGATCCGGGCCGCCTCGATGGCCGCGTGGAAGCAGTCCGACGGCGACTTCGGCGCGATCACCGCGACCGGCGCCTCGCCGTGGCGGCCGTAGAGCGCCATGTTGAGGTCGGCCTGCTCGGTCTTGGTGGGCATGCCCGTGGAGGGACCGGCCCGCTGCACGTCGACGATGACCAGCGGCAGCTCCAGCGCCACCGCGAGGGAGATCGTCTCGCTCTTGAGCGCGACGCCCGGGCCGCTGGTGGTGGTGACGCCGAGCGAGCCGCCGTACGACGCGCCCAACGCCGCGCCGACCGCGGCGATCTCGTCCTCGGCCTGCATGGTGAGCACGCCGAAGCGCTTGTGCTTGCTCAGCTCGTGCAGGATGTCCGAGGCCGGGGTGATCGGGTAGGCGCCCAGGAAGACCGGCAGCCCGGAGCGGACGCCGGCGGCCACCAGGCCGAGGGACAGGGCCGCGTTGCCGGTGATGTTGCGGTAGGTGCCCGGCCGCATCTTCGCCGGCTTGACCTCGTAGCGGACCGCGAAGTCCTCGGTGGTCTCGCCGAAGTTCCAGCCGGCCCGGAACGCCGCGACGTTCGCCGCGACCAGCTCGGGGCGGGCGGCGAACTTGCGCTCCAGGAAGCGCAGCGTCGACTCGTACGGCCGGTTGTACATCCAGGAGAGCAGGCCGAGGGCGAACATGTTCTTGGCCCGCTCGGCGTCCTTCTTGGACACCGCGAGCTCGGCGAGCGCGCCGACCGTCATCGAGGTCAGCGCCACCGGGTGCACCACGTAGCCGGCGAGGGAGTCGTCCTCGAGTGGGTTCGACTGGTAGCCGACCTTGGCCAGGTTGCGCCTGGTGAACTCGTCGGTGTTGACGATGATGTCCGCGCCCCGCGGCAGGTCGGCGAGGTTCGCCTTGAGCGCCGCCGGGTTCATCGCCACCAGCACGTTCGGCGAGTCGCCGGGGGTCAGGATGTCGTAGTCGGCGAAGTGCACCTGGAAGCTCGACACGCCCGGCAGGGTGCCGGCGGGAGCCCGGATCTCCGCCGGGAAGTTCGGCAACGTGGAGATGTCGTTGCCGAGCTGCGCGGTCTCCGAGGTGAACCGGTCGCCGGTGAGCTGCATGCCGTCGCCGGAGTCACCGGCGAACCGGATGACCACCCGGTCCAGTTGACGGATCTGCTTGGTCACGCCTGCACCTCGCTTCGCTGGGCGCGGTCGCGCGGGCGGCTGAACGTGATGGTGACCTCGCCTTGCCCGGCCACGTGACCTCCTTGACGCACCGCTGCACCAGACCCGCCGAGGCGGGCCCGGTCCGCTGTAGTTACCTCACCTGAGAGCCTACGTCGAATCGCGGCTCCAACCTTCTCGGAGGCCGCCCTGTGGGATGCGATCCAGCGAGATTCCACCCCGATTTGAGGTGTTTCCGTCCGCCCGCCGTAATCCAGATCACCGGTCGCGGGGTGGGCGGGACGCAGACCTTGTCGGACCGGGGCCGCCCGGGTCACTCGGTCGGTGCCGTGGACGGTCCACCCGCCGGGGCGGCCATCCGCCGCCGCAGGGAGGTGGTCGCCAGCGTGAGGGCGAACACCACCAGCAGCGTGGAGACCACGATCAGCAGGATCGCCGTCCGCCGTACCGAGCCACCTTCGCCGTCGCCGCTGACGGCCGCTGGGTCAGCGGCGAGCACGCCCTGCGACCCGGTCGGCGCGGGCGGCGAGGCCACCGGGGTCGCCAGCGCGGCGGCGGCGGTGATCCGGAAGCTCATCTGCACCTGCCGGGCCCGACCGCTGCGCGGGTCGAGCTGGCCGCGCACCGCGCCGGCCAGCGGGGCCTGCCGCTGCGCCTCGGGGGTCGCGGAGACCGGCAGCCGCAGCTGCGCGGTCCGGCCGGCGGCGAGGGTGCCCAGCTCGCAGCGCGTACGGGAGGGGTCGATCGCGGTGCAGCCGGACGGGGGCGTCGGCACGGTCACCCCGGCCGGCAGGACCACCTCGATCCGGCCCTCGGCGTCCACCTTCCCGGTGTTGCCCAGGCGCACGTCGAGCCCGCTCGACCCGCCACTGATGTCGAAGGAGACCGCGTCGGCGTCCAGCCTGATCCCGGGCACCGGCGGGCCGGGCGGGAAGAGCACCGCGAACCCCTCGTCGTCGGCCACCGGGCCGGGCACGCCGGGGGCGGTCGCGGTGACCCGGACGGAGCCGCTGAGCGGCATCCGCTTCCAGGCGTCGCCGTCGACGCGTACCCGGAGCAGGGTGCTGAACCGGGCGCCGGGCGCGCTGGCCCACTCCCCGCAGCGGTGCTGCCCACCGCCGACCAGGGCGCAGCCCGCGGTGCCGGCGTCGGACAGCCCGGCCGGCAGCGTGTAGGCCAGCCCGATCCGGGCGGGCGTGGCGCCCGTGTTCGTGATGGTCACCCGGAGCGTGGTCACCGTGCTCGGCGCGTTCCAGTACGCGGCGGTCAGGGTGATGTCGTCGGTCGTGACGCTGACCCCGGCCAGGGGCGCCGGCGGGGTGGCGGCGGGCGCGGAGGGCCGGACCGGCGGCACCGACGGCGCCGGGGGCGGTGCGGCGGTGGTCGGCGCGGCGGTGGTCGGCGCCGGCTGCTCCGGAGCCGTCGTCGTCGGGGCCGGCTCGGTCGTCGGGGCCGGTGGCGTGGTCTCCGGCGGCGGCGCGGTGGTCGAGGGCGCCTCGGTGGGCACCGGCCCCGTGTCCGTCGGATCCGCCGTGGGCGTGTCCCCGCCCGGCTCGCCGGCCGGCTCGGTCGTGGTGGAGGCGGCCCGGGCGGCGGTCGGTGCGGCGGTCGCCCAGCCGGGCACCGCGGCGACGGTCAGTCCGACCGCGAGGCCGATCGCCAACAGGGGCACGGCGCGTCGGTCACGCGCCCGCCGGCCGGGCCGTACGTCCACGCGAGCCATCTGTCCTCCGGTGACGATGAGTGAGATCCCAATATTCGACAATTGTTGCCAGAGGGCACTAGTCCCGCCGGGAAACGAATCCGTAACGGGTTTGACCCGGGCCGCGACGAGGAGCGGTAGGCTCAGCGACCGTGACCGGTTACCTGGGCTCGTACGCGACGCTCGGGCTGCTGCTGCTCGCCAGCGTCCTCTTCTTCGTTACGGCGTTCTCGGCCAACCGGGTGTTACGTCCTGCCCGTCCGGCGGATCCCTTCGGCAAGCGCACCAGCTATGAGTGCGGCCTCGACCCCGTCGGCGCCGACTGGGCGCAGATGCAGATCCGTTACTACGTGTACGCGTACCTCTACGTGTTGTTCGCCGTGGAGTCGGTGTTCCTCTTCCCCTGGGCGGTCGTCTTCGACCGGCCGGGGTTCGGCATCGTCACGGTCGTGGAGATGGCGGTGTTCGTCGCGGTGCTGGCGCTCGGCATCCTCTACGCCTGGCGCAAGAACATCCTGCGCTGGTCCTGACCTCAGCCTCGGTCAGCCACTCACCACCCTGTCCCGCCGTGGGCGGCCGACGGTCGCCCCGCCGTCCCCGCACGGCGACGGTCAGGCGAGGCCGCGCCGGGTCAGCGTCGGCGGACGGTCGCCCCGGATCGAGGCGACCATGTCGAGCACCCGCCGGGTGGGGCGGACCTGGTGCGCGCGGAACACCCGGGCGCCCAGCCAGGCCGAGACCGCCGTGGCCGCGAGCGTTCCCTCCAGCCGTTCGGCCACCGGCAGGTCCAGCGTCTCGCCGATGAAGTCCTTGTTCGACAGGGCCACCAGCAGCGGCCAGCCGGTGCCGGAGAGCTCGCCGAGCCGGCGGGTGATCTCCAAGGAGTGTCGGGTGTTCTTGCCGAAGTCGTGCGCCGGGTCGATCAGGATCCCGTCGGCGCGTACGCCCAGCGCGACCGCGCGTTCGGCGAGCCCGGTCACCGTCGTGAGCACGTCGGTGACCACGTCGGCGAAGGCCGCGCGGTGCGGGCGGGTCCGGGGCGCCAGGCCGCCGGCGTGCGAGCAGACCAGGCCGGCGCCCGTCTGCGCCGCCACCTGGGCCAGGGCCGGGTCGGCGCCGGACCAGGTGTCGTTGAGCAGGTCGGCGCCCGCCGCCACCGCCTCCACCGCCACCTCGGCCCGCCAGGTGTCGATCGAGATCACCACGTCGGGGAAGGCGGCCCGGACGGCGGCGATGGTCGCCACCGTGCGACGGATCTCCTCGGCCACGTCGACCTCGGCACCGGGACCGGCCTTGACCCCGCCGATGTCGATGATCTCGGCGCCCTCCTCGACCGCCCGCTCCACGGCGCGCAGCGCGCTGTCCTGCGCGAAGGTCGCCCCCTGGTCGAAGAACGAGTCCGGCGTGCGGTTGACGATCGCCATCACCACCAGCTCGTCCGGGCCGAACGTGCGCCCACCGAGCCGAAGCGCCCCGGCCATGCCGCCTCCTGAAGGTCCGCCGCCGACCCGTCCCCGCCGTCGGCCGATGACGACGCTAGCCGGTCCGCCCGGGTCGGGCCCCGCCGGTCCGCCGTCGCCGCCTCCCGTACGGGTGCGTCGGGCGGGGGTCTTCGGTACGGATCCGGGGCGCGGCGGGTGGCGGGGTCGCTCCCGGCGGTTCGACATGCCACGATCTGTGCATGGGTCAGGTTCTGCTCCTGCTGGTCGTGGCGTTGACCGTCGCGGCGGTCGTGTTCGGGGTGACGGTGCTGGTCTCCGGCCGGGATCCCGGCCTGGTGCCGGCCGAGCCGGACGGACGGTCCGTGCCGCTGCCGGCGTCCCGCCCGCTCGCCGAGTCCGACGTGGGCGAGGTCCGGTTCGACACGGCGTTGCGGGGCTACCGCATGGCCCAGGTCGACCACGCGTTGCGCCGGGCGGCCTACGACATCGGCTACAAGTCCGAGCTGATCGGCGTGCTGGAGGCGGAGGTCGCCGCGCTGCGCGAGGGGCGGACGGCGGATGCCGACGCCCTGCGCCGGGCGCGGGAGCAGGCGGCCGGGGCCGCCGCCGCCGAGCCGTCGCCGGAGGCCCGGGGGACGGTGCCAGGCGGGGCCGACCGGCCGGACGGGCCGGGGGACACGGACGTGGTCGTCGCGCCGATCCCCGCGTTCGCGGGCCCGACCGTCGCGTCGGCGGCGAAGGACGCGACGCCGGCCGGCCCCGCAGCCGCCAGGCACCCCGGCGACTCGGCCTTCGCCCGGCCCGGAGCCGATCGCGCCCCGGCCCGGACCGGCGAGGACGACGCCGACACCGCCGTGGACCGGACGGGGGCGGACGACACCGCCGTGGACCAGTCCGACACGGACGACACCGCCGTGGACCGGCCCGGGGCGGACGACACCGCCGTGGACCGGCCCGGGGCGGACGACGCGGCCGTGGGCCGGCCCGGGGCGGACGACGCGGCCGTGGGCCGGCCCGACGCGGACGACACCGCCGTGGAACGGTCCGACGCGGGCGACGGCACGACGCGGCCGGCGGGTGACGCGACCAGCCCCGGCCCGGTGGTCGGGTCGGGGTCGGAGTCGAAGTGACCGGTCCGGAACCCGGCGACGACCTGCGCGACGTGGCGCAGCCCGGCGCTGGCGAGGTCACCGCCACGGTGATCGTCGACGCGCCGGCCGAGCGGGTCTTCGCGGCGCTGACCGCCTGGGAGCGGCAGTCGGACTGGATTCCCTTCACCACCGTCCGGGTGGTCGAGGGCGACGGCGGCGAGGGCAGCCTGGTCGAGGCGGTCACGGCGTTCGGCCCCGCCGTGCTGCGTGACGAGATGCGGGTGGTCCGGGTGGACGCGCCCTACGAGGTGGGCGTGGTGCACTGCGGGAAGCTGCTGCGCGGCCCCGGCGTGCTCCGCTGCACGCCGCTGGAGCGGGACCGCACCCAGGTGGTCTGGCACGAGTGGTTCCACCTGCCCGGCGGGCCGGCGGGCCGGGTGGCCTGGCCGGTGCTCTGGCCCGGGTCGAAGTTCAGCCTCAGCCAGGCGCTGAAGAAGTTCGGTCGGCTGGTGGAGCAGGGCCGGCTCCCCTGATCCGGGGCGGCCGGGGATGTGCCCCGTCGGGTGACTTGGCCTGATCGACTCGATGTCGCCGACATCGGGGTGTCGGCGTGACCGGGACGCCCCGATGTCGCCGAACTCGGGCGGACCGGGCCCGGCGGCCGAGGCGCGGCGCGGGGCCGCAGGGCGCGGGCCCGTCGGGGCCGTGCCCTAGCGTGGACGCGTGACTGACCTGGTGATCGGCGCCGATGGGCTGCCGCGATGCGGCTGGGGGCACAGCACCCCCGACTACGCCGCCTACCACGACACCGAGTGGGGCCGGCCCCTGCGCGGCGACGACGCGCTCTACGAGCGGCTCACGCTGGAGGCGTTCCAGTCGGGGCTGTCCTGGCTGACCATCCTCCGCAAACGCCCCGCGTTCCGGCTGGCCTTCGACGAGTTCCGGATCGAGACCGTGGCCGACTACGGCGACGCCGACGTCGCCCGGCTGCTCGCCGACGCCGGCATCGTCCGCAACCGGGCCAAGATCGAGGCGGCGATCGCCAACGCCCGGGCGGCGCTGGAGCTTCCGGAGGGGCTCTCCGCGCTGCTCTGGTCCTTCGTCCCGCCGCCCCGGCCGGCCCGACCCACGTCGTTCGCGGAGGTGCCGGCGCTCACCGCCGAGTCCACCGCGATGGCCAAGGCGCTCAAGAAGCGGGGCTTCCGCTTCGTCGGCCCGACCACGGCCTACGCGCTGATGCAGGCCACCGGGATGGTCGACGACCACCTTGCGGGCTGCCACGTCGTGGCGGCGCGGGCGGCGTGATGGGATGGAGGCCATGACGACCGACACCGCGCACCGGGTGGACGGGGCGCGCCCCGCCGACGGCACGGGCGCCTGGGCGGTGCTGCTGCCCACCGGGCGCTACGAGGCCGAGCGGCTCGTCCACCACGACACGCTCGAGTTGACCGGCCTGGCCGACGCCGCCCGACCTCGACCCCGACCCGGCGACCGGGTGGCCGTGCTGGTCGACGCGCCGCCCCGGCTGGTGGCGCTGGGCCGGGTCACCGGGGCCGGCGGCGAGGAGCGGGAGGACCCGGACGACCCGCAGTCCGAGCGGGTCGAGGCGCCGCTGGTGGTGGCGTACACCCGGCGGGCCTTCGACGAGCCGGCGCCGGCCGACGCGCTGGCGCTCGACGGGCCGGTGACCGCGCTGGACCCGGCGGCCTTCGGGGCCCTGGCCGACCGGCTCGGCCCGCCGCCGCAGAGGCGTTCCTGGCTGGTCAGCCTGGACCTGCCGATCGAGGCCGCGTCGCCCGCCGAGGCGGTCCGCCTGTTCTGGGCCTACGTGCAGGAGTTGGGCCCCCGCGAGCTGCCGGCCTTCGTCTCGCCCTCCGGCGACGAGCTGGCCATGCAGGCGTTCGTGCTCGGCGCGGAGGCCAACCAGGATCCGGAGGAGGACGACTGACCCGACCGGCGACCTCCCGCGACGACCCCCGGCCACCGCCGGTGATCCACGCACGGGCGGCTCACCCCGCCGGAGGCCCGGCCCACCTCAGTCGGAGGCCCGGCTCACCCCAGCCGGAGACTGGCCCAGCCCGCCGGAGGCCGTCCGGCCTGCCGCCTGCGGCATGCGGGGCCGGGCCGGGCCGGGGGAGGCGTCAGCGGCCCTCGAAGACCGGCTTCTGCTTGTTGACGAAGGCGAGGGTGCCGGTGCGGTGGTCGGCGGTGCCCCCGCAGATCGACTGCGCCTGCGCCTCCGCGGACAGGGCGTCGGCCAGCGTGCCCGCGTCGGCGATGGAGAGCTGCCGCTTGATCGCCCCGTACGCGACGGTCGGGCCGGCGGCCAGCCGGGCGGCCAGCTCCTGCGCGGTCGGCAGCACCTGCTCGTCGTCCTCCACCAGGCGGTTGAGCAGCCCGATCTGGCAGGCGTCCGTCGCGCCCACCGGCTCGGCCAGCATCAGCAGCTCGATGGCCTTGGCGTGCCCGACCAGCCGGGGCAGCGTCCAGGAGGCGCCGGTGTCGGCGGCGAGCCCGACCTTGGCGAACGCCATCAGGAAGCTGGTCGACGGCCCGCCGATGCGGATGTCGGCCAGGAAGGCCAGCGAGGCGCCCGCCCCGGCGGCCATCCCCCGCACGGCGGCGACCACCGGCTTGGGCAGGTTGGCCAGCCGGGCGGCGATCGGGTTGTAGTGCGCGCGGACGGTGTCCAGCGGGTTGCCGTCGGTGGACTCCAGGGTCTGCACGTGCTCACGCAGGTCCTGGCCGGCGCTGAACGACCGACCCGCGCCCGCGAGCACCACCGCGCGGCAGGACCGGTCGGTCTCCAGCTCGGCCAGCGTGTCCCGCAGCGCCTCCTTGAGCGCGACGTCGAGCGCGTTCATCGCCGTGGGGCGGTTCAGCGTCAGGGTGACGACGGCGTCGGTGCGGTCGACGAGCAGCGGCTCGGTCACTTCTAACGACCCTTCTGTCGGGCGATGCGGTTGCCGGAGTCGAGGCACTGCTCGACGTACCGGTCGGCGGCCGGCCGCAGCCGCGCCGCGTGCCGGTCGAAGAAGCTGGCCGCGGCGGTGCCGGGCCAACGCTCGGGGAGCAGCGCCGGGGGCAACTGCGGGTCCCGGAACAGGAAGGTACGCCACGCGTGCACGAGCCGGAACCGGGCGGCGTACGCCTCCTCGTCGAGGCTGCGCACGGTGACCCCGGCCAGCAGCGGTCGCTGCTCGGCGACGAACTGCTCGTACGCCTGGCCGATCTCCGTCAGGTCCCAGGCCCGGCGCACCACGCCCATCGCGCCGGGGGTGCCGGCGGTGTGCGCGGCGGTGAACCGCTCGTAGCGCACGCCCGCCTCGTCGAGCAGCACGTCCACGTCCTCGCCGGGCCGGGTCGCCACCCAGGTGCACTCGTCGAGGGTGCCGTAGCCGAGGAAGGTCAGGTTGGCGGCGAGCCGCTGCCGGTCCCGCCGGGACAGGGGGGCCTCCAGCACCAGCAGGTCGAACCGCCCGTCCCAGGTGATCCGGCCCGTCCGGTAGATCCGCGCCGCCGCCTCGTCCAGCCGGCGGGCGGCTTTCGGGGTGATCGAATATCCCGGTCCGGAGGTCAGCCGACACGGGTCGAGCCACCCCTGGCGGACCATCCGGGAGACCGCCGTACGCACGGCGGGCGGGGCGATCCCGAGCGGCGCCAGCAGCCTGACCAGGGCGGCGACGGGTGCCCGGCCGCCCCTCGCCCGGAGGTGGTCGCCGTACAGGTCGAAGAGTGCCGACCGTGCCTGCATGACCGCACATTGTGACAGGCCTTCTCAGGATAAGCTAGATGCTGTTACATCAATGCTGCTTCGGTTTGGGTCCGGCGGTGTTCATCAGGGAAAATCGTTGGTCGACACCCCCGCATAGGTTGCGGTGGTCAAGACGAAGTGGCTGTGGGGCAACCCACCGACCCTGGTGTAGGTCTGAGGGGAGACAACATGGCGGCGATGAAGCCGCGGACGGGCGACGGTCCGCTGGAAGTCACCAAGGAGGGCCGGGGCATCGTCATGCGCGTCCCGCTGGAGGGCGGTGGCCGGCTCGTCGTCGAGATGACTCCCGACGAGGCCAACGCGCTCGGTGACGCACTGAAGGCAGCCGCCGGCTGACCGAGGAACGGTCCGCGCGTCCGCGTGGGCCTTTCGTCAACCCCTGAGCCACCGGCCCCGCCGGTGGCTCAGGGTCTTCATTCCCCGCGGAGCCACGCTCCGCGAGCTTTCCTGGAGGTACGGCTCCGCGTGCTCGCCATCCGTCTGCTCGCCGAGCCGGACCGGCTCGACACCCTCGTTCTGCCCGTCCGGCCAGGTGCGGCCGGCGACGAACCGGCCCGACCGGCCCCGACCGGGGCGACGCTGCCCGACGGCGTGGCCGAGGAGGCCCTCGCCCTGGTGCCGGCGGCACGACTGACCGGGCGCCCCGGTGAGGTCCAGGCACAGCTGCGGCCCGGGCGCGACCCCGGCCGGCTGCTGCTGCTCGGCATCGGCGTGGGCGACGAGGCGGGCTGGCGGACGGCCGGCGCGGCTCTGGCCCGGGCCGCGAAGGATGAGACACGCGTCACGTTGGCCATGCCGACCGGTGCCACGTCGGCGGCCGTACGCGGACTGGTCGAGGGGCTGCTGCTGGCCTCGTACCGGTTCCGGCTGACCGACGCCGGCACCGCCCCCGCCCTGGCGGAGGTCGACGTCGTGGTGGCCGACCCGGACGCGCACGGCACGGCCCTGGAGGTGGCCCGTACGACGGCCCGGATGACCCGGTTCGCCCGCGACCTCACCAACACCCCCTCGTCGGTGAAGAACCCGCAGTGGTTCGCCGAGCAGGTCGCCGCCCTCGCCGCCGACGTGCCGGACCTGCACCTGCGGGTACGCGAGCCGGAGGAGTTGGCGGCCGAGGGCTTCGGCGGGATCCTCGCCGTCGGGGGCGGTTCGGCCAGCGGCCCGCGCCTGGTCGAGCTGGACTGGCGACCGGCCGACGCGCGTACCCACGTGGTGCTGGTCGGCAAGGGGATCACGTTCGACACCGGCGGCATCTCGATCAAGCCGGTGGCGTCGATGAAGCTGATGCGCAAGGACATGGCGGGGGCGGCGGCGGTGGTCGCGGCGACCCTCGGCGCGGCGGCCCTGCGCCTGCCGGTCCGGGTCACCACGCTCGCGCCGCTGGCGGAGAACATGCTCAGCGGCTCGGCGTTCCGCCCCGGCGACATCATCCGCCACTACGGCGGCACGACCAGCGAGACCACCAACTCCGACGCCGAGGGGCGACTGGTCCTGGCCGACGCGCTCGCGTACGCCGTCGCCGAACTCCAGCCCGACCTGCTGGTCGACCTCGCCACGCTCACCGGGGCGAACGCGGTCGCGCTGGGCAAGCGCCACGGTGCCCTCTACAGCGACAACGACGGGCTCGCCGCGGACGTGCTGGCCGCTGTCGCCGCCGCCGGCGAGGCCGCCTGGCGGATGCCGCTGCCCGCCGACTACGCCGAGCACCTCGGCAGCGACCTGGCGGACCTGCACAGCTCGCCGGACCGGGGCGCCGGGTCCGTGATGGCCGCGCTCTACCTGCGGGAGTTCACCGGCGGGCTACGCGACCGGTGGCTGCACGTGGACATGTCCGCGCCGTCGTGGGCCGACGGCGACGACGCCGAGCTGACCCGGGGCGCGACCGGCTGGGGCGTACGCTCGCTGCTGCGCTGGCTGGGCTCGCTGGGTTGACCGCCCGGCGGCGCCCGCCCCCGGCGGGCCCCCGGTCAGCGGCGGGTCAGCACTTGACGGCGGCGAGCAGCCCGTGGCCGACCGGCAGCAGCGCCGGGATCCAGTGTTCGGACTCCCGGATCGCCTTGATCGCCTCGCGGACGGTCACCGTCTCGACATCCCGGGCGGCGGGGTCGCCGATCCGACCGCCGGCCAGCGTGCCGTTGAGCGCGACCACGCCGCCCGGACGCAGCAGCCGCAGCGCGGCGTCCACGCAGGCGGCGAACCCGGTCGCCTCCGCGTCCACGAAGACCAGGTCGTACGCGCCGTCGGCGAGCCGGGGGAGCACGTCCAGCGCCCGGCCGGTGATGATCCGGGTGCGACCGGCGGCGAAGCCCGCCTCGGTGAAGATCCGCCGGGCGATCCGCTGGTGCTCGACCTCGACGTCGATGGTGGTGAGTACGCCGTCGGCGCGCATCCCGCGCAGCAGCCAGACCCCGCTGACTCCCGTGCCGGTGCCGATCTCCACCACCGCCCGGGCGCTGCCGGCGGCGGCGAGCAGGCGCAGCGCCGCGCCGGCGCCGGGGGTCACCGCCTCGAGGCCGACCTCGTGGGCCAGGGCGCGGGCGGTGCGCAGGACGAGATCCTCGGTCACGTACGACTCGGCGAAGTGCAGGGTCTGGGCCGTCGAATTGCCGGAACCGGCGACCGTGGCGATGGGACACCTCCGGGCGGCATGCGTGGTGCGGGGGCGGGTGGGCACTGTGAGCCTAGAGGCGACGTCGAACGGGCGCAGCCGCGCGTCCGCCACCCGACGATCACGGTCGGCAACCGGTGACTCCATCCGTGGCATCCGTGTAATCCTGGAAGCGGTGTTCCGGCCAGCGCGACCGGGCGACGCTGTCGCCGGGTCCGTGGAGCGCGGGATCCGGGGATGGACTGGGAGGGCACCGACGTGACCGACGGCTGGGACTGGCGCCAGCCCGGGGGAACTCCGGCGCCGGCGCGACCGCCGGTGCCCGGACATCCGCCGGTGGGGTCGCCGCCGACGCCTCAGGGCGCCGGGGGCGGCACGACTTCGCCCTGGTGGTCCGACGCGCTGGCCGACCCGTGGCGCGACCCGGCCGCGCCAGCCGCCGTGGTGCTGCCGGCCGCGCCGAGCCCCGGCACCGAGCCGGAGCCGGTCAGCGACCCGGACGCCCCGGGCCGGCCGACGCTGCGGCAGCTCCTCCTCATCCCGTTGATCACCGCGCTGCTCGCGGGCAGCCTGGGCGGCGCGCTCGGGTACGCCTTTGCGGTGCGCGGGGGTGCCGGGGCCGGCACGGTGCTCGGCGCGGACCCGCAGGCGCCCGGCCTGGCCCAGCGCAGGCCCGAGTCGCTGGCCGGAGTCGCCGAGCGGGTGCTGCCCAGCGTGGTGACCGTCCGGGTGGCGGGCCTCGGCGGCACGAGCGAGGGCTCCGGCTTCATCGCCAGCGCCGACGGGCACGTCATCACCAACGACCACGTGGTGGCGGGGGCGAACGGCAAGGCGTCGGT
This sequence comes from Micromonospora sp. DT62, assembly GCF_049847285.1. Classification (NCBI taxonomy): domain Bacteria; kingdom Bacillati; phylum Actinomycetota; class Actinomycetes; order Micromonosporales; family Micromonosporaceae; genus Micromonospora; species Micromonospora sp. DT62. The sequence continues at coordinate 52,805 of NZ_JBNCOB010000013.1, forward strand.
GGTCTTCAACGACGGCAGTTCGGCCCCGGCGACCGTCGTCGGGCAGGACCCGGAGTCCGACATCGCGGTGATCAAGGTCTCCCGGACGGGCCTGCGGCCGGTCGAGTTCGGCGACTCCGACGCGCTGGCCGTGGGCGATCCGGTGCTGGCCATGGGCTCGCCGCTCTCGCTGGCCAACACGGTCACGGCCGGCATCGTCAGCGCCCTGGACCGGACGATGCGGGCCGGCGAGCCCGGCGGCCCGACGCGCTACTACGCGGCGATCCAGACCGACGCGGCGGTCAACCACGGCAACTCGGGCGGACCGCTGGTCGACGGCGCGGGCCGGGTGATCGGGGTCAACTCGACGATCAAGTCGCTGGTCTCCGAGGGGCAGGAGGCGGGCAACATCGGTCTCGCCTTCGCCATCCCGATCAACCAGGCCAAGCGGATCACGCAGGACATCATCGGCACCGGCAAGGCCCGGCGCACGGTGATCGGCGCGCAGGTCGGCGGGTCCGGCGCGGGCACCGGAGGCGCCGGCGTACGCCTGGCGGCCGTGGAGCCGTCCGGCCCGGCGGCCGGCGCGGGGCTGCGGGCCGGTGACGTGATCCTGAAGCTCGACGGTCGGCCGATGACCGAACCGACCGACCTGATCGCCCTGGTCCGCAAGTTCGCGCCCGGCGCGGTGGTGACCGTGGAGTATCGCCGGGGCGCCAACCGGCAGAACGCCTCCGTGACCCTGGCCGCTGACGCCAAGTAGGGACCGGTCACCCCCTCCCCGGCCGGTGCCCCACGTGCGTAGTCTTGCTGCTGACGCCGAAGGAGGCCCGCGCAGTGTTCGAGAACCTGAACTGGTGGGAGATCGGTGCGCTGCTGCTCCTGGCGCTGCTGATCTTCGGTGACCGGCTGCCCGCGGTGATCAGCGACGGCCTGCGCATGGTGCGCAACCTGCGCGCGATGGCCAGCAACGCCACCACCGACCTCAGTCGCGAGCTGGGCACCGACATCCAGCTGGAGGACCTGCACCCGAAGGCGTTCATCCGCAAGCACCTGCTCAGCGAGGAGGACGAGCAGGCGATCCGGAAGCCCCTCCAGGGCGTCTACGACAACCTGCGGGCGGACGTCACCGGCGTGCACAACGAGCTGAAGGACGTGGCCTCCGCCGCCGACGTGCGCGCGAACGGCAGCCGCCCGGCGACCACCACCGGCGCCGCCCCGGCCCCCGCCCCCCGGGCCAGCTACGACGACGCGACCTGACTCCGGCCCGCCCTGCCGCCGCCGTTGGGACGCGACGGGGGCGGCGCTCCCGGGGGAACGCCGCCCCCGTGCGGGTGGCGACAGCGCCGGCCGTGGCCGGCGTACGGTCAGCGACCGGCGGGCTTGAGGCCCAGCGGCTTGCCGAGCAGCGACTCCCGGCGCAGGGCGAGCCGGTCGGCGACCTGGCCCAACGCCTTCGCGGCCGGCGACTCCGGCTCGGCCAGCACGATCGGGGTGCCCACGTCGCCGGCCTCGCGCACGCGGGTGTCGAGCGGGACCTGCCCGAGCAGCGGCACCTGCGCGCCGATGGTCTTCGTCAGCGACTCGGCGACCGCCTGGCCGCCGCCCGCGCCGAAGACCTCCATCCGGGAGCCGTCCGGCAGCTCCAGCCAGGACATGTTCTCGATGACGCCGACCACGCGCTGGTGGGTCTGCAACGCGATCGCGCCGGCCCGCTCCGCCACCTCGGCGGCGGCGGCCTGCGGGGTCGTGACGATCAGGATCTCGGAGTTGGGCAGCAGCTGGGCCAGGGAGATCGCCACGTCACCGGTGCCCGGGGGCAGGTCGAGCAGGAGCACGTCCAGCTCGCCCCAGTAGACGTCGGCGAGGAACTGCTGCAACGCCCGGTGCAGCATCGGGCCGCGCCACACCACGGCGGCGTTGCCGGCGGTGAACATGCCGATCGAGATGACCTTCACGCCGTGCGACTGCGGCGGCATGATCATGTCCTCGACGCGGGTCGGGCGGCCGTCCGCGCCGAGCATCCGGGGCACCGAGTGGCCGTAGATGTCGGCGTCGACCACGCCGACGGAGAGCCCGCGGGCGGCCAGCGCGGCGGCCAGGTTGACCGTCACGCTGGACTTGCCGACGCCGCCCTTGCCGCTGGCGACCGCGTACACGCGGGTGCGGGAGCCCGGCTGGGCGAACGGGATGACCGGCTCCTGGGAGGCGCCGCCGCCGCGCAGCTTCGCCTGGAGTTCCTGGCGCTGCTCGGGGCTCATCACGCCGAACTCGATCGTCACGCCGGTCACCCCGGGCACCGCGCCGACGGCGGCCGTGATGTCCGAGCGCAGCTTGTCCTTCAGCGGGCAGCCGGCGACGGTGAGCAGCAGCTCGACCCGTACGACGCCGTCGTCGCCGACCTCGGCGGAGCGGACCATGCCCAGCTCGGTGATGGGCCGGCGGATCTCCGGGTCGTTGACGGTGGCCAGGGCGGCCTGGATCGCGTCGGAGACGGTGCTGACGGGTGCTGACATGCCCGCAATGCTACGTCGGCGCCCCTGCCCCACCGCCGTCAGCGGGGGGCGGTGTGAGCGAATCGATGGCGACGGCTGCGTTGGCCGGCATACCGGACGAAGCGGGACGATCGAGCCGGTGCCGCTGAGCCGGTCCCCCGGCGCGGGCGGCGCCCAGGCCGCTCAGGCCTCGGCCTCCCGGCCCTCCGGGCGACCGTCGTGGGCCTGATCGCCGTCCAGGTCGTCGCGGGGCTCCTCCAGCCCGTCGCCGTGCTGCGGGACCCTGTCCTGCTGCCGGCGCTCCAGCCGCTGCCGGCGCCGGCCCGCCTCGTCCAGCTCCTCGGCCAGCCGGGCCAGCTCCGAACGGAGGAAGTCCCGGGTCGCGACCTCGCCCATCGCGTTGCGCAGCGCGGCGATCTCCCGCGCCAGGTACTCCGTGTCGGCCTTCTGCATGGTCGCCCGGCGGCGGTCCTCCTCCAGGGAGACCCGGTCCCGGTCGGCCTGCCGGTTCTGCGCCAGCAGGATCAGCGGGGCCGCGTAGCTGGCCTGGAGGGACAGCACCAGGGTCAGGAACGTGAAGGTGTACGGGTCGAAGCGCAGGTGCGCGGGGGCCAGGGTGTTCCAGGCGAACCACAGCGCGATCACGATCGTCATGTAGACGATGAAGTTCGCGGTGCCCATCCCCCGGGCGATCCCCTCGGACCACCGGCCGAAGGCCTCCGGGTCGAACCGGGGCAGCTTGACGGCCCGGGGCTCGCGCGGCTGGTCGAGCCGCTGCGCCCGTCGCTGCTCAGCCATCCGCGCCGTCCAGCGTCGGCCCGGCGGTGGACGGGCGCTCGGCGGCGTCCCGCTCCCGCCAGTCCCGGGGCAGGAGGTGGTCCAGCACGTCGTCGACCGTGACCGCGCCGACCAGCCGGTTGTTGCGGTCGATGACGGGCATGGCGACCAGGTCGTACGTGGCCATCCGGCGGGTGATCTCCGGCAGCGGGGTGGTCGGCCGCAGCGGGTCGATGTCGTTGACCACGATGCCGCCGAGCAGGTCGGCCGGCGGCTCCCGGAGCAGCCGCTGGAAGTGCACCATGCCGAGGTAACGGCCGGTCGGCGTGGTCATCGGCGCCCGGGACACGAAGACCTGCGCGGCGATCGCGGGGGAGAGCTGCGGTTCCCGGATCCGGGCCAGGGCCTCGGCGACGGTGGCGTCCGGCGGCAGGATGACCGGCTCGGAGGTCATCACGCTGCCCGCCGTTCCCGGCGTGTACTTGAGCAGCTGACGCACCGGATCGGCCTCGCCCGGCTGCATCAGGTCGAGCAGGACGTCCTGCTCGGGCGGCGGCAGCTCACTGAGCAGGTCGGCGGCGTCGTCCGGGTCCATCTCCTCCAGCACGTCGGCGGCCCGCTCGCGGTCCAGCGCGGCCAGGATCTCCACCTGGTCGCGCTCCGGCAGCTCGCTCAGCACGTCGGCCAGGCGCTCGTCGTCCAGCGCGGCGGCGACCTCGTTGCGCCGGGTGTCGGGGAGATCCTGGAGGGCGTTGGCGAGGTCGGCGGGGCGCATGTCCTCCAGCACCGAGAGCAGGTTGGCCGTGCCCCGGCTGTCGGCGATGCCGCTGAGCCCGCGTACCCGCTCCCACTCGACCTGGTGCAGGTGGCCCCGGCGGGTCAACCGGCCGGTCTGCTCGCGTACGGCGACCCGGGCCAGCGACCACTCGCCGCCCCGGCTGCACTCCATCGCCACGTCCACCACGGAGCCCGACTGCCCGCCGGGCTCGACCTGCACCCGGCGGTCCAGCAGCTCCTGGAGCACGAGCAGCTCGTTCGGGCGCTTCTCGAAGCGGCGCAGGTTGAGCGTGCCGCTGCCGAGCACGACCGCGTCGGCGTCGATGGAGGTGATCCGGTTGAGCGAGAGGAAGATGCGCCGCCGCATCGGCATCTCGGCGACGAGACCGACGACCTCGGGCGGGCGTTGCGTCGGCCGCAGCCTGCCCACCGCGTCGCGGACCCGGCCCACCTGGTCACCGTTGGGATCGAAGACGGCTACCCCGGCGAGCCGGGCGAGGTAGACCCGGGTCGGCGTGCTCACGGGCACCAGCCTAAGCGCCTAGTGTTTATCAACATGTCGACCTTGGCCTACGAGATCGTGGACGTCTTCACCGACCGCCCGTTTGCCGGCAACCCGCTGGCGGTGGTGTTCGGCGCCGAAGGGCTGGCCACCGAGCAGATGCAGGCGCTCGCGCTGGAGTTCAACCTCTCCGAGACGGTGTTCGTGCTCCCGCCCACCCAGGTCGGCGCCACCTACCGGGCCCGCATCTTCACCCCGGCGGAGGAGCTGCCCTTCGCCGGTCACCCCAGCGTCGGCGCGGCGGTGACCGCCAGCCGCCGTGGCATGTTCGGTGTGGGGCAGGTCACCCAGGAATGTGGGGCGGGCGTACTGCCGATCGAGGTGACCGCGACCGCGGCCACGCTCACCGGCGGCGTACCCACCCTCGGCCCCGAGCTGGACCCGGAACCGCTGCTGGAGATGGCCGGCCTGGACGCGGACGACCACGTCGGCCCGGCGCCCCGGGTGGCCGGCTGCGGGCTGGAGTTCCCCTACCTCCCGGTCCGCCCGGACGCGGTGGCCCGCGCACGGGTCAACGCGGCGGCGGCGCAGCGGTACGGAGTGGAGCACGTCAGCGTCTTCTCCTGGGACGCCGCCGCTCAAACCGCGCACGCCCGGGTATTCGTCCCCGGGTTGGGTGTGCCGGAGGACCCGGCCACCGGCTCGGCGGCCCTGGGCCTGGGGGTGTGGCTGGTCGCCAGCGGCCTGCTGCCCGCCGACGGGCGCGCGGGGTACACCGTCCACCAGGGCGTCGAGATCAACCGCCCGTCCGTGCTGACCTGCACGGTGACCGCCGAGGACGGTCAGGCGGTGGGCGCCACCGTGGCCGGGCACGTCGTACCGGTGGCCCGGGGCGAGATCACGGTCCCGCCGTTCGTCGGCTGACCTGCGCGATCCGGGCCGCCGGATCGGATCGCCCGGCGTCGTGCCCGTGCCGTGCGTGCCGACCGCGTCGAGGGCGGCGCGCGCCGGACCCCGGGCGGCACTGACGGGACGGGGATGGATGCGGGAGGATGCGAGGGTGACCGACGCGGAGCGGACCAGCACGCCGCTGGTCGACGAGGCGATGAAGAAGGCCGCCGTGGCCTGGGTGAGCGTGCCCGGCGGGCCGGCGCTCGCGCTGTGGTGCCTGCCCCTGGAGGGGGCGCTCTTCGTGGTCAGCGGCCCCGGGGAGCAGTCCGCCCCGGGGCTGGCCGACGCGACCGAGGCGCAGGTCACCCTGCGCGGTGACCACGGCGGGCGGATCGTCACCTGGCCGGCGCGGGTGAGCCGCCTGGCGCCCGGCACCGAGCACTGGGAGACGACCGCGCCGCTGGTGGCCGCGAAGCGGCTCAACGCGTCCGGGCCCGCGGCGGAGCTGGTGGAGCGCTGGGCGACCGACGGCTGCGCGGTGAACCGGCTGGAGCCGGCCGGTGAGCCGCTCGCCGGCGCCGGGCTGCCCGCGGACTCGCTGGCCGAGGTGCCCCGCGAGACGCCGGCGGTCCGGGCGACCCGCAAGCCGTTCCGCCTGCACCGGGTCCGCCGCCGCTGAGGCGTCCGGCCCGGGTCCCGGGTTTCACGCGGAGACGCAGCCCGCCGGTACCGCCGGCACGGGCACGCCTGCCCGCCCCGGCACCCGCTCGACGAGGTCGACCACCTCGTCGAGCGAGCGCAGCACCGGCCCGATCCAGTCCTCGTCGGCGTTGAACACCATGTGGCCGGCCAGGTCCGGCGCGGCCAGCCGCACGGCTGTCATCCCGGCCCGCTCCGCCCCGGTCAGCTCCTGGCTGCCGCCGTCGCCGACGTAGAGGCAGTCCGCTGGCCCCAGGTCGAGCCGCCGGCACGCCGCCTGGTAGAGCGCCGGGTCCGGCTTGCAGCGCCCCACCTGCACGGAGAAGACCCGCACGTCGAGCAGCGGGGCGATCGGCAGTTGCGGCAGGAACGCCGGCAGCTCGTGCGTGCAGTCGCTGATCACTCCCGTACGCAGGCCGAGCCCCCGTAGCGCGGCGAGCGTGGGCACCGCCTCGTCGCGCAGCCGGGTGTCGGCGCGGATGGCCCGGTGGCGGGAGGCGACCGCCGAGCGGATCGCGTCCTCGGAGGGGTGCACGCCGGCCTGCTCGCAGACCCAGCGCAGGGTCGCCTCGGCGTTGCCGAACCGCCCGCAGGCCCGTTCGTAGTAGGTGCGGTCGAGCACGTCGACGAGCGTGTGCGGGGCGCAGCCGAGCAGCTCGGCGGTCGACCGGTGGGCCACGCCCCGCTGGACGGAGCGGGTCAGCGTGCCGAAGAAGTCGAACAGGACCGCCTGGTAGGTGGGCATGGGGGAGCGCCTCCGGGCGGTAGGGGAATCGCCGGCGCGGACAGGCATGATCGTAACGGAGTGCTGACGGTACGTGTCGGCCCGTGGCGTGTGAGGATTGCTCCCCGTGTCCCCCGCAGCGCACCGCCCGTCGTTCCACCCGGCGACCACCGGGGCGCTCGTTCTGGCCGTCGTCGCCGTCTCGTCGTCCGCGCCGCTGGTGGCCGTCGCGGCGGCACCGGCGCTGGCCGTCGCGTTCTGGCGCAACCTGCTCTCGGTCGCCGTGCTCGGCCCGTTCTCGGCGGCCCGGCGACGCGCCGAGTTCCGGTCGCTGACCGTCGGCGCCGGTCGGCGCGAGGGCGTCTACTGCGTGCTGTCGGGGGTCGCGCTCGCCGCGCACTTCGCCACCTGGATGCCCAGTACCAAGCTCACCTCGGTCGCGGCGGCGACCGCGCTCTGCGCCACCCAGCCGGTCTGGCAGGGGCTGATCGCCCGCGCCCAGGGCCGTCGGCTGCCGGGCGCCGTCTGGGTCGGCATCGGGGTGGCGGTCGCGGGTGCGGTCGTGGCGACCGGGGCGGACTTCGCTGTCTCCGGCCGGGCCGTGGCCGGCGACCTGCTCGCAGTGGCCGGCGGCCTGTTCGCGGCGGTCTACACCGCGCTCGGCGAGCGGGCCCGTACGACGATCAGCACGACCACCTACACCACCGTCTGCTACGGGGTCTGCGCCCTGGTCCTGCTCGTGGTCTGCCTGGTCGGCCGGGTGCCGCTGACCGGCTTCGACACCGGCACCTGGCTCGTCGTGCTGGCCCTGGTGGCCGGGGCCCAGCTGCTCGGGCACTCGATGTTCAACTACGCCCTGAAGAAGGTCTCGGCGACAACGGTCAGCGTGCTGGCCCTGCTGGAGGCCCCGGGCGCGGCCCTGATCGGCTGGGCCTGGCTGGGTCAGCTGCCCGGGGTGACCGCCCTGGCCGGGCTGGGGCTGCTGCTGGCCGGCGTCGCCGTGGTGGTGCTCGGCGGCGCCCGCTCGGCCCGCCGCGTCCGCCCGGTCACCACCACCGTCCCCGCCGACGCCGGCCCACCGCCCGACTGACCGCCGAACGGCCCCTGCCGCCGAACGGCCCCCGGCCCGCAGCCGTCCATCCGGCGGCCGGACGGGGGCCACCTGGCCCGCCGCCGTCCACCCCTGCCGCCGGACGGCCACCCAGCCGGCGAACGGCCACTCCTTCGGCGCGGGAACGGCCGTTCCGCCTGCCTGATCCGGCGGCATCCGTGAGAGTGCGAGGGAGGGCACGCGGCGGCGGGAAGGCGGATGGCGGAGCGGGACGGCGACGAGGGCGGCACGACCGTCACGCCGTCGGCCGAGTTCCCGCCGCTCGACCCGGACGAGCTGCGGGCTCTACGCCGGATCGGCGACCGGTGGCGGGCCGCCCGGCGGGGCCGACCGCCCGGCGCGGACACGCTGCCGGTGGACCCGACGCTGCGCCGGCACCCCGACCGGCCGGCCCCGACGCGGTTCGGCCGCCTCGCCCCGATCGCGATGTTCCGGGTCGGGGAGCCGGACGAACTGGTCGCCACCGCGCCGGCCAACCTGCCCGGCAGCCGGCTCGGCCGGGCGACCACGCGGCTGCGGCGGGCGCTGTTCGGGCCGCCGCTGAGCAGCGCCGCCGTGGTCTACGAGCGGATGCGCAAGCTGGTGGCCCTGCCGGTGCTCTCCTCCGACCTGCTCAGTTCGGTGGCGTACGGGCCGGAGGCGATGCTCGCCGTGCTGCTGCTCGCCGGCAGCGGGGCGCTCGGGCTGTCCCTGCCGCTGGCCGCCGGGCTGGCGCTGCTCATGATCGCGGTCGGCGTCTCCTACCGGCAGACCGTCGCCGCCTACCCGCACGGGGCCGGGTCGTACATCGTGGCGGGCGACAACCTGGGCGCGGGGGCGGGGCTGGCCGCGGCGGCGGGACTGATGACGGACTACGTGCTCACCGTGGCGGTGTCCGTCTCCGCCGGCATCAGGGCGATCACCTCGGCGATGCCGGGACTGGCCGCCTGGACGGTGCCCCTCGGGCTGGCCGCGATCGGTCTGCTGCTGGCGGGCAACCTGCGCGGCGTACGGGCCGCCGGCAACCTCTTCGTGCTGCCCACGTACGCCTTCGTGGTCGCGCTGCTGGCGTTGCTCGCGGTCGGCTGGTTCCGCGCGGCCGGGCGGGGTTTCGTCCCGATGGCCCCGCCGCCGGTGCCGGCCGTGGAGGGGTTGGGGCTGCTGCTGGTGCTCCGCGCGTTCTCCTCCGGCGCGGTCTCGATGACCGGCATCGAGGCGGTCTCCAACGCGGTTCCGGCGTTCCGGCCTCCCGAGTGGCGCAACTCGCGCACCACGCTCACCTGGATGGTCGCGATGCTGGTGCTGTTCTTCGGCGGCCTCGTCGGGTTGATCCACCTGTCCGGGCTGGTGCCCGCCGCCGAGCAGTCGCTCCTCTCCCAACTGGCCCGGGTCACGTTTCCCAGCGGTCCCTGGTACGCCCTGATCCAGGCCGCCACCGCGCTGATCCTGCTGCTGGCCGCGAACACCGCCTTCAACGACTTCCCCCGCCTGCTCTTCTTCATGGCTAGGGACGGGCACGCGCCGCGCCGGTTCCTGCACATGGGCGACCGGCTCGCCTTCAGCAACGGGCTGGTGGCGCTCACCGTCACGGCGGCGGTGATCCTGGTGGCCTTCCGCGGGCACACCGAGGCGTTGATCCCGCTCTACGCGGTCGGGGTGTTCCTCGCCTTCACCCTGTCCCAGGCCGGGATGGTCCTGCACTGGCGACGCCGGCGCGGCCCCGGCTGGCGCCGCCGGGCGACGATCAACGCGGTGGGCGGCACCTTCTCCGGCCTCGTGCTGGTGACCGCCGCGGTCACCAAGTTCACCGAGGGCGCCTGGGTGGTGGTCGTCGCCGTGCCGCTGCTGGTCCTGCTGTTCCGGGCCATCCACCGGCACTACCGGCGGCTGCACCGGTCCCTGGCGCTGCACCCGCCGCCGGGCGGCCCGGCGCCCGGGCCGCCGGTGGTGCCGGCCCCGCCGCCCGCCGCCGGGCCCGCCGCACCGGAGGACGAGGAACTGCCCGAGCAGGTACGCCACCTCGTGGTGGTGCCGGTCGCCCGGCTGAACCGGGCCTCGCTGCGGGCCCTGGCGTACGCGGCCTCGCTCGGGCAGCCGACGCTGGCCGTGCACATCGCCCCCGAGGAGCCGGAGGCGGACCGGTTCCGGGAGCAGTGGCGGGCGTGGGGCGACCACCTGCGGCTGGAGACGATCGTGTCCCCGTACCGGGCGGTGGTCGGGCCGCTCGCGCACTACCTGGAGGCGCTGCACGCCTCCCGGGCCGATCTGGTGCTGACCGTGGTCGTGCCGGAGGTGGTGGTGCGCAGCCGTTGGCACCGGCTGCTGCACAGCCGCACCGAGCAGCGGCTGCGTACGGCGCTGCGCCGGCTGCCGGGGGTGGTGGTCACCAGCCTCCCGGTGCACCCGGGCGGGTAGCGGCCCCGAGGGACGGCGGCGGCGCGTCGTCAGTCGCGTCGGGCGAGTACGGCGACCCGGGGCAGCGCCTCCGGGTCGGGTACCGGGGTGAGCAGGTCGTCGATGGCGGCGACGTGGCTCGTCGTCCAGCCGGCGTCGGCCAGGGCGGAGAGCACGTCGGCCACGGGGTGGGCGGTGTTGGTGATCGTCGTGGTGAAGGGGGCCGTGCGGCCGTCGTCGGTGCGCAGCTCCCCGGTGACGTGCAGCGGGCGGCGGTCGCCGTCGAGCGGGCCCCGGGACACCTCGACCGAGACGGTGCCGTCCTGCCGGGCGACCGGGGGGACGTCGGCGAGGAGTCCCCTCGTCGTGGACATGTCGAAGCCGAACCAGCCGCCCGGCGCGACCGCCCGGTGCACGCAGCGCAGGTAGGCGCGGACCCGGTCGATGTCGCCGACGTGGTTGAGGACGTCGTACGTGGAGACCGCGAACGCGCAGGGGTGCGGCACCTCGAAGTCCGCGGCGTCCGCGGCGATGAGTACCGCGTCGGTGCCGGCCAGCCGTTCCCGGGCGCGGGCGATCATCGCCGCGGAGACGTCGACCCCGACGACCCGGTAGCCGGCGGCGGCGAACCGGGCGGCCACGATGCCGGTGCCGCAGCCGACATCCAGCAGGCTCAGCTCCGACCCGGGTGCGACGTGCGCGTGCAGCCGCAGCCACGCCTCGCCCATCCGCTCGGGGTACGGCGCCCAGAAGCGGTCATACGCCGTGACGAAGGCGTCAACGTACTCGGCCATCGGGTTGCCTTTCGTAGTGCCGGACGGTGGAACTGGCCAACGGGACGAGCGCGGCCACGAAGATCACCGCGGCCAGGGCGAGCAGGGCCGTCCGCACGCCGATCGCGGGCACGACGAGACCGGCGGCGATCATGACGGGCGGGCCCAGTCCCACCGCCCCCAGCCACTCGTACGCGCTCACGCGGGACATCGCCTCCGTCGGCACCTCGGACTGGACGGTCGTCTCCCACAGCACGCCGAAGACGTCGAAGGCCACCCCGGCCAGCACGGCGGCGAGGATCACGAGCGGCAGGGCGGCACCGGCTCCGAGCAGCAGCGCCGGCAGCCCCAGCAGCGACACGGCGAGGACGGCCGTACGCAGGGGGCGGGTCGTCCTGATCCGCATCGCCACCAGCACGCCGGCGAACATGCCGACCGCGTACCCGGCCAGGACGCCGGACCAGGCGCCCGCGCCGCCCAGGTGCGCCCTGGCGAGCAGCGGCCCCGCGAGCCCGAGGGTGACCCCGACGGCGGCGTTGACCACCGCTGCGGCGAGCACGATCTGCCACAGCCATCGCCGCCGGACGAACTCGCGCCAGCCGTCGCGCAGTTCGGCCGGCAGGTTCCGCCCGGCCGGCCGGGTCGTCGCGGCGAGGCGCAGCCGCGCGAGGAGTCCGGCGGCGACGGCGAACGTTGCGGCGTCGAGGGCCAGCGCCCAGCCCGGTCCCAGCCAGGTGATCAGCGCGCCGCCCGCCGTGAAGCCCGCCACCGTGGCGGTGTTCGTGCCGAGCCGCAGCAGGGCGTTGCCGCGCTGGCGCGCCTGCGGCGCGACGAGTTCGGCGGTCAGTCCGTTGAGCGAGGGCAGCAGCAGCGCGGAGGCGGTGCCGGCGACGGCCGCGCAGACGGCGAGGGCGGCGACGCTGGCCCGCCCGCTCAGGACGAGGACGGTCATCGCGCCGTACGCCGTACCGCACATCAGTTCCGCCGCCACGAGTACGCGGTGGCGCGGCAGCCGGTCGCCGATGACGCCGCCGAGCAGCATCAGCGCGATCCGGGGCACCGAGATCGCGGCGAGCACGAGCGACAGCGCCGTGGGCGATCCGCCGGGAAGGTCGAGCACGGCGAAGGTCAGCGCGAGCGGGCCCATCGCGTTGCCGAAGACGGAGATCGTCCTGGCCGTGGCGAACAGGACGAACCGGCGCTCGCGCAGCGGGTCCGCCGGGCGGTCCACGGACGCGACGGTGTCGGTCATGCCCGGTCCGGGCGGACGATCGCCTGCCACCGCGCCACCGGCTCGCCGGCGTCGAGCACGTGCAGCAGCGGCCGGCGGGCCACCACGGGGCACACGTGTCCGGGCAGCACCCGCAGTTCGTCGCCCACCGCCACCGACCCCGCGTCGACCGGCCCGCCGTCGGGTGCGGTCAGCACGACACCGCTCATCCAGGTCTGGTCGGCGCCCGCCAGCAGCTCGTCGGCGTCGGTGCGCAGCACCTGCCCGTCGGTGCCGGTGACGGTCGTGGTGACGGATATCGCGACCGCCCCGGGCTCGCACTCGCCCAGCCGGGCGAAGCCGCCGTCGAGCAGCGCGTACGCCCCGGCGCAGACCTCGGTCACGCCGGCGACGTCCAGCACGCCGGCGAGGGTCGGGGTGCCCCCGACGCTGACGGCCGGGCAGGGCGACCCGGCCGCGCGGATCCGCTCGGCGACCGACACCAGCAGGCGCGCCTGGCGGCGGCCCAGGTCGGTCCGGTCGCGGGCGGCGGCGGGATCGGTGATCCCCACGTAGCCGGTGACGCCCGCCATCCGCAGCCCGCCGGTCTTCGCGACCGTGGCGGCCAGCCCCACGGCGGCGTCGGGGTCGACACCGACGCGGTGCAGGCCGGTGTCGACCTCGACGCGTACGCCGAGTTCGACGCCGTGGGCCTCGGCCGCCGCGCCGAGCCCGGCCACCGCGTCGGGGTGGTCCACGTGCACCGTCACCGCGCAGTGCCGCGCGAGCTGGGCGAACCTGGTCCACCGCCACGCGTCACGCCAGGGCCACGCCACCGCCACGTCCGTCACGCCCACCGCCAGGTAGGCCTCGGCCTCGGCCGCCGAGTGCACCGCGACGCCCACCGCGCCCGCGGCCACCTGCCGGGCGGCGATCTCGGGACTCCGGTGCCCCTTGACGTGCGCGCGCAGGGCGACGCCGGCCTCGGCCACCCGCCGGCCGTACCGCGCGACGTTCGCGTCCAGCCGGGCCAGGTCGACGGTCACCCGCGGCGTCATTCGCCGCGCCCGTGCCAGGCGTCCGGCGGGAAGGAGAACGCCGCGTCGCCGCCGGCGAGCATCGCCGCCTGACGGTCCCGCTCGGCGGGATGCGGCACGCCGACGCCGGAGACGCCGAGGAAGGCCTCGTCCGGCCAGGACAGCCCGAGGGCGTCCTCGACGGGCGCGTCGCGGGTGGCGGCGGTGAAGAACGTCCCGAGCCCGAGCGCCGTCGCGGTGAGGTACACGGTCTGGCTCAGATGACCGACGTCGAGCAGGAGCGCCCGGTACGCGCGGGCGGCCGGGTACTTCCACACGGTCCGGTCGAGCACCGCCGCGTACATCAGCAGGAAGCCGGCCTGGGCGGCGTGCGGCTGCCCGCCGCACCACTCGCGCAGCCGGTCCTCGGCGGGGGCGGGCGCGAGGCGCACCAGCTCGTGGCGGCGCACCGCGTAGTGGTAGATCCCGGGTTCCAGCCCCGCCACGTCGCGGACCACCGGGTAGACCTCGACCGGGTGGCGGGCCCCGCCGGAGGGAACGGTCTTGAGCAGCGCCGTCCCGACCCCGGAGACGTCCACCTCGCGCCGCACCCCGGCCGTCCAGCGCAGCAGGGCGGCGAACGCGGGCAGTGGCACCGGGCGGTCCGGGTCGAACCATCGGGTCGAGCGCCGGGCCGCGAGGACCGTGGTGAAGTCGACGACGGGCGGGTCGGCGGGGGGCAGGGCGATGCGTGGCCCGTCGTGCTCCCTGACCGGATCCGGCTGGCCGGACTTGGCGCGCAGCACCGCCGCGTCCTGCGCCGCCGAGCGGAAGACGTCGCTGCCGAGCGTACGGCTGGCCAGGTGGTAGTAGGTGGCTGCCGGTCCCAGGTCGCGCCACGCGCCGAGGCGTTCCTCCCGGGCGTGCTCCGGCGAACCCTCGGCGACGAGCACGTGGGCGTCGAGGAGCTGCTGCGCGAGTCGGCCTTCGGGCTCGGCCCAGTCGGCGTAGTCGCGCAGCAGCCTCTCCGCCTCCACAGTCAACGCGAACTGCCGGTGCCTCAGCGGGTCGTCGCAGACCAGTTGACCGTCACGCCACAGGAAGACGACCAGCCGCGACACACGGACACGCATGACTACTCAGGCTTCGACCGGTCAGACCTCGACCGGAGGCTCCAGGCAGGTCAGTTCCTGGTCGTAGTCGTCGGACGCCACCGGCTCGAAGGCCTCGATCTGCTCGGTCATGCGGGAGCTCCCCTCACTAATCGGCGTTGATCACTGCGATGCACCGTATCAGACCGTCCACTGTGAACACACCCGTCGGCGCGGAGCGGGTCGGCTCGCTCCCGCGCCGCCTCAGACCTCGTGGACCTCCAGCACCCGGGTGGTCGGGGCGGCGTCGCCCAGTTCTTCGCGCAACGCCGCCCGCTCCGGGTCGGCCAGGAAACCGTCGTAGCCGTCGCGGGTGTCGAACCGGATCAGGTGCACCTCCGTACGCCCGTCGCCGGTGCGCTGCCGACGCTCCAGCCGCCCGCCGTGCCGCCCGAGCAGGCCGAGCACCGCGTCCTCGTACCGCTGACCGGCCTCGACCGAGTCGGGGGCCAGCTCCACCAGCGCCACCAGGCGCACGGCGGCGGCCGGGTCGGTGACCAGCGACTTGAAGAAGTGGTGGTCGACGTGGCCGCCGGGGATGCCCTCCCGGCGGCCCGTGTCGAGGTAGCCGTGCCGGCGGTAGAACTCCGGTGCCTGGAACGAGAACGAGGAGACCGAGATCTCCGTGCAGCCGCGCCGGCGGGCCTCGTCCTCGGCGGCCCGCAGCAGCCGGCCGCCCCAGCCCTCGGCGCGGCGGTCCTCACGCACCCACACCATGTTGATCCCGGCGCAGCCGCCCCAGGTCCACCCGGTCAGGCCGGCCACCAGCTCGCCGCCGGCGTCGTCGACCCGGACGCAGAGGCCGGCCTCGTCGTCCGCACCGGTCGCCCGGTTGTTGAAGACGGTCAGCTCGGCGTCGAGCCGCCCCTGGAGTTCCTTGTCCTCGCCGAGCACGCGCAGGAGGGCGCCGGCGTCGTTCCCCGTGGTGGTCATGCGGCGGAGTATCGCAGCGCCCCGCCCCCGGTGACACCGCAAATCCGGCGGCGCCGCCTGCCGGGCGGGCCCCGCTATCCGGCGATGCCGACCGCCTCGGCGCTGGCCGCCCAGAGCCGGGCGGCGAGCTGCGGGTCGGTCGCCTTGGGCAGCGGTCGGCGTAGCCGCCGGTCGAGGTGGTAGCCGCCCGTCACCAGCCGCTCCGGGTCCTGGTTGGCCAGCCAGACCAGCGTCTCCGCGCCCTTCTCCGGGCTGCGCAGCGGCAGGATCCGCATGCCCAGGGCGACCAGCCGGTTGTCGTTGCCGAACCGGCTGCGCACCACCCCCGGATGGAAGGAGTACGCGGGGATCTCCGGCCAGCGCCGGGCCGCCTCGGCCGTGAAGAGGATGTTCGCCTGCTTGCTGGTGCCGTACGCCTGCATGGGCCGGTAGCGGCGCAGCGCGGCGTTCAGGTCGGCCGGGTCGAGCACGCCGCTGCGGTGCGCGCCCGAGGCGGTCACCACCATCCGGCCGATCCGGTCGCGCAGCAGGTTGCTGAGCAGGAACGGGGCCAGGTGGTTGGCCTGGATCGACAGCTCGAAGCCGTCGACCGTGGTGAGCGGCTGGAGCGCGATCGCCCCGGCGTTGTTGGCGAGCACGTCGATCCGGTCGTACGCCTCGCGCAGCTTGCCGGCCAGCCGGCGGACGTCGTCCAGCACCGCGAAGTCGGCCCGGAACAGCTCCGGTCGCTCGCCGGACGCCTCCCGCACCTGTTCCGCCGCGGCCTGCAGCCGGGCCGGGTCCCGGCCGACCAGTACCACCTGGTCACCGCGGCGCGCCAGGTCGACGGCGGCCGCCAGCCCGATGCCGGAACTGGCCCCGGTCACCACCACGATCCGACGCCCAGTGAGATCTTCCACAGGTCCATTCACCCCGGTCACGGCACGAGGTTACCGTGGCGTCACAAAGACCTTTGGGATCGTCAAGCCCTCGCATTTCGTCAGGTGACGTCGGCGTGCCCGCGCACGCTGGAAGGAGCGCATCCATGGCCGCAGTCGGTCGCCCCCGTCGGTCCTGCCTCGCGGTACCCGGCTCCAGCGTCAAGATGCTCGGCAAGGCCCAGGGGCTCCCGGCCGACCAGGTCTTCCTGGACCTGGAGGACTCGGTCGCCCCGCTCGCCAAGCCCGATGCCCGAAAGAACATCGTCGCGGCGCTCAACGAGGGCGACTGGTCGGGCAAGACCCGCGTCGTCCGGGTCAACGACCTGACCACGCCGTGGACCTACCGGGACGTCATCGACGTGGTGGAGGGCGCCGGCGCCAACCTCGACTGCGTCATGCTGCCGAAGGTGCAGAACGCGGCCCAGGTGCAGTGGCTCGACATGACCCTGACCCAGCTGGAGAAGACGCTCGGCCTGGAGGTCGGCCGGATCGGCATCGAGGCGCAGATCGAGAACGCCGCCGGCCTGGTCAACATCGACGCCATCGCGGCCGCCTCGCCCCGGGTCGAGACCATCATCTTCGGTCCGGCCGACTTCATGGCCTCGATCAACATGAAGTCCCTGGTGGTCGGCGCGCTCATCCCGGACTACCCGGGCGACCCCTACCACTACATCCTCATGCGCATCCTGATGGCGGCCCGGATGCACGACAAGCAGGCCATCGACGGCCCGTTCCTGCAGATCCGCGACGTGGACGCGTTCCGCGAGGTGGCCAAGCGCTCGGCGGCGCTCGGCTTCGACGGCAAGTGGGTGCTGCACCCGGGCCAGATCGACGCCGCGAACGAGGTCTACTCGCCGGCCCAGGCCGACTACGACCACGCCGAGCTGATCCTCGACGCGTACGAGCACTACACGTCGGAGGCGGGCGGCCGGCTGGGCGCGGTGATGCTCGGCGACGAGATGATCGACGAGGCGTCCCGCAAGATGGCCCTCGTGGTGGCGGCGAAGGGCCGGGCCGCGGGCATGACCCGCACCTCGTCCTTCACCCCGCCGGCGGAGTAGCCCCCGCCCCTCCCGACATCCGTGCCGCCCCGGTCCGCGCCGGGGCGGCACCGTCGCGTCAGTAGTTGGTGCCGCCGGTGTCGGCCTGGGAGATCGCGAAGACGATGATCGCCACGTAGAAGAGGACCACCAGCAGGTAGAGGCCGGTGACGATCCAGCCGACGATGATGCCGGCCTTCGCCATGCCCTCGCCGCCCTCGCCGGTCTCCCGGATCTGCTTCTGCGCGACGTGGCCGAGGATCGCGCCGATCGGCGCGGTGATGCAGGAGCCGATGCCGACCAGGGCGAGCACCAGTGCGGCGATGGCCAGGCCGTTGGTCCTCAACGAAGGCGCGTAGCCGTAGTTCGGGTAGGCCGGCGGGTAGGCGGCGGGCCCGGGCTGCCCGGCGGCGTGCTTCATCCCGGCGTACGGGTCGCCGCCCGCGTACGGGTCCGGGGCGTACGGGTCGGCCGACGCGTACGGGTCGGGGCCGGTGGGCTGGGCGGGGACGGGTTGACCGCTCACCGGGCGGGCGGGGTCGGCGGGCGGGCTCGACTGCTGGCCCGACCACGCCGGGTCGTTCCAGCCGCCGGAGGGCGGGGGATATGTCATTCGTCTGCTCCGTTGGGGTGCGGGGGGTGCGCCCGTCAGGGTAGTCAGCCCTGGCCAAAGCCCGGGGTGTCGCCACCGGGTGTGCCGCGTTGCCCGGGCCGGAGGAAGCGGGCAGGATCCTGGCATGGTGATTGACGCGCGAGCCGCGGACCGCTCCGGCAGCCGACCGAGACGGGACGCGAGCCGCCCCGGCGTGGCCCGGCGCACCCGCGCCGCCGCCCAGCCGGGCACCGCCGGCATCGACGAGCCCGCGCCGCTGCCGGACCCGGTGACCATGCGCCTCGACGGGAAGGTCGCCCTGGTCACCGGGGCGGGCAGCCCGGACGGCATCGGGTACGCGACGGCCCGCCGGCTGGCCGACCTCGGTGCCCGGGTGGCCATCGTCTCCACCACCCGACGCATCCACGACCGGGCCGGCGAGCTGGGCGTGACCGGCTTCGTCGCCGACCTCACCGACGAGTCGGAGGTGGGCGCGCTCGCCGACGCGGTCGCCGAGCAGCTCGGGGACGTCGAGGTGCTGGTCAACAACGCCGGTCTGGCCAGCCGGGCCAGCCCCGAGGTGCTGCGCCCGGTCGCCCAGCTCAGCTACGACGAGTGGCGCGGTGAGATCGACCGCAACCTCACCACCGCGTTCCTGTGCAGCCGGGCCTTCATCGGCGGCATGGCCGAGCGGGGCTGGGGCCGGATCGTCAACCTGTCGGCCACCGCCGGGCCGGTCAACGCCCTGCCCACCGAGGCGGCCTACGCGGCGGCCAAGGCGGGCGTGGTCGGGCTGACCCGGGCGCTGGCGATGGAGATGATCGCCGACGGGGTGACCGTCAACGCCGTCGCACCGGGCACCATCCACACCGCGGCCTCCACGGTGGCGGAGATCCGGCAGGGCCTCGGTACCCCGGTCGGCCGCCCCGGCACGCCGGACGAGGTGGCCGCGGCGATCGTCTTCCTCTGCTCGCCGGCCGCCTCGTACATCACCGGACAGATGCTGGTGGTGGACGGCGGCAACAGCGTCCGTGAGGCCGAGTTCCGCTGATCTGCGGGGCTCAGTAGTTGGGGCCGTTGTTGCCGGCGAGGGCGATCAGCGCGATCCAGCCGCAGCAGCCCAGCACGCCGAGCCCGGTGATGACGTAGCTGAGGATGAGGCCCCACGTGGCGAGCTGGTCACCCTCCTCGCCCGTCGTGCGGATCTGCCGCTTGGCCAGGTGCCCGAGGACGATGCCGACCGGGGAGAAGACGAACGCGAAGACCAGCGAGAGGATGGCCAGCACGTTCGTCCCGCCGGCCCGGGGACCGGACGGCGGGCCGTACTGCCCGTAGGGCGTCTGCGGGGTGTACGGGGGCTGGTGTCCCCACTGCTGCCCGTGCGGCGGTTCGCCGGGCTGCTCGTAGCTGGGCTGCTCGTAGCTGGGCTGCCCGTACGCGGGCTGCTCGTGGGACGGCGCTTCGTAGGACGGCTGCTCGTAGGACGGCGGCCCGTACGACGGTGGCTCCGGTGGGGGCTCGTAGCTCGACGGGTCGTGCCCCGGCGGGGGCTCCCAGGGTGACGGCGGCCGGTCCGGATCGGGCGGGCCCGATGGCGGTGGCTGGCTCACGGTCTCCTCCTGCCGGTGGCGGATCGCGTCCCTCTTGCCGGACGCTACCCGCAGCGGTGAACCTTTTCACAGCGGTTGTGTGGACTGGTCACCTTGGCCTCGACCGCCGTGCGGCCAATACTGGCGAAGCGTTCAGTTACCCATGAGTAAGGCGCCGACCCCCGGAGGCTGAGATGGCCCGACTCGCCCAGACGCCCGGCCTGACCGATGTGCAACGGTCGATCCTGGAGACCGTCCGGGAGTTCGCCGACAAGGAGATCATCCCGCACGCACAGCGGCTGGAGCACGCCGACGAGTACCCGAGCGACATCCTCGACGGGATGCGCGAGATGGGCCTCTTCGGTCTCACCATCGACGAGGAGTACGGCGGGCTCGGCGAGTCCCTGCTCACCTACGCGCTGGTGGTCGAGGAGCTGTCGCGGGGCTGGATGTCGATCTCCGGCATCGTCAACACCCACTTCATCGTGGCCTACCTGATCTCCCAGCACGGCTCCGCCGAGCAGAAGGCCCGGCTGCTGCCGAAGATGGCGACCGGCGAGGTGCGCGGCGCCTTCTCGATGTCCGAGCCGGAGTGCGGCTCCGACGTCTCCGCGATCAAGTCGAAGGCCGTCCGCGACGGCGACCGGTACGTCATCAACGGCCAGAAGATGTGGCTGACCAACGGGGCGTACTCGTCGGTGGTGGCGACCCTGGTCAAGACCGACACCGGCGCCGACTCGGTCTACGGCAACATGAGCACCTTCCTGCTGGAGAAGGAGCCCGGCTTCGGCGAGACCGCGCCCGGCCTGACCATCCCCGGCAAGATCGACAAGATGGGCTACAAGGGCGTCGAGACCACCGAGATGGTGCTCGACGGCGTGACCGTTCCCGAGTCCGCCGTCCTCGGCGGCGCGGAGAAGGTCGGCCGCGGCTTCTACCAGATGATGGACGGCATCGAGGTCGGTCGGGTCAACGTGGCCGCCCGCGCCTGCGGCATCTCCATCCGCGCCTTCGAACTCGCCGTCGCGTACGCCCAGCAGCGCCACACCTTCGGCCAGCCGCTCGCGAAGCACCAGGCCGTCGCCTTCAAGCTCGCCGAGATGGGCACCAAGATCGAGGCGGCCCACGCGCTCATGGTCAACGCCGCCCGCCTCAAGGACGCCGGCCAACGCAACGACGTCGAGGCCGGCATGGCCAAGCTGCTCGCCTCGGAATACTGCGCCGAGGTCGTCCAGGAGGCGTTCCGCATCCACGGCGGCTACGGCTACTCCAAGGAGTACGAGATCGAGCGGCTGATGCGCGAGGCCCCGTTCCTGCTCATCGGCGAGGGCACCTCGGAGATCCAGAAGACGATCATCTCCCGCGGCCTGCTCAAGCAGTACAAGCTCTGAGGTGAGGAAGGGCACCTTCCTGACGCCTCAGGTAGAGGAAGGGGCCCTTCCTCTACCTGAGGCGTCGGCACCGGCGGCGGGTTCCGGTGCGGTGACCGGCCCCGCCGCCAGCACCCGCGGTCGTTCCCGGTAGGCCTCGATCGCGGCGGCCAGGCGCTGCTCCGGCACCGCCACGTCCCGGCCGCCGACCACCGGCGCCGGCTCCAGCGACCGCCACACCCTCGGCCGCAGCCGCACCCCGGCGAGCCGGCCGTCCTCCCGGTGCAGGCTCACCCGGTCGATGTTGGACCAGTCGTACCGGCGGCGGCCGTGCCGGATCCCGCTCGCCGTCAGCGCCAACCGACCGGTGAACCGCACGCCGGAATAGGCGACGAAACCGCCCGCCGCCGCCAATCCGACCAGGAGCACCAGCCGTACGCCCCGGGCCCACTGCGGGTCGGCGGGCAGCGCCATCGTCACCACCAGCGTCGCCGCCGTCGCCCAGGCCAGGGCGGTGACGAGGCCGACCCAGCCGGCCAGGGACCGCCGAGCGACCAGACCGGGCTCCGTGCCGTCCAGGCCGGCCACCCGTTCCCGCCAGACCAGCCGGGCGTCCTGCCGCGGACACCACCGCCGCAGCAGCGCGGTCACACCGACGAAGAGCCAGAAGACACAGACATCGGGCTCGAACCGGGGAACCCGGAACAGCGCGGCGGCCACCGTCACCGCCACCATTGCGGCCACCGTCGCGGCCAGCAGCCGGCGGGACCAGAGCCCGTCGTCGCGCTTCGGCAGCCGGCCGGACAGGCGGACAGACATGACCGCAGGGTACGAGCCGTCGACAACGTGCGGGCCTGACCCACCGCCCAGCCGACTCGTACAACCGCCACGGCGCGGGACTGACCGCCGTGCCGGGACTTCCCGAGCCCGATCAGCCCAGCCGGGTCAGGCCGGCGGCGGCGCGCTCGACGATCAGGCAACGATCCTCGACGTAGTCGACGCCCGCCTGCGTGGCGATCCGCCGCGCCTCGGCCGAGACGATGCCGAGCTGCAACCAGACCGCCGGAGCGCCGACCGCCACCGCCTCGCGCACCACGTCGACCGCGTCCTGCGCCGGCCGGAACACGTCGACCAGGTCCACGGGGTGCGGGATGTCGGCAAGGGACCGGTAGACCCGCTCGCCGAAGAGCTCGTCGGCCGTCGGGTTCACCGGGATGATCCGCCAGCCGTACCGCTGCATCTGCAACGGCACGCTGTGCGCGGCCTTGCGCGGGTCGCGGGACGCGCCCACGACGGCGATCACGGCGGAGTCGGCGAGGATCTGCTGAGCGGAACGCACCCGTCGACTCTAACCCCGCCGCTCAGCCCCCGCCCGCGAGCGCGCTGCGCAGCCGCGCGGGCTCCCGCGACCTCTACAGGAGAGTGAGCTGCTCGGCGGGCGGCGGCGCGGGCGCCGGTCCGGTGCGGCGGTGGTCGTCGCCGCGCTCGCCCCGGGGCAGCCCGTGCCGGCGTGCCGCGATGCGCACCCGCGCCGTCAGTTCCCGCTGGTAGGACTGCGGGGCGTACGCGCCGGAGCGGTAGAGCTCGCGGTAGCGGGGGACCAGGTGCGGGAACTCGCGGCCCAGCCAGCGCGCGTACCACTCCCGGGCACCCGGGCGCAGGTGCAGCGCCAGTGGCGTCGCGCTGGTCGCCCCGGCGGCGGCGATGGCCGCCACGGTCGCGTCGATCGACTCGTCGTCGTCGCTGAGCCCGGGCAGGATCGGCGCCATCAGCACGCTCACCTCGAAGCCGGCGTCGGCCAGCGCCCGTACGGCGTCCAGCCGCCGCCTCGGGCTGGGGGTCCCCGGCTCCACCGCCCGCCAGAGCCGCTCGTCGACGAAGCCCACCGAGTACGACACGCCGACCCGGGTGACCTCGGCGGCCTGGCGCAGCAGCGGCAGGTCACGCAGGATCAGCGTGCCCTTCGTGAGGATCGAGAACGGGTTCGCGAAGTCGCGCAGGGCCGCGATGATCTGCGGCATGAGCTGGTAGCGCCCCTCGGCCCGCTGGTAGCAGTCGACGTTGGTGCCCATCGCGACGGGCGCGCCCCGCCAACGCGGTGCGGCCAGCTCCCGCCGGACCAGCTCACCGGCGTTGACCTTGACGATGACCTTCCGGTCGAAGTCCTCCCCGGCGTCGAGGTCGAGATAGGTGTGCGTGTTCCGCGCAAAGCAGTATTTGCATGCATGACTGCATCCGCGGTAGGGGTTGATCGTCCACTCGAACGGGACCCGGGACGTGCCGGGCACCTTGTTGATGATCGACTTGGCCTGCACCTCGTAGAACGTCATGCCGGCGAAGCCCGGCGTGTCGAAGGTGCGGGCGACCGCTCCGGGCAGCGCCAGCGGCAGGGGTGGTGTCGCTGGCGCTGCCCGGTCGGGGACTCCCTCGTCCGGGGGAGCGGCGAGGTTGTCCCAGCGCATGGCCCTCATTCGAACACGCGTACGAGCAGAGCGCAAGCGACCCGCCGTGTTCCCGCCCACCTCGCGACACCGCGCGCGCCTGGCGGGTGGAGGATGGAGGGCATGGAGAGGTCGACGTTCGTCTACGACGGGGACTGCGCGTTCTGCACCCGGTGCGCCGAGTTCATCGACCGGCGCATCCCGACGGGCGTGCGGGTGGTGCCGTGGCAGTTCGCCGACCTCGACGCGCTCGGCCTGAGCGAGGCCGAGTGCGAGGAGGCGGTCCAGTGGGTGGGCGCCGACGGCTCCCGCGCGGCCGGCCCGGACGCCATCGCCAGGCTGCTCCGCGACAGCGGTCCGCTCTGGCGGCTCGCGGGCACCGGCCTCGCCTTCCCGCCGGTACGCGCCGCCGCCTGGCCCGCGTACCGCTGGGTGGCCCGCAACCGGCACCGGCTCCCCGGCGGCACGGCCGCCTGCGCGCTGCCGCAGGAGGCGCGGGAGCGCCTCTACGGACCGTCCGGTCGCCCGGCCGCGGACGCCTGACCCGCGAGTGCCGGCGCGGTGCCAGCGGACGCTGCGGTGTCCCGTCCCCGGCGGGTGAACAGCCGGCGCGCCCAGACGACCGGCCGGACCCGCTCCAGCGGCAGGAAGCTGGTCATCGCCGCCAGGTGCGGCGCGAACGAGATCGTGATGGTCGCGACGGTGACCAGGTGGAATGAGTAGAAGAAGCCCACCATGGCCAGCCGCCAGCGCTCCCTGAGCAGGAACACCACCGGGCTGAGCAGCTCGAAGGCGACGATGCCGAACTGGGCGACGATCAGCAGGTACGGCACCGAGGCGACCAGGTCGGCAAGCTCGGTGCCGCGGCGGAGGATCGCCCGCGCCAGCACCGAGCCGGTCAGCCAGTCCAGCCCGCCGAAGCGCAGCTTGGCCCAGGCGGCCAGGAAGTACGTGCAGATGACGGCGATCTGGGTGACCCGTAGCGCCCAGCCGCCCGCCTCGGTGCGGGTGGTGTCGCCGTGCCGGGCCCGCCCGGCGGTGGGCAGCACGGCCAGCGCGACGAGCAGGCCGAACCGGTCGTGGTCGACCTTGCCGTAGCTCATCGCGACGATCATCCACTCGAAGTAGAGCGCGAAGACCGCCCAGCCGAGCAGGCGTGGTGCCCGGCCGGTCGCGGCGAGCAGGGCGAGCAGCAGCAGGGCCCAGAAGACGACGGTGACCAGGGTCTGGGTCGGCGTCGGCAGGGGCAGCACCCGGCCGACCAGCAGCGGCTGGTAGAGCTCGCCGGGCACCGCCACCCGGGTGCGTACCCAGGGCGTGAAGACGACCAGGTCGGCGGCGACGAAGAGGTAGATCAGCGTGCGGAAGGCGGCCACCCGGCCGCGGGGCACCGCCTCGGTCAACCAGCGGCTCATCGGTCCGCCTGCCAGGCGACCACGGTCTCGTCGGTCCAGCGGCCGGTGGGTCGCCCGTCGCGGATGCCGTGCCAGCGGATGACGATGCGGACCTCGACCAGCGCCGCCGCGTCCGGGTGGCGCTCGGCGTACGCGTCGGCGACCTCGGCGAGCAGCGCGGGGTCGGCGGCGTAGCGGCTCTGCTGGCCCTCGATCTCGGCCCGGCGGATGCCGGTGGCCCGCTCGCCCAGGTCGACGACCGCTCCGCTGCCGTCCACGCCCTCGACGCGGGTGTCCGGGGCGGGGGAGTTCGGCGGGTTGGACGTGGAGTACATCCGGAACGGGCCGAACGGGAAGTGGTCGTCGGTGCCCCAGACGGTGCCGGCCGCCAGGACGGCCAGGCCGAGGGCGGAGGCGGCGAGCCGGGCGGCGCGACCGCGGGTGGTCAAGGTTTCCATCGGGTCGTGACGATACGGGATGTACCGCCCGCCTCGGCTCCCTCCGACGGCCACTTCCCGCTGGCCGGCGGGCCAGGGCTGCCGCGTTTCGGGCGCAGGGCGGAGATGCGTGTGCCGGCCGCTCCCCGTCACCGCCCGGGTGGACGACGACGGCCGGGCCCGTCGGGGCCCAGCCGTCGTGGAGCACTGCGGCTCAGTGGCTGTGTCCGGCCAGCTTCTCGCGGACGTCGTCCATGTCGAGGGCCTGGACCTGCTCGATCAGGTTCTCCAGGGCGGACTCGGGGAGAGCGCCGGGCTGGGCGAAGACGATGACGCCGTCGCGGATCGCCATGATGGTCGGGATCGAGCGGACGTCGAACTTGGCGGCCAGCTCCTGCTGCGCCTCGGTGTCGACCTTGCCGAACACGATCTCGGAGTGCTTGTCGGAGGAGCGCTCGTAGACCGGGGCGAACCGCTTGCACGGGCCACACCAGTCGGCCCAGAAGTCGACCAGCACGATGCCGTCGCTGCCGGTCACCTCGTCGAAGTTTGCCGTGGTCAGCTCTACGGTTGCCATGAAAGTCTCCGATCGGCGCGGAATAGCTACGTCTGGTGGAACCGGGGCGTACCTCGTGGAATTCCCGGCCCGCTTCCGCCGAAACGTGCTCGTCACGGCGTTGCGCAGGTCACGTTCACATCGATGACGATGGTTGCTGCTCGCCGTTGCGGTACGCAAGTGCACGACGCATTTGCGTGACCGGTCGTGATGGGAGCGTTTCCAGGGAGATCGACACGATTGACCGGAACGAATGAGCAATCAGGCGGTTGACAAGCGGCAATCCGGCGTGCGGAGATCGCCGAGGTTCGGTCGGCCGAGCACGCACAGTAGTGTTACGAAAAGGTAAATGTGACCTCCGTCTCTGTTCGGTTCGCCTTCCCGTACGGCAGAATCTTCCGCATCAGAGCGTGGGCGGCGGGTGCCGGGGAGGGCCCCGCCGCTCATTGCGTCTCCCCCCGGTTGTGGCGGTGTGACATTTCCGCACGCCACGCGCCCCGCGCCTCGCCTTAACACTCCATAAGGCATGCTGTGCCGAACTCCATCGCCGCCCGTCGAAGGGGACAAGGATGCAGTTCGGCCGCTACTACGAGGAGTTCGAGGTCGGCGCGGTCTACCGGCACTGGCCCGGCAAGACGGTCACCGAGTACGACGACCACCTCTTCTGCCTGCTCACCATGAACCACCACCCGCTGCACATGGACGCGCACTACGCCGAGACGGCGAGCCAGTTCAAGCGCAACGTGGTGGTCGGCAACTACATCTACTCCCTGCTGCTGGGCATGTCGGTGCCCGACGTCAGCGGCAAGGCCATCGCGAACCTCGAGGTGGAGTCCCTGCGGCACGTGGCGCCCACCTTCCACGGCGACACGATCTACGGCGAGACCACCGTGCTGGACAAGCGCGAGTCGTCCTCCAAGCCCGACCGGGGCGTGGTCTCCGTGGAGACCCGGGGCTACAACCAGGACGGCACGATGGTGTGCGTCTTCCGCCGCCGGGTGATGGTCCCGAAGAAGGAGTACGCGACGGCGGCGGTGCCCGAGGGCGTCGACCCGGAACGGCCCAGCTTCCCCGAGCCGCGCTGACCGACGGGCCCCTTCTCATCCGGGTTCCGGGTGGTAGGGGCCCTTCTTCCGATCCGGGGCATATGCTGGCGCCGGAGGTCCCCATGAGCCACTCCGTCGCCGGAGAGCCGTCCTCTGCCGGCCGCCGTGCCGCACCGCTGACCACCGCCGTCTACTCCGCCGCCGAGTGGGACCTGCTGACCAGCCTGCCCGGCCGCGTGATCGTGGCCGCCGCCGCGCCCGGCCCCGGAAGGCCCCATCCGGGAGTCGCCGCCGGGCTCGCCGGCCTGGACGCGGTCGCGGCCGGCCGGGCTTTCGACAGCGATCTCGTACGCGCGGTGGTCGCCGCCATCTACGCCCGGCACGACGGGGCGGGCGATCCCGTCGAGCGCCTCACCGACGTGGTGGACCTGCTGGCCGCCTGCCGCGCCGCGACCCGGGTGCTGCGGCGGCGGGCAGATCCCGCCGACTCGGCCGCGTACCGGCAATGGGTGCAGTCGGTGGCGGCCCGGGTGTGCAGGGCGGCGACGGCCGGGGCCCCGGGGCTGCCGCCGGCCCCCGCCGACCGCCGCTTCCTCGACCGGCTCGGCGGCGCGTTGGGGCTGCGCTGAACCGCCCCGGTCGCTCCGTCCCCGCTCCGGTCGACCCGGCGTCCGCCGGTCGACCTCCGCGTCCGACCCCGTTGGCCCGGCGTTCGCCCCGGTCGACCGGTGTCCGCTCCGGTTGACTCGGCGCCCGCGCGGTCGGTGCCCTCCGCGCCGGTCGGGTCCCGTGCCCGCGCCGGGGTCGCGACCCGGGGCGGGGTCCGTGGGCCGTAACCTGCGTGACCGTGACCGGAGACCAGCTCGACGTCGGCGTGGGACCGTGGCCCGGGGACCCGCCGGACGACCCGCGGTACGACCCCGAGCTGCTCGCCGAGGGCGACCGGCGCAACGTCGTCGACCGGTACCGCTACTGGCGGCGCGAGGCCGTGGTGGCCGACCTGGACCGGCGGCGGCACGACTTCCACGTCGCGATCGAGAACTGGCAGCACGACTTCAACATCGGCACGGTCGTCCGCAACGCCAACGCCTTCCTCGCCGCCGAGGTGCACGTCGTCGGCCGCCGGCGGTGGAACCGGCGCGGCGCCATGGTGACCGACCGCTACCAGCACGTCCGGCATCACGAGACCATCGAGGAGTTCGTCGCGTGGGCGGCCGGACGGGAGTTGCCGGTCGTCGGCATCGACAACCTGCCCGGCTCCCGGCCGCTGGAGACCACCACCCTGCCCCGGCGCTGCGTCCTGCTGTTCGGGCAGGAGGGCCCGGGCCTGTCGGATCCGGCGCGTGCCGCCTGCAACCAGCTCTTCTCGATCGCCCAGTACGGCTCCACCCGGTCGATCAACGCCGGCGTGGCCAGCGGCATCGCCATGCACGCCTGGATCCGTACGCACGCCGGGCCGCCGCCGGGCTGACCGCCGTCGCTCCCCGGGCCGCCCGTCGCTCCCCGGGCTGACCGCCGTCGCTCCCCGGGCTGTCTGCCGTCGCTCCCCGGACTGCCTGCCGTCGCTCGCCGGCCCCGGCTCGTCGGGGGACCTGAGCCGACCCGCCCCGGGAGGCAGTCGGCGGCACCGAAACCGGCGCTCCGCTTGACGGGGCGGCGTGCGGGGGTGACGGTGGGATGGTGAGTGTCGCGGTGAGTTGCCCGAAATGTGGTGGACCGGTGCGGGCGCCGGACCTGATGCACACCGAGTCGCGCTGCCTGGACTGCGGACCGGTTTCCCCGCTGCACGTGCCCGAGCACATCGGGACCGAGATCGTGGCCAGCGTGGTGGAACGGATCGTCGCCGCCGCCGACCCGCCGACCCGGCCGAGGACGCCGCTGTGGTGCCCGTGGCCACTGCCGACGGGCTGGACCATGACCGGTGTGGCGTACGCCGGCGACGAACGCACCGGGGTGCACGCCACGGCGGTCGCCTGCGCCGGCCCGGAGCCGTTCGGCGGGGGCCCCGCGGACCTGGTCTTCGTCGCCGAGGAGCCGGGCGTCGGCCTGGGCACCCGGTTCGCGGGTCTGGCCGGACCGGATCCGGGCCCGGAACTCGCGCAGGCGTTGACCGATCCCGGGCCGGGGCATCCGGAGCATGTCGGGCAGGCCAGGATCAAGGTGGCCGGCCATCCGACTCCACTGTGGCTCGTGAACTCGCCGACGGATCGAAGCGCGTACGCCGGCGAGGCTCGGGGATTGTGGCTCCATGCGATAGCCTGGCCGGCGAGTGCGGGTCACCTCCTCGCGGAAGAAGTCGTGTTGCACGACCTGACCGAGTGGACACCGCCCGAGCTCGTGTACGGCGCACCGTCTCCGTATCTGCACGGGAAGGCTTGACGGGCCCCAGGGCTTGACAGGCATCCCGGAATGTCGGAGAAAGGACGCAGATATTCACTGTACGACACCACACTGATACTCTGGGTACCGCTGCGGTAATGGGACCCGGCGCCGCGCGAGAGGATGGCCCGCCATGGTCAAGAAGGTCCTCACCTGGGCCGGAATCGCATTCTTGATCTTCTTCGTCGCATATCGGCCAAATTCTGCGGCGGACGTGTTCAAGTCACTGGGCGGCGGGATCATGGACATCGCCCAGGGATTCGGCGACTTTTTCACCAGCCTCGTCGCCTAGCCGCCGATGGGAAACCCCTCCGGTCCACCCTTCGATCCCGACGATCCCGATCGGGAGCGCCGGGAGCGGGACACGGAGCCGATCCCTCGGATCGGCCCCGACGACGGGCCGGGCTACGGCACCGGTCCGGGTCTCTCCGACGGTCCCTCCCTCTCGGACGACGCCGGCTTCGGCGACGGCCCGGCGTACGCCGGGGAAGGTCGGTCCGGTCGGTCCTGGGTCCGTGACCCGGAGGCCGGCTACCAGCCACCGCAGATCTCCGAGGACGAGCTGGCCGGTCTGCGGGCCGACGCCGCCGGCATGGCGCCCCGCCGGGTGCTGCCGTTGGAGGACGAGCCCAGCTCGCTGGTGGCGCGCTACCTCTTCCCGACCGAGCGCTACCGGGGCGAGTGGAAGCGGCACTGGATCCACCTCTCCACCCCGCTACTGGTCGGCATCGCCGCGACCTTCGTGCTGGGCTACCTCTCCGGCTTCCTCGCCGGGCAGGACGTGGGCGCGCTCACCACGATCGCGGTGCTGCTCTGGTTCGCCGTGATGGGGTGGGTGGCCTGGAAGGTCGCCGACTGGTGGTACGACCGCTTCATCCTGACGAACAAGCGGGTGATGGTGGTCAACGGCATCATCACCCGGCGGGTCGCGATGATGCCGCTGGTCCGGGTCACCGACATGAAGTACGAGCAGAGCCCGACCGGCCGGGCGCTCAACTACGGCACCTTCGTGCTTGAGTCCGCCGGCCAGGAGCAGGCGCTGCGTGAGATCAAGAACCTGCCCAACCCCAACGAGCTCTACCTGCGTGTCGTCGAGGAGATGTACGAGCCGCAGGCGGTCGAGGCGCGGCTGGGCAAGGAGGCCGACGAGGCCAAGGCCGACGACGGGGCGTGAAACTTTTCGTCCGAACATCGGAGGAAGTGCGCACCGTTCGCCGTCGACCCGACCACCCCGGGCATGGCAACCTGCCAGGACAACGGGGTGCGGAGGTGGCTGGTGGTGAGCAGGGATCCCCTGGAGGAGGAGTTCCGCGACTTCGTCGCGGCCCGCTCTGGCGCCCTGCTGCGCACCGCCTACCTGCTCAGCGGGGACTGGGCCACCGCCGAGGATCTGTTGCAGACCGCGTTGACCAAGACGTACCTGGCCTGGAAGCGGCTCGGCGGGATCGAGGCGATCGAGCCGTACGCCCGCCGTGTCATGATCAATACTTCGACCAGTTGGTGGCGGCGGCGCTGGCACGGTGAACGCCCCACCGACGTGCTGCCGGAGCGGGCCGGGATCGACGAGATCGAGCAGCAGCTCGACCGGGACCTGCTCTGGCGCCACCTGAGCGCGCTGCCCAGCCGGCAGCGGGCGGTGCTCGTGCTGCGGTTCTACGAGGACATGTCCGAGGCGCAGACCGCCGCGCTGCTCGGCATCTCGCCCGGCACGGTCAAGAGCCAGACGTCGCGCGCCCTGGGCACCCTGCGTCGTCGCATGGGCGCCGAGGCTGTCCTCGACCTGCCGGCCGGGGCCGACCCGACCCCGGCCCTGCCCCGGGCCGGCGGCGCCGACCGCCCCACCCCCGCCCGCGGCGGCGCCGACCGTCCCACTCCCGCTCCCGCTCCCGCTCCCGCTCAGGGTGGCGCCGATCGTCCCACTCCCGCGCAGGGCGGCACCGACCGTCCTGCTCCGGTCCGCGGCGGCGCGCCGATCCGCCCGTCGACGGCCTACGGGGCGCCGACGATGGTGGTGGGCGAGGACGCGGCGGCCGTGGTCGCGGCGACGAACGCCCCGTCGCCGCTCGTCGCGCCGGCCACGGCGGGCGGTCCGGGCGGCACCACCACTGCCGCCCCCGGCCGGTCGGCAGGCGCCATGGCCCAGGGCCGGCCGGGAGGCGGCACCGCCCCGGGCCGGTCGGCAGGCGTCACCTCCGCCGCCGCCTCCGGCCGGTCGGGAGGCGTCTCCGCCGCCCCGGGCGGCGCCGCGACCGAACTTCCGGCGCAGACGGCCACCGTTGCTCCGGCGGCGGACGCCGGGCGTGCCACCTTGCCCGCCGAACTGACCGACGAGTCGGCGGGCGATCCGGTGCCCGTCGCCTCGGGGGCGCGGGCCGGGGCCGGGGCGGTGTCGCGTACCGCCCGTGACGAGCAGCGTGGCCGGCAGGCCGCCCTTCCGGCCGTACCGGCCGGCTCCGGAGAGCACCGGTGAGCCGTTCCGTCGGTCGTGGTGACAACCGGACCGAAGACCCGACGCGTCCATTCGCCGTGACCGAGGACGAGCTGGCGCAGGCGCTCCGGGAGACGTTCGCCCGCCGGGTGTCCGTCACGCGCCCGCTCGTCGCCGATCCGGCGGGACTGGCGATCCGGCGGGCCGACCGGTCCCGGCGCCGGCGGACGTTGACCGGGATCGCCCTCGCCGCGGTGGCCACCGTGACGGTCAGCGCCGGAATGGCCCAGCTCGGGCAGCAGCCCGGGCGACCCACCCACCCCACCGTGGTGCTCGGTGACCCGTACGCCTCGCCGTTGCCGGACCCGACCCCGCAGCTGTCGGCCGCCCCGCAGGCCGACCTGGCGCGGGGCGAGGTGGACCTCATCCTCAACGACGTGCTGGTCACCGCCGGCGGGCAGCGGCTCGCCCTGCCCGAGGTGGGCACGGCCGCCGAGCGTGCCCAGCGGCTCCCCGACCGGGCCGGCTGGGCGGTGGTGGGCGCGCCGACGGCGGCCGGCCGGTCGCTGTGGATCGTGCTGTCGAACGGCAAGGCACACCTGCTCCTGGCCGGGGCCCGGGACATCGTCCTCAGCCCCGACGGGCGGCAGGTCGCCTGGCGGGAGGGGACGGATCTGGTCGTCGCGGGCATCGTCGGCACCCAGGTCGTCGCCGCCGCCCGCACCCCGGCGTCGCCCGACGCGGTACCGGTCGCCTTCGCCGGGGACACGGTCCTGGTCCGCCTCGCTCCCGACCGGCCCGGTCACGCCCTGTGGCGCCCGGCGACGGGTCCGCCGCGCGGCGCGGGCGACGCCGCCATGCACGTCTACGGCACCCGCCCCGACGGGCTGGCGGTCGCGCTGGTGTCCGCCGGCACCCCCCGCCGGCCCTGTGTCGCCCTGCTCGACCCGGCCCGGGACCTCGCACCGGTACGGACCGGATGCGGGCCGACGCTGACCGGCGACGGAGCCGGCGGGGTGTCCGCCGACGGGCAGTGGCTCCTGGTCAACGGAAAGGCGGGCCGGCAGGACCGCGCGTTGCTGGTCGACCTGGACCGGCTCGCCGCCGCACCGGCGACCCGCCCGGCCGGTCCGCCCGTGGCCGGGCCGGTGGCGTGGACGCCGCAGGGGACGGCCCACTACCCGACCGAGGACGGCGCCCTGGTGCGCGTCGAGGTGAGCCGCGTGCTCGACGGCGAGGTGGCCGTGTCCGTGCCCGTGACCGGCCTGCCCTCCGGCGAACGCGCGGTGCCGGTGGGCGGCGACCACCGTTCCTGACCGCGCCCGCGCGCCCGGGGCGGGCCGCCGGCCGGTAGCGTCGGGCCGATGAGCGCGGCACCGCGGATCGACCTGCACACCCACTCCACCGCCAGCGACGGCACGCTCAGCCCGGCCGAGCTGGTGCGGGCGGCGGCGGAGTCGGGGCTGGACGTCGTGGCGATCACCGACCACGACACCACGGCCGGCTGGGCGCCGGCCCTGGCGGCGCTGCCGGCCGGGCTCAGCCTGGTCCGGGGCGCGGAGCTCTCCTGTCGGTGGTACGGCGAGGAGCCCGCGCTGCCGCTGCACCTGCTGGCGTACCTCTTCGATCCGGACGCCCCGGAACTCGTCGCGGAACTGGCCCGGGTGCGGGCCGCCCGCGAGGAGCGGGGCGAGCGGATCGTGGCGCTGCTGCGGGCCGACGGGATCGACGTGAGCTGGCCGGAGATCCTGACCGGCGCGGGCGGCGGGACCGTGGGCCGGCCGCACATCGCGCAGGCGCTGATCCGGGCCAGCCTGGTGGCCACCACCACGGAGGCGTTCGGGCCGGACTGGCTGGGCGAGCGCTACCGGCTGCCCAAGGAGGACATCGACGTCTTCCGCGCGGTCCGGCTCGTCCGCGCGGCGGGCGGTGTGCCGGTCTTCGCCCACCCCCGGGCCACCCGGCGGGGGCGGATCGCGCCCGACGAGCTGATCGCCGACCTGGCCGCGATCGGGCTGGCGGGGCTGGAGGTCGACCACGAGGACCACTCCCCGGCCGAGCGGGCGCACGTGCGGGCCCTGGCCGGCGAGCTGGGCCTGCTGGTGACCGGCTCGTCGGACTTCCACGGCACCCACAAGACCGTCCGGCTCGGCGCGTTCACCACCGACCCCGGGGCGTACGAGCGGATCGTCGGCGAGGCGAGCGGAGTGACCGAGGTCGCTTCCGGCTGATCCGCGTTTCCGCCTCCGGCGGCGCGGCTACGTTGATCACGTGGATGCCAAGCTGTTCGGCGAGGTCTTCGTGACCCTGCTGGTGATCGTCGACCCGCCGGGCATGATGCCCATCTTCCTGGCGTTGACCGGTCCGCTGACGGCGCGGGACCGTAACCGCGCCGCCTGGCAGGCCGTCGCCCTGGCGCTGGGCGTGATCGTGATCTTCGCGGTGGCGGGGCAGACGCTGCTCGACTACCTGCACGTGGACCTGCCGGCGTTGCAGGCGGCCGGCGGGCTGCTGCTCATCCTGGTGGCGTTGGAGCTGCTCACCGGCAAGGCCGACGACCCGAGCCAGCAGGCCACCTCGAACATCGCCCTGGTGCCGCTGGGTACGCCGCTGCTGGCCGGCCCCGGCGCCATCGTGGCCACCATGCTCTTCGTCCAGCAGGCCGACGGCGGGGCGGACGTCACGGCCATCGCCGCCGCGATCGTGGCCGTGATGGTCACCGTCTGGATCGTGCTGCGGTTCTCCGGCGGGATCGTCAAGATCCTGCGACCCGGCGGGATCGAGGTGCTGACCCGGATCGCCGGCCTGCTGCTGGCCGCGATCGCGGTGCAGCTCATCGCGGACGCGGTGGCCGCGTTCGTGACCCAGTACGCCAACATGACCTGACCGGCGGCCGGTTCTGTCGGGGGTGGATGGCAGGATCGCGGTGTGCGACGAGCCTCTTCAGCCGGACGGTCCTCCACCAGCGGCGGCCGGGCGCCCCGGCCGCGCGGCGAGCAGCCCGAGCAGCTCGGCTTCGAGGGCATGCCGGAGCGGCTCTTCGTCTGCACCCCGAGCAAGCTCGGCGCCTACGCCGACTGCCCCCGCCGCTACCGCTACTCCTACGTCGACCGTCCGGCCCCGCAGAAGGGCCCGCCGTGGGCGCACAACTCCCTCGGCGCGAGCGTGCACAACGCCCTCAAGAACTGGTATGCCCTGAGCCCCGAGCGGCGTCGGCCGGAGGCGCTCGCCGCGTTACTCAAGGGCACCTGGGTGCGTGAGGGCTACCGTGACGACGAGCAGGAGCGGGCTGCCTACCGGCGGGCCCTGGGCTGGCTGGAGTCCTACGTCGAGACCCTGGAGCCCGGGGCCGACCCCCTCGGCGTGGAGCGGGTGGTGGCGGTCAAGACCGCGGTGCTCGCCTTCAACGGCCGGGCCGACCGGATCGACTCCCGCCCCGGGCCCGACGGCCAGGAGCTGGTGATCGTCGACTACAAGACGGGCCGCACGGGGCTGGACGCCGACGACGCGCGCGGCTCGCAGGCGCTGGCGCTCTACGCGTACGCCGCCGAGCGGGTGTTCCGCCGGCCGTGCCGCCGGGTGGAGCTGCACCACCTGCCCACCGGCACGGTGGCCGCGCACGAGCACACCGTGGAGTCGCTGGCCCGGCAGCTCACCCGGGCGGAGGAGACCGCCCGCGACATCATGGCCGCCGAGCGGGCGGTCGCCGACGGGGAGGACCCCGACGAGGCGTTCCCGACCACGCCGGGCCCCCGCTGCGGCTGGTGCGACTACCGGCGCACCTGCCCCGTGGGGGCGCAGGCGCCGGGCAAGGA
The DNA here is from genome assembly GCF_049847285.1 of Micromonospora sp. DT62. Lineage (NCBI taxonomy): Bacteria > Bacillati > Actinomycetota > Actinomycetes > Micromonosporales > Micromonosporaceae > Micromonospora > Micromonospora sp. DT62. The sequence continues at coordinate 88,223 of NZ_JBNCOB010000013.1, forward strand.
GCCGTGGGCGGCCGTCGAGCGCGCCGCCGACCCGGTGGTCGCGCCCGCGACCGACCCGGCGTCCGGCAAGGACTGACCGCCCCCGCAGGCACGGTCACCCTGCCCGTGACAAGGTGCCGACCCGGCACAGGACGCCCACCGGGCAGGGCGGTTCGGCCGTGGGGTCAGGCCGGCGTGCCGGCGAGCCGGGCGGCGCGTTCCTTGGCGGCCTGCTGCAACGGCCCCTCCCGCCACCGGCGGGGCAACGTGGCGAGGGTCAGCCGCAGCGCCCGGACGCTCAGGTCGGCGGAGAGCGCGGTCGTCGGCAGGCCCAGCCCGCCGTACATCCGCCGGGCCCAGGCCGGCAGCAGCGCGAGCGCCGTGCCGGCGATGCCGAAGTACGCCCAGCGGGGCGGCCCGAGGTTGAGCCCGATCCGGGCGGGCAGACTGAGCTTCCACGGGATCGGCGGCGCGGTGAGGAAGAACGCCGTCTCGGCCGCCTCTCGGGTCATCCGCAGCTCCGGACGGATCCGCCGGTAGTAGTCGGCCACCTCGGCGGCGGTGCCCGGCACCGTCGCCGGATCCAGGCCGACCAGGGCGGCGGAGCGCCGCTGCTCGGTGTAGTAGCCGTCGATCTCGTCGGCGGTCAGCGGCAGCCCGGCCCGGCGGGCCGTGTCGAGGAACGATTCGACCTCGGTGACGTGCACCCAGCGCAGCAGCTCGGGATCGTCGATCCGGAACTCCTCCCCGGTGAACAGGTCGGTGGCCCGCAGGCGGGCGTGCCGGCGGCGTACCCGGAGCCCCGCGGCCTCCGCCTCGGCGGTGGTGCCGTAGATGGTGGTGCCCACGTAGGTGGCGGTACGCACCAGGCGGCCCCAGGCGTCGGAGCGGTAGTCGCTGTTCTGGGCGACCCCGGCCATGGCCCGGGGATGCAACGACTGGAGATAGAGCGAACGCAGGCCGGCGACGATCAGGATCGGCTCCTCGTGCACCTTCCACGTGACCGAACCCGGACCGAAGAGGCCGAGGTCATCGGAGTCCACCGACCAAGGGTGCCACGCCCCGCCGCCGCGCGTCGCGTGGAGAGCGCTCGGCCGTCAGTCGTCGGCGGAGCGGCGGGCCTGGCAGGTGGGACAGAGGCCCCAGAACGTCACTTCCGCCTCGTCGACCTCGAAGCCGTGGGCGATGACCGGGTCCAGGCAGGGCGCGCTGCCGACCGCGCAGTCGATGTCGGCGATCTCGCCGCAGCCCCGGCAGACGACGTGGTGGTGGTTGTCGCCGGCACGGGCCTCGTAGCGGGCGGGGCTGCCAGCGGGCTCGATGCGGCGGGACAGCCCGGCGCGCGACAGCGCGCCCAGCACGTCGTAGACCGCCTGGGTGGAGACCGAGTCGATGCGCTGGCGCACCTGGCGGGTGATCTCGTCGACCTCGAGGTGGCCGCCGGCGGCCAGCACGTCGAGCACGGCGAGACGCGGCCGGGTGACCCGTAGGCCCCTCGACCGGAGCAGTTCCTCGCCACCGGGCATGTGCCAATGACAGCACGCGGGTCGGGAACCGACAACCGGCCTCCGGCGCAGGGTGGCGCCGGGCACAACCCGGGTCGCCCCGAGCCGGCCGCCGCGTCGGCGGGCTCCTTGCCGGGAACGGTGAACCGGACCGGCTCCGGGCGCGTGTTCCCGATCGAGACTGACTGGGCGGGTCGACCGGCGCACCGTACGCTGGCCCCGCTACCGCGTACCGCCGGAGGTGTGGATGTTCAAGGAGATCCTGGGTCTGCCGGCCCACGTGCTGGTGGTGCACGCGGTCGTCGTGCTCGTGCCGCTGCTGGCCCTGCTCTCCGCCGCGTACGTGGCGTTGCCCCGGTTCCGGGCGCGGCTGGACTGGGCGGTGGCGATCCTCGCCGTGGTGGCGCCCGTGTCGGCCTTCGTCGCCGTCGAGTCGGGGGAGGAGCTGACCGACGCGTTCCTCGCCCGGGGCATGCAGGGCCCGATCGTGGAGCAGATCTTCACGCACTCCCGCTACGGCGACATCCTGTTCCGCTGGGTGCTGCCGCTGGCCGTGGCGTCGCTGCTGCTGCTGTTCGTGACGAGCGGGCACCGGCGGGTGCCGAAGCTGCCGTCCTGGGTGACCCCGGTGCTGTCGGTCGTGGTGGTGGCGCTCGGCGTCGTCAGCCTCGTCTACGTCTACCTGACCGGGCACTCCGGGGCCGAGACCGTCTGGGGCAACACCCTCTGACGTCCCGCCGCCGCGGCGGGCCGACGGGCGGCGCGGGCCGCGACCGGGCCGAGGTCAGAACACGAGCCGGGAGCAGAGCACGCAGACGAGGACCGCCAGCACCACGCCGGCGACCGCGCCCACGCCGTACGTGAGTCGTTGCGCCCGCTGCTCCGCCGCGTCGAGTCCCGCCATGTCCTGCGCCGGCAGCCGCCGGGGCGGTGGTGGTCGCAGGTGCACCGGTGGGCGCCACCCGGCCGGTGGCGGGGTGGTCGCGGGCGGGCCCGCGTAGCCGCTCCCACGCGCCGGGGGTGGCGTGGCCGGCCTCGGCGGCGCGCCCGTGGGCCGCTCGGGCGAGGCGTCGGGCCGTCGCCAGTACTCGTCCGGGATGCCGCCGGAGGTGGGGGTCGTCACGCCGTCCGACGCTACCAACGCCCCGGCCTGGCGGCCGGCCGGACGCGGCGGCCCGGCGGTTCGTCGTCGCTCCCGCCGGTGGTGGCTGCGCTAGTCTTGCCGCTCGTGAGCATCACCGAGGATCCGGGCATGCCGGCGGTACGCGGCGACGACGACCGCGCCGTCGACCTCAGCGACGACTTCGTGGTGCTGCCCGAGCAGACCACCGACGACACCGACCGGGGCTGGGGCGAGCGCTCGGGCGGCAACGACGACTGGCTGCTCGCGGAGCGCCCCCCGCACTGGGACTGAGCGGGTCACCGCCGAGCTGTGGACGAGCGCGGCCGGCCCGGGGACCGGCCCGGATTCGGGGGCCGGCCCCCGGGCCGGGGCGGCGTGGGTCAGGAGGAGCTGGCGCTGCTGGCGGCCGGGGTCTTGCCTCCGCCGCCGGTGGAGCCGCCCGAGCCCGACGACGAGGACGATCCCGACGACGAGGAACCGGTGGACGAGCCCGACGACGAGGACCCGCCGGACGAGCCGGAGTCACCGCCGGAGGACGAGTCGGACTTCGCCGGCTTGGCGGCGGCGCCGCCCTTCGCGCTGTCCGAGCCGGACGAGCGCGAGTCCGTGCGGTAGAAGCCCGATCCCTTGAACACGACGCCGACGGAGTTGAAGACCTTCCGCAGCCGTCCCTCACACGCCGGGCACTCGGTCAGCGGTGCGTCGGAGAAGGACTGCACCGCCTCGAGCTGGTGGCCGCACGCGGTGCAGGCGTACTGGTACGTGGGCACGTTCTCCTCCGGATCTGGCACGGTCGGTTGGCACTCGACGTATTCGAGTGCCAATGGTGCGTCATCGCCCCCGGATTCGTCCAGCGGAAGTGTGGTCCGTGACACCCGGGGCGGCGTCCAGCGTACGCAGGCCGTCGGCGGGCGTGACGACCGCGCGTACCGGGCGGTCGTGCGGCTCGGCGGGAAGCGCCTCCACCAGCTCGCCGTCGTGCAACGGGACCACGGTCAGGGCGGACGCCGGCACCCGGGCCAACGCCCGGTCGTACGAGCCGCCGCCCCGGCCCAGCCGCAGCCCCCGGCGGTCCACCGCCAGCGCGGGCAGCACCACCAGTTGCGCCCCGGCGACCGCCGCCCGGCCCAGCCGTGGCCCGGCCGGCTCGCGCATGCCCCGCCCGGCGGCCACCAGCCCGGCCGACCCGCTCCAGACCGCCCAGTCCAGGTCGAGGTCGTCGCGGAGCACCGGCAGCAGCAGCTCCCCGCCCGGCGGCAGCGCCGCGTGCAGCACCGCCGGCAGGTCGGGCCCGCCCGGCTCGGAGCCGACCGGCACGTACGCCGTCATCCGCAGCGGGCGCAGCCGGCGTACGAGAGCCACCAGCTCGGCCTGCACGCGCCCGGCGGCGTCGGCCCGCCGCGGCGCGCTCAGCGCCCGGCGGCGGGCGAGCACGGCGGCGCGCACATCCCGCTTCGCCTCTTGCGCTCCATCAGAAAAATCGGGCACGCAACACTCCTGACGCAACGTTTGTCGCCTGGTGGCTCTGTGTCAGCATCGCAAGCAACGGCGGCGGAACTTCCGGGGGGACCGAGTGACGCTACGCGGGCGGTTGACCACAGCCTTCCTGGCGGTGGCGCTCGGCCCGGTGGTGCTCGGGGTGATGTTCGTCGGGGCGACCGTGGCGGCGGTCGACTCGAGCCGCTCCACCGAGCGCCTCGCGGTGGCCGCCGCGACCGTGCGCACCTCCGTCGACGCCCTCTGCCAGCAGTTGCGGGCCGCCGCCGACGCGGTCGCCCTGGCCGGCGACCGGCCGGCCGCCGCGAGCCAGGTGGTCCGCCGTGGCCTGGCCGCCGCCGTGCGGGTCGCCGACGTCACCGGCCGGATCACCTACGCCAGCCCCGGCGGCCCCGCGGAGCCCTGGCGGGACTGCGCCGACCCGCCGGCCGCCGGGCCGGTGCGGGCGCTCGCGGCCCGGGCCGACCTGCGCGACCGGGCCGGCGGGCCGCTCGGCACGGTCACCGCCGCGCAGCCGGTCGACTCGGCCTTCGTGGCGCGCCTCGCGGCCGTGACGGGGGTGGCGGTCACCCTGATCGACGACGCCGCGGCGCCCGTCCGGCTCGCCCACAGCACCGAGTCGACCGGCGTACGCGACGCCGTGCTCGCCGCCGCTGACACGCTGCACGGCGAGCGCGTCGCCGAGACCCCCGACGGCCGGTACGTCCGCCTGGTCGGCCCGTCCTCCGGGCAGCCCCTGCCGCTGGTGCTCTCGGTCCCCAGCGAACGACCACGCGGCCTGTACGTCGCACTGGGCTCGGCGGTGCTGGTGGCGACCCTGCTGGCCGTGGTGGCCGCCTGGCGGCTGGCCCGGGTGACGACCCGCCCGCTGGTCGAGTTGGCGGGCGCGGTGGACCGGGTGGCGCGTGGCGACCTGACCGCCCGGGTGCCGGTGCGCAGCCGGGACGAGATCGGCCGGCTGGCCGGCGCGTTCAACCGGATGACCCGCGAGACGGGCACCTACGTGGCGGCGCTGACCAGCAGCCGCGACCAGCTGCGCGGGCACCTCGCGGTGCTGGGGGACACCCTGGCCAGCACGCACGACCTGCAACGCATCCTGCGGGTGATCCTGCACAGCGCGATCGCGGCGACCGGCGCCCGGGCCGGGGCGGTGCTGCTGGTCGACGACGGCGGGGTGCTCGTCGCGCAGTGCACCGAGGGGCTGGACGAGCCCGACCCGGCGGACGAACCCTCGGGGCCGTTGCGGGTGCCGTTGGGCAGCGGTGTGGTGGGCGCCGTCGCGGCGACCGGGGAGCCGCGCCGGGGGCGGGTGGAGCCCTCCGTCGCGCCGCCGGGGGAGCCGCACTGCCGGACGTACATCGCGGTGCCGTTCGCGGCCCCCGGCACGACGGGCCCGCCCGACGGCACCGCCCGCGACGGGCCCGCCCCGCGCCCCGGGGCGGAGCCGGCCGCCCCGGCCGGGGCGCGCGGTGTGCTGGCCCTCTACGACCGGCTCGGCGCGGACGAGTTCGACGACGACGACCTCGTCACCCTGCGCACCTTCGCCGGCCACGCCGCGGTGGCGGTGGACAACGTCCGGATGCACGAGGAGGCGCAGCGGCTCTCGCTGACCGACCCGCTCACCGGGCTGTGGAACTACCGCTACCTGAAGGAGTCGATCCGCCGGGAGGTCGAGCGGGCGAGCCGGTTCGGCCGGATGCTCAGCGTCCTCGCCCTCGACCTGGACCGGTTCAAGAACGTCAACGACACGTACGGGCACGCGGCCGGGGACGCCGTGCTCGCCGAGTTCGCCCGCCGGGTGCGCGGCGAGATCCGCGAGGTCGACCTCGCCTTCCGGCAGGGCGGCGAGGAGTTCGTGCTGCTGCTGCCGGAGACCGACGCCCGGGGCGCGGCGATCGTCGCGGAGCGGCTCGGCGCGGCGATCCGGGACGCCCCGATCGCCGCCGACGGGCACGGCGGGGCGGCCGTGGCCATCGGCGTCACCGTCTCCGTCGGCATCGCCGTGCACCCCGACCACGGCAGCACCGGCCAGCAGGTGCTGGACGCCGCCGACGACGCCCTCTACGCCGCCAAGGCGGCCGGCCGGGACACCTGGCGCATCGCCGAGGAGCGGGCCGGACCGGCGGCGCGGGAGATCCCCGTACCGGCCACGGCGGCCACCCCCGAGGACGGCCTGCCGCGCGCCGGCGCTCCCCGCCAGCCGGTGCGGGCCCGCCCCGAACCGGCCGATCCGGCCGACGCCGCCCCGGGGAGCGCGCCGGCCGCGCCCGGCCCGGTGCGGCCGGGTCCCTGCGGCGGCGCGTCTTCCGGTCCTCACCCTCCACGACAGAGCCGTGGCCGATAGTCTCGCGACATGTCGGAGCACTCAGCGAACCCCTCATCGGCGACCGCCGCAACCGGTCGCTCCCGCGCGGTCAAGGCCGTCATCCCGGCCGCCGGTCTGGCCACCCGGTTCCTGCCGGCCACGAAGGCGGTGCCCAAGGAGCTGCTCCCGGTGGTCGACCGGCCGGTGCTCCAGTACATCGTCGAGGAGGCCACCCAGGCCGGCATCGGCGACGTCCTGCTGATCACCGGGCGGGGCAAGACGTCGATGGTGGACCACTTCGACCGCCGCCCCGACCTGGAGGCGCGGCTGGAGGCGAAGGGCGACGACGAGCGGCTCGCCGCCGTGCGCGGCCCCAGCGAGCTGGCCGAGATCTACACCTGCCGGCAGCCCGAGCAGCTCGGCCTGGGCCACGCCGTCGGCTACGCGCAGTCGCACGTCGGCGACCAGCCCTTCGCGGTGCTGCTGGGCGACGAGTTCGTCAAGCCGGCCGAGCCGCTGCTGCCCGCCATGCTGGAGCTCCAGGCGCGCACCGGCGGCGTGGTGCTGGCCTTCTTCGAGGTCGACCCGGCCGAGACGAAGCGCTACGGCATCGCCTCGGTGGAGCCGGCGGAGGCGGAGCTGACCGACATCGGCGAGGTCGTCCGGGTCACCGGCATGGTGGAGAAGCCCAAGCCGGAGGACGCGCCCAGCAACCTCGCGGTGCTGGGCCGCTACGTGCTGCCGAGCAGCATCTTCGACGCGATCCGGCGGACGGAGCCGGGCAGCGGCGGGGAGATCCAGCTGACCGACGCCATGGAGCTGCTGCGCAGCGAGGGCACCCCGGTGCACGCGATCGTCTACCGGGGCACCCGCTACGACACCGGCATGCCGCTGGGCTACCTCCAGACCGTGGTGCAGATCGCCGCCGAGCGCGACGACCTCGGCGCCGAGTTCCGCAAGTGGCTGGCCGAGTTCGTCAACTCCGACGCGTCGGGCGTGACTGGTACATGACAGCGTCGGCCGACGCCGAGGCGGCCGCGAACGAGTTGACGCCGCTCGCCGACTACCTGGGCAGCGTGCTGCGCAGGTTACGCGCGCTGCCTCCGCTCGACCTCGACCTCACCCAGGCGCACGGCAACGTCCTCGCCGAGGACGTCGTCGCGCCGCACTCCTTCCCGGCCTTCGACCAGTCGGCCGTGGACGGGTACGCGGCCCGCTGGGAGGACATCTCCGGAGGCGGCCGGGGCGTGGGCTACGTTCCGAGCCAGTCCGGCGGGCCGGGCGGGCGCAACGTCCGGCTCAACGTCGTCGGCGACCTCGGCGCGGCGAGCTGGCGGCCGGTCCGGCTCACCCCGGGCGCCTGCTTCTCCGTCGCCGCCGGGGCGCCGCTGCCGCTCGCCGCGGACGTGGTCGTCCCGGTGGAGTGGACCGACCAGGGCATGGCCGCCGTGGAGATCTTCCGCGTGCCCAAACGGGGGTACGGGGTGCGCCGGGCCGGCGAGGAACTGCCCGCCGGCACCCTGCTGGCCCGGGCCGGCACCTACGTGTCGCCGGCGCTGGTGGCGGTCTTCGCCGCCACCGGCATCGGGCACGTCGTGGTCCGGCCCAGCCCCCGCGTGGTGATCGTGGCCACCGGCGACGAGCTGGTCGACGTGGGCCGGGGCAGCCAGCCCGGGCAGACGGTCGACGCCAACTCGCACGCGCTGACCGCCGCCGCGGCCGAGGTGGGCGCCCTGGCGTACCGGGTGGGCATCTGCGACGACGATCCGGAGGGGCTGCGCGGGCTGCTGGAGGACCAGACGTTGCGCGCCGACCTGATCATCACCACCGGTGGGACCGGCACCGGGCCGGGCGACATGGTGCGGCGGATCCTCTCCCGGCGGGAGGGCAGCCGGGCCGGCCCGGTCACCTTCACCGAGGTCGCGCTCTACCCCGGCACCTCGCTCGGTTTCGGCACGGTCGGCGCCGAGGAGGTGCCGGTGGTCTGCCTGCCCGGCGACACGGGCTCCGCCCTGATCGGCTTCGAGGTGCTGGCCCGCCCGGCGATCAACCTGCTGGCCGGGGCGGAACCGGTGTTCCGGCCCAGCGTCCGCGCGCACCTGCTGGAGACGATCTCGTCGCCGGTGGGGCTGCGCGAGTTCCGCCCCGCGCACGTCGCCGAGCGGCGCGGCGGCGGCTACACGGTGCAGCCGCTCAACGGTGGCCCGTACACCCTCTCGGGGCTGGCCGAGGCGAACGGGCTGATGGTGCTCGGCGAGCGGGTGACCACCGCGGCGGCCGGGTCCACGGTGGATGTCCTCCTGCTGGACCGGCGCCGGTGAGCGCGAGGAGTGAGCTTGCGAGCCCCGCAGTCGCGAGCGGAAGGTCAGCTCGGTGAGCGCTTCGGTTTCGTCGGTCGTGAGCGGAAGGTCTGTTCCGTGAGTCTGTTCGGGGTCGGGCGGGCGCCGGGGTGGCCGGCGGTGCTGGCCGACGGGCCGGTGCTGCTGCGGCCCTACCGGCGTTCGGACGCCGCCGCCTGGTCCGAGGTGCGCCGCGCCAACCGGGAGTGGCTCGCGCCGTGGGAGTCGTCCCTGCCGGGTAGCTGGCACGAGCTGAACTCGCCGGCCGCGTTCCGCTGGGTGTACCGCGACCAGCGCCGGTCGGCGCGCACCGGCGAGGGGATGCCGTTCGCCGTCTGCCTGCGCGAGGACGGCCGGGAGCGGCTGGTCGGCCACCTCAACGTGGGCAGCATCGTGCGGCGGGCGTTCTGCTCGGCGTACGTGGGCTACTGGGTGGACTTCCGGGTGGCCGGTCGCGGCGTCATCCCCACCGCGCTGGCGCTCGCGGTCGACCACGCGTTCGGCGTGGGCGGGCTGCACCGGGTCGAGGTGAACATCCGCCCCGAGAACCGGCCGTCCCGGCGGGTGGTGGAGAAGCTGGGCTTCCGCGAGGAGTCGTACCACGTGCGCTACATGCACATCGACGGTGCGTGGCGGGACCATATCGGATACGCGATGACCAGCGAGGAGGTCGCCGCCGAGGGTGGGCTGCTGGCCCGCTGGCATCGGCTGCGCGCCACCACGGGGTGAGCCGTCCCACGCACGGGATCGGCGCGGCGTGTCAGCATCCGCGTCCACGGCCCGTAACCTCAAGTAACTGCAAGCTGTGGCAAGCGCTGCTCCATCCGTACGATCCGCGCACCCGACCACCATCGGTGGAAGATCCTGCGGCCGGACGGCGGTTGCTCCGAATTCGGTGACGGGAGGGGTGAGGGTGCCGACCTCGGTGCTCCTCGCCGTCCTCGCCGCCGCCGGTCTGCTCGCCCTCGCCCCGGCGCTGGTTCGCCGGTACGACGCCACCGAGCGGCTGGTGGCGGAGCGGGCGCAGTCGACGGCGCGGGTGCTCCAGCGCCGCCGGCGGCGCCGTACTGTGCCGGGGCACCGTCCGGTGCACCCGCCCCGCAGCCTCGTCATCACCCTCAGTGAGGACGCGAACACGGGTGGGCTCTCCGCGCCGGTCTCCGCGCCCCCCGCCACGCGCCGGTCGAAGCGGCTGCGCGCCGTGCCGCCGGCCCCCCGCAAGGGCCGCCGCCGGCCGCCGCCCCGCCGACAGCACACCCCCGCCGTCTACCGGCGCCGCCGGGTGCTCGCCGCGCTGCTGCTGCTGAACTTCGTCGAGCTCATCGGCGTGATCGTGGTCAGCCCCGGCTTCTGGATCAGTTTCGGGGTCAGCGCCGCGCTGCTGGTCGCGTACGTCGTACACCTGCGGCGGCTGGCGCTGGCCGATCGCCAGCGGCGGCGGGCGCAGGCCCGCGAGGCGGCGTGGCTGGCCGCCCGGCAGGCCGAGGTGCGGCGGGAGCAGGCCCGCCGGGCGGCGGCCCGCCGCGAGGCGCAGCGCCGCCTGGCGGCCCAGCGCGAGGTGGTACGCCGTGCCGCGATGGGCCTGGACCGCCCGGCGGACCTGCCGGCGGCGGCCAACGGCGGCTCGGTCTCCTACCGCCGCTCGGGTGGCCTGCGCGGTCGCCCCTACCAGTCCGGCCGCGGCTCCCACTCGGCCTGACCGGCCACGTCAGTTCGGGGCTGGCAGGCGGTAGACGGACACGTGCGACCGCGAGTCGGCGGTGAACTCGGCGCCGGACCAGTCCGCGTGCCGGCTCTCCAGCTCGAACCCGGCCAGCTGACCCATGAGGTCCAGCTCCGCCGGCCAGATGTAGCGGTGCGGCGACCGGAACAGCCGGGCGTGCGTGCTCTCGTCGAACCGGAAGTGGTGCGACACGACCTGCTGGCGCAGCACGTCGTAGGTGTCCAGGCCGAGGTACCCCGGCTCGGACGACCAGACCGTCGCCTTCTGGCCCGGTGGGAGCTTGCGCAGCTCCGGCACCCACAGCTCGATCACGAACCGGCCGCCCGGGGCGAGGTGGCGGGCGGCGTTGCGGAAGCAGGCCACCTGCTCGGACTGGGCGAGCAGGTTGGAGATCGTGTTGTAGACGAGGTAGACCAGCGAGAACTCGCCCGGGGCGGTGGCGGTCGCCAGGTCACCGATCACCACCGGAACGGTCGCCTCGTCCACTTTCGTCCGCAGCCGCTCCACCATCGGGCGGGACAGCTCGATACCGCTGACCGGTACCCCGCGCGCGCTTCCCACCGCCGTCCGCGATGTCCACCGACTTTCGCACCGATCGGCCCCTCCGGCGCCTGCTTGGGGTCTTCTTCGAGATCTTGGTGGCTGGCGGCCCCCGGAGGGGCCGTTTCGTGCCAAGATCTCGGCGCGCGGGGGGTGGATTCGCGGCGGAGGCGGTCAACCTGTTAGCCTTGGCGCCGGCCCGCCCGGTGAAAGCCGGGTGGGACCGATGCCGGTCCGCCGGCGGAGGGGTTGTGGCGCAGTCCGGTAGCGCACCTCGTTCGCATCGAGGGGGTCAGGGGTTCGAATCCCCTCAACTCCACCCAGCTCAAGGCCGTTTCCGCCCGTCGGAGACGGCCTTTTTCGATCTTGCACGGCAGCAGAGGCAGCACCGGCAGTCAGATCAGGGCGCGTAGCCGGGGTCGGCGACGGTCTCGGCGATGCGGGTGAGCCAGTACTGGTCGTTGGCGCGAGACTCCGGACTGGCCTCGGGGTTGAGGATGCTACGCAGAGACTCGGCGACGTCGTCGAGGTGCCGCTCGCTGCGGTAGTAGCTCAGCAAGGTCTGGTCCGGTTCCAGCGGCCCGTAGCCTCGGCGGAAGAGTTCGGCGCGGTGCGCGTCGATCGGGTGGTCGCCGAAGTCCTGGCTGTAGATGAACATGAGGTCCCGCTCGCGTGGCGCCAGGATCGGCGCATCCCAGTCCACGACGTGCAGCGGACCGTCGTCGTCAGCGATCAGGTTGCCGGGGTGGATGTCGGCGTGGCAGATGACGTGTCGAGCGTGCGTCACGCGGGAGGCCAGTTCGTCGACCGTCGCCGCCAACCGGTGCAGCGCGGCGCCGTACCGGGCCCAGAACGCGCCGAGGGCCTCGCTCGTCGCAGCCTGCCCGCCGAGGGGCCGCAGCCGCTCGCCAGCGTTCGATCGGTAGGTCTCGACCGGCAGGACGGCGGCGAGGTCTGCGCTCGGCGTGACGGCGTGCAGGCGACCCAGGAACTCGCCGTACTCGCCCCACTGGCGGTCGGTGAGGCCGCGCCTCCACAGGCTGCCGCCGTCGTGGAACGGGTAGAGCAGCAGTTGGTAGTCCCCGAACCCGTGACTGGCTCCGCCGTCCGGAAGGTCGATGGGTGCCACGACCTGCCTGACGCCTTGCGCCTTGAGGAACCCGGGCAGCAGGACGGCCGCTCGGGTGAACGTGCCGCGGCGCATCTTCAGGAAGTATCGCTCGCCGTCGGACGCGGCCACCCGGTACGCCCATGCCTGCCCGTCGAGCCCGACCGGCATGAACACGAGGTCGACGATGGTCACGGCCCAGGCGGCGGCCACCTCAGCCGCCAGGAGCCGTTCGTCGACGTCAGGCTTGTCGATCATCGACGGAGCGTCGCAGTTGGCAGGCCGGCCGGCAAGGGATTTGCCACCTGCGGGCGCCCGGGCGCCTGGCTGGCCCGCGAGTCGGGTCAGCCATGCCACGGCGCCTGTCGGCGGCCCGCCGTCACGGCTTCACCGCCCGGGTGGCGAAGTAGCCGGGCAGCCATCCGGCGGTGGCGTCGGAGTGGTGCGGCGCCTCCTCGAAGCCGACGATGACGAAGCCGGCGGCGAGCTGACCGCCGATCTGCGCGGTCATCGTGTGGCTGTACTCCAGCGGTGCGTCCGCGCCCCACAGGCGTTCGCGTTCCGCCGCCGGGACGTGGGTCAGGTCGCTGTACGGCAGCCGGTGGCGCACCACCAGTTCGCCGCGCTGGTCCAGCGCCTCGTTGTCGAAGAGGAAGACGTCCGGATTCAGGAAGCCGGACAGCAGCGTCCCGCCCGGTCGCAGCACCCGGAAGCACTCCCGCCACACCGGTGCGAGCTCGGGCACGAACAGGTTCGACACGGGGTGGAAGACCAGGTCGAACGAGGAGTCCGGGAACGCCGACAGGTCGCGCATGTCCCCGAGGACGGTACGCAGCTCCAGGCCGTCCCGCCGGGCGACCGACTCGTCCTGTTCGAGCTGACGGGGTGAGTTGTCGAAGACGGTGACCCGGGCCCCCGCAGCGGCCAGCGTCGGACCCTGCTGTCCGCCGCCCGAGGCCAGACACAGGACGTCCGTACCCGCGAGGTCGGCGGGGAACCAGGAACGGTCGACGGGCTGGTAGCCGATCAGGACGACCGACCAGTCGCCGGCCCGCGCCCTGGCGATCGTCGCGCTCGAGACGGGGCGTGACCACTCGTTGCCCTGCTCGACCTGCCGGTCCCAGGCGGTGCGGTTGTGTGCTACCGGGTCAAGAGACATTGCCCCACGCTAGCGGCCGAGGGCCGCGGCACAGCCGGCATTTTCACCCGGGCGCCGGGCGCCGGGCGGCGGGCGCCGGGTCGCCCGGCGGCACCACAGCGGCGGACGGCCAGCCGTGGCCCGCGGTGGAAAGCTCGTTGCCTCGTCGGTGCGGCCTCCCGCACCGACGAGGCAACGCCTTGACGCCGTTACCTACTTGACGATCGTGACCGTCGCCGAGCGGTAGTTCCTGCCGTTCTTCTCCGGGTCGTAGCCCTTCTCGACGTTGCCGGAGGCGTCGACCGAGAACCAGCGGAACGTGGTGGTCCCGGTGACGCGGAAGACCTGCCCCGGCTCACGGAACTCGGTGGCCTGGTAGCGCGGCGATTGGAGGGTGGGCCGGCTGCCATCCGTCGTGTAGTAGATGGTGGCCGGCTCGCTCGTCTCGAAGCGCACGTCGACGGACCCGGTGTACCTCCCGCCGCCAGGAACGAGCTCGGACGTCGGCTTCTTCTTGTCCTTGCCCCACTCCGCCGCGATCCGGAACATCTCCATGATCCCGTTGGCGTACTCCATCGTCTCGGAGTGGCCGCTGACGAGCGCCGGATTGCCCTCCCACGCCGGCTGGAACGAGCCGCCCTGCCAGTTGCCGGTGGCCGGGTTGTAGATCGAGCCGCCGACCTCCCAGCCGAAGGAGTAGATCCCGTAGGTGTGGTACATGTCCTCACGGACGTTGCCCGCGGAGGAGTACAGGACGTCCGACGAGCCGCCGACGTTCTCCGGCGTGACGACGGTCTCCCGGTACGCCTTGACCTGCGACAGGATCCTGCCGGCCGACTGCCAGTAGAACGCTTCGTCGCCCAGCGGCGGACGCGGCGTGGTGACCCGACCGTCCGCGATGTAGGCACCGGGCTGCCAGAACAGCTGGCCGCCGTTGGAGTGCACCGACATCATGAACTTGATGTTCGAGTACTTCTCGACCAGCCAGACGATGTTCTTCGACTCGGGCTCGGACAGCTTCTCCGGCCCCTGGTAGGTGCCGCTGGTGCAGACCGTCGACCCACCGGCGTAGCCGTCGTGGCCCGACCCGACCCGGTAGTTCCGGTTCAGGTCGACGCCCCACGAGTTGCGGCGGTCCGGGTCGGCGTTCGCGTCCTCGCAGTGGTTCGTCAGGTTCTTACGCTGCGAGGCGTAGTTGTAGAAGCTGTAGTTCGCGCCGTCGGGGTTGTTCGACAGGACGAGGAAGATGTCCGTGTTCTGGACGATCTTCTTCGTCTCCTGGTCGGTCTTGTAGTTGTGCACCAGACGCTCGGCCGTCTCCAGCGTCGTCGTCGCGGGCACCCACTCGCGGGCGTGGTCCTGGGCCTGGATCAGGACACCGGGGTTGCGGCCGTCGCGGTGCTTGCCGATCCGCAGGACCGGGATGGTGGCCTCGCCGCGGGGCACCTCGCCCTCCGGCGCGCCGACGCGCTTCTGGTCGAGGAAGTCGCTCAGCGCGACCGGGGCGGACGTCGGCACGACGAGCCCGGTGCCCGCGTTGCTGCGGTACGGGTGGGCCCGGTCGACCAGGCCCTGGGACTGGGTCTCCAGTGCCGCCGCCACCTGCGCGGCGGTGCTGGCGAGCGCGCCGTTGGCGTCCTTCGCGAGGAGGACGCGGACCGCCTTGCCCGACACGTCGACGCCGAGCGGGAGGCTCGCCCCCGGCCGCTCCACGAATTCGACGGTGACGTCGTTGCCACCCTCGTGGCCCCACGCCGCCGAACTGACGACGACCGCAGCCTGCCCGGTACCGCCGATCGTGGCCTGCGCCTTGCGCTGGTAGCCGTTCGTCTTGTGCGGCAGGTAGACGATCTCGGCGATGTCCGGGTACTGCCGGGCGATCTCCTCGGCGCGGCTGAAGAGCTGCTGCGGATGCTTGTAGCCGTCGATGAAGTCCGACCTGTAGCCCGGGTTGTCCGTCAGCGGCGGCGGAGCGCCCTCGAGCCAGTTGGAGACCTTGCCGGTGGTGACGCCGCCGGTCGAGCTGGTGACCCTGATCTGGTCAGGACGCGCGTCGAGCTTGAACAGGTTCCGGTGGAACATGTACTGCCCGGAGTCGACGAAGCGGCTCATCGTCCGGGCGGAGCCGAACGGCGTACCGACGCCCGAGTCGTTCTCGAGCTGCATCAGGACGATCGGGTTGGCCTGTCCACCTTCGGTGGTCCGTGCCTCGACGTAGAGGAAGCCCTGGCCCTTCGTGGTGAACCAGTCGGCGCGGACGACCCGTACCGTCGCGGCGTTCGCCTCGGTGACCTGCGCCGGCTGGGCGAGCGGCTGGGCGGCCCGTGCCCCGGCGGCCCGGAAGCCGCCGTCGGCCACGTCGCTCCAGGTGAAGCGCTCGTTCTCGCCGAGGATCCTGACGCCCATCGCCTTGAGCTCGGCGATCTGCCCGGCGTCCACGTGCGCCTCGCCCTCGATGCCGTCCGGCACGCGCGTGAGGCCGTGATCGACGTCGTAGCCGGCGGCCACCACCTTGTCGAGCATGTCGGATCCGGTCAGCTTGATGCGTACGTGGTTCGAATCGTGATCCGCGTGGTGGGCTCCTTCGGAGCCCGTGGCGGTGGGCTTCGTGGGGTCCGCGCCCGCAGGCGCGGTCGCGACGAAAGTGGTTGCCACAAGGGCGGACATCGCGAAGAACACGATGCGTGGCTGTCTACCTCGCATGCTCCCCTCCTTCTGTCTGTGGCCGTCGGTGATGTCGCGGCCGGCCGGAGCGTGGGCCGGACCGCATCGATCCATCCAGGAATGGTCATGCTGCGCCCGCCCACGACGAGCCCGGCTTCGACGGATCGCGTCGGAGGATCGTGCCGGGTGCGAGCGGGCCGGGTGCGTCGGATGCAGTGCGTCGGGTGTCCGCCCACGGCGATCCAGGCCTCGACGGATCGCGTCGAGGACCGTGCGGAGCATGGGCGGAACTGAGGCGGCGGAGGCGTCTTTCACGTCAACGACGTGGCTTGACCTGGATCTTTGCATCGCCTGAGCCGTTTGATCAACCCTCTGCTGCGACGGCCAGAGGGAACCTTGAGGATTCGGTGTGCCGGCCAGCGACGCAGGTGGCGAACGTGACCGGCGAGCACCACGACGGTGGCGCCGTCGAGAGCGACCGGACGAAGGCCTACGGGCGCAGGTCGACCGAGACGTGCCCGGACAGGGCACAAAGGAAGTCGGGCGCGTCGAAGATCGCGCCAGCGGAGGCGACGCCTACGGTCCTGGTCCGTCCCGTGAGGACACGGTCGACGGTCTCCACGGCGAGAGGCGCTACCTGGTCTGCCCGTCATCACGCAGTGCGAGGAGTGCCGCTTCGAGCCGCAGTCCGAGCCCCGTCACGACGAGCAGGCCGGCGAGGACGTATCCCCCCGTCGAAGGATTATCCGGGCTGATCATCAGTAGCGAGATGAGCAGCCCGGCGGCCAGGGCGACGTTGCCCATCACTCTGGTCGAGCCGCTACGCGTGTACCGGAGATCCACGCAGGTCACCGTATAGGGCCGGAACGGGCGCCAATGTCCCTGGCCGACGTCACACGCGCGCCGGGCCCCTCCGGGCGGCGGCAGGCAGGGGCCGCAGGGTGAGCACCTCACCGAGCCCGTCGACGTGGGTCAGCCTGGTGGTGAACGCGGCGCTCAGGGCGCGGCGCAGGTAGTCCAGCACCGCCGGCCCCGGGGTGAGCGGCGCCGATCCGGTGTCGCCCGTGGCGACCAGGTGCACCTCGCGGGCGAGCCGTCCGGAGGTGTTGACGAACCGGCAGAGGTCGTCCCACCGCAGGTACCGCCAGAAGTCGACGCTGACCACCGCGTCGAGGCTGCCCGGTGGGATGGGCGGGTCCATCCCGACCAGGTGGTGGTTCGTCGGGCCCGGTGGGGCGGCGTAGTCGAAGGTCAGCGCCCCGGTCGGCAGGTCGACCTGATCGCTGCCGGTGCCCACCCACAGCACGCGGGGGCCGGGCAGGCGGTCGGCGAGCCGGTCGAACGCCGGCCCGATCCGGCACGTCGAGCGCCGCGCGCAGTCAGTGGCCGCGGAGCGGTAGTACACGATGCGCTCCAGCGAGTCGTACACGTCCAGCAGGCCGTAGAACTCCCATTCGATGACGTGGTACTGCCCGGTCAGGAGGCTCCGGTTGGCCGCGAAGTCGGACCAGTTGCGGTCGGTGTTGCGGTGGTGCGGAAGGTGGAAGGCGCGGGCCTCGTCGTCGAAGGCGAAGTTCAGTTCGGTCACGCCGAGGTGCCGGTGCACCCGGTAGAACAGCTCGATGTCCTCCAGGCCCCAGCGCAGCCCGGAGCGTTCGTCGAACCCGCCGGTCCGGTCGAAGAGGTCACGGGCGAGCGAGATGTTGTGGGTGTAGGCGAGCGCCCAGCCCGCCCGGAGCCACTCCGGCCCCGGGGGCTGACCGTGCGGGAAGCGCAGGTCGCCGGCGCGGTCCGCGCGGCGGCGGGGGACGTCGGTCATCTCCCCGTCGTCGAGGGCGGCCTCGACGTGCTCCAGGCTCAGCTCGTCGCGCCGGCCCATCAGCACGGCGGGTCGGCCGGCGACCGCGTGGTGGGCGAGGTGGCGCTCCAGCAACTGCGGGGAGGCGTACGAGTCGGCGTCGAGGAACAACAGCAGCGGCGCCCGGGTGTGCCGGACCGCCTCGTTGCGGGCTGCGGAGCGTCCCCGCCGTCTGGGGAACTCCAGCAGACGGAGGTCGAGACCGGTGGCGGCCTCGACGGCGTCGGCGTAACCGGCGGGGGAGCCGCCGTCGCGGATGACCACCACCTCGAAGCGCTCGGGGCTCACCGTCTGTCGCGTCAGCGACCGCAGCGTCAGCGCCAGGCACTGCGCGTCCTGGTAGGTGGGTATGACCACGCTCAGTTCGAGCGCGTCGTTCGTCCGTGCCGTCATTCGACTCCCCGTCGTGGTGGTGGTGCACAGTTTCCATTGACGCGCCTCGCGCGGGAGCGCGGCCCGGTCGGGTCGCGCGTAGTAGTTCACGCTCACCGGCCAGGACCATCGTCGTCGAGGGTGCCGGTGGGAGCTAAACAGCGCACCAAATGAGGATCAATCGATTCGTCGATGTCTGGGGTGCGATCAGCGGATCGACAGGGGGCCCGGACGACACCGGGTGACGAATGCGAGGCGGGGTGTCGAGGAACCCCCGCAACCCGGCCGGCAGCCGGATCCGCGGCCGCCATCGTCCGGGGATCGGCGCGCGTGCGGCCGGCCACTACGCTGCGGCCCGTGGAGCGGATGGCGAGTGTGTTCTGGACGGGCGGCTGCGCGGCAGTCGCCGTCCTGCTCGTGGCGGGCGTCGTCGCGCTGGTCGTGGCGTCCCACCGGCGGGAGCGGGAGCGGCGGGAGCACTGGCGACAGTGGGCCGCCCGGTACGGCTGGACCTTCGCCGACCGGCCCCAGATCACCTGGACCGACCGGGTGCCGGGCCGTAACCGCCGGGGCGTGCGGTTCGCGCTGACCGGGACGCTGCACGGCCGACCCGTCTGCGTGGCCGAGTACGCGTACACCGAGACGCACAGCTCGACCGGCGCGGACGGCAACCCTACGACCACCTCGCACACCCACACGTACGTCGTCTGCTCGGTGTGGCTGCGGCGGTCGTTCCCGGCGCTCGCGGTCGGACCGCGCCACGCGTTCTCGAAGCTGGGCCGCGCGCTGTTCGGCAGCGACACCTACGCCACCGGGCACGAGGAGTTCGACCGGCAGTGGCGGGTGGCCGCGGCGGCCCCGGGGCAGCAGACGCTGGTCGGGCCGACCCTGATCGCCGCGCACCTGGCGGGAGCGGTGCCGGGCTGGAGCGTGCGGGGGGCGGAACTGGTCACCTACCGGCCCGGCCGGCTGGAGGACGCCGCCCTGGTGCCGTCACTGGTGACCCCGCTGATCACGGTCGCCGACCTGCTGGAGCAGGGCCGCTGACCAGCGCCGGCCCCCGACGCGACGGCCAGCGGGAAGAGCGCGGGAGGCCGGACCCCCAGGGCCCGGCCTCCCGTCACGAGCTGTGGATCACGGCCGCCAGGAGCCGGTGGTCTCGAACCTGTGCTGGTACTCCAGCGCGCCGTTCTTGTCGGCCACGTTGAACACCACCGTGCCCGCGCGCCTGCTGCCCTCGGGCAGGTTGTTGCCGGAGCCCAGGGTGTCGCCGCAGCCGGAGAGCGCGCTCGCCAGGCCGTTGGCGGTGGTGCCGTTGGCGGCCACCCAGTTGAAGTAGAACGGGTTGATGGAGCTCTTGCCCTTGGTCACCGTCGCGGTGACGTGGGCGATCAGGTACATGCCCTTGTCGGGGGCCGGGGCGTACGACCGGCAGCCCTTGGTCTCCGTGGTGAACCGGGTGACCGTGATCTCCATGGTCCCGTCGTCGTCGGAGACCACCAGGGTGGCGCCGGGCTTCATGTTGAAGGTCTCGCCGTTCCTGGCCGACGGGGACGGGCCGTCCGGCTGCAGCGTGATTCGCGGGGCGGCCTTGTTCAGGTCGTTCGCCGCCTTGTTGGCGCCGGCGACGAGCGCGACGACGCCGCCGACGCAGCAGAGCAGCGCCAGCACGGCCACCACGGCCACGACGATCAGGACGGTGTTGTTCTTCTTCGGCGGTGCGACCGGATGCGGCGCGCCGAGGGGGTAACCGGGCGCGCCGCCCGGGTAGCCGGGCCCGCCGGGCGCGTAGCCGGGTCCACCGGGCGGCGGGTAGCCGGGCCCGGAGGCCGGATACCCGGGCGTGCCGGACACCGGCGGGTACGGCGTGCCCGAGGTCGGCTGGTGCGGGGCGGCCCACGGCTCGCCCGGCATCCCGGACACCGGCGGCTGCGGGACCCCCGAGACCGGCGGCTGCGCCCACGGCTCGCCGGGCGCGCCCGACACCGGGGGCTGCGGTGCCCCGGAGACCGGCGGCTGCGGCGCGGCCCACTGGTCGCCGGCCGGCTGCTGCGGCGGCACGGGCGGGAGCGGGGCCCACGGGTCGCCCGTGGCCTGCGGGGCGCCGGAGGTCGGCGGCTGTGGCGGGTAGCCGCCCTGGTCGGCGGGGAACTGCGGCATCGGTGCCGGCGGGTACGGCTGCGGCTGCTGCTCCGGGCTCGGTTGGTTCGGATCCTGCGGCCCGTAAGGGGGCGGGGGGTGACTCACCGTACTCCTAGGCACCTGACGACGACGGCAAACGCGGCTGACGCTACCGTGCGCGGACAACGGACCATCTTCGCGTCTGCGGCAGCGGCGCGCCGTCCCCTGTTCGGATTCTGTGCCCGGGTCAACCGGGCAGCAGTACGGCGGCGGTGCGGACCAGCGCGTCGTCGACCGCGAACCGCCCGGTGACCAGCGCGGGCGGACGGGCGAGCGGAGTCGCGTCGAGTCGCGCCGGGGCGATCCGGGCGGTGAAGGTGCCGGCGTCCGGATCCAACTCCACCAGCGCGTCGTGGAAGTCCAGCCACGTGCCGACGACCGGGTGCCACACCTTGTAGACGGTCTCCTTGGCGCTGAACAGCACCGCCGGCCAGGAGGTGCCCACCGGCAGGCGGGCGCACCGGTCCTGCTCCTCGGGCAGGCAGATCAGCCGGCGTACGCCCGCGTTGAGTTCCCGGTGTCCCTCGGCGTCGATGCCGACCGACCGGATCTCGCCGGCGCGGGCGGCGACCGCCGCGCAGTAGCCGCGGGTGTGGGTGATGGCGCCGACCACGCCGGCCGGCCAGACCGGCGACCGGTCCGCGGCCGTCGGCACCGCGACCGGGGGTACGCCGAGGGCGGCCATCGCCCGGCGGGCGCAGACCCGCCCGGCGGTGTAGTCGCGGCGGCGGCTGTCCACCGCGCGTTCGCTCAGGCAGGCCCGCTCGGCCGGCAGCAGCTCGCCGACCCAGTCCGCCGGCCCGGCCACGGCCACCGCCACGGACGGCGGCAGCAGGTCACGCATCGCCGCCCCCCGGCAGGTGCGGCCGCCCGTGTGCCCGCCCGGCGTCGAGCCCGCCGGTCGGCGGCCGGTGCGGCGGCTGGCGGTCGGACCGCCGGGCCGTCACCGCGTCCACGGTCGGCGTCGCGAGGGTCATGGTTGGTGAACGTACCGCAAGGCGTAACACCGCAGCGTCCCGCGGCGCTGACAGTGCGTCGCCGGTGGGCGGGGGAGGTCCACTGTCGACCGGTCCGCCGGGGGCGGATCGCCACGTGAACCGGAGGGGGAGTGCGATGACCGGTGGTGCGGAGTCCTCGGCGTCCGGGGCGGACGAGCACGCTCCACTAGCTCCCGGCTGGACCTGCGGCACGTGCGGAGCGGACTGGCCCTGCCCGGCCAAGCGGTCCCGTCTGCTGGAGGAGTACCGGCGGGACCGGGCCATGCTCAGCGTGTACCTGGGGTCCTGTCTCGCGGCCGCCGCACAGGACCTGCCGCCGTACGCCGGCACGTCCCTCCAGGACCGGTTCCTCGGCTGGGTGCCCCGCAACCCCCGGGCGTCCTGACCGCACCCCCGGGGCGACCGGGTCGCCCGCCCCGGGGGTGCCCGGCGATCAGTACGCGTGCGTCACGGTGATCGTGATGTTCGTGCAGGAGCTCGCCCGGCTGGTCAACGCGCTCTTCTCGGCGCTGTCGACGCTCAGCCGCCACCGGGTCTTCACCGCCACCCACTCGCCGACGTACCGGCACTTCTCGTTGGTCGGCTGCCAGGTCGCCGGGTCCTGGTCGCCCTTGGCCTGGTTGACGTTGTCGGTCACCGCGACCAGCGACCTGACGTCGCCGAGGTCGTTGGCGAACGCCTGCCGCCGCGACGTGGTCCAGTTGCGGGCGCCCGAGTCCCACGCCTCGGCAAGCGGGACCATGTGGTCGATGTCCAGGTCGGACGGGTTGGTCCAGTAGGCGGCGTCGTAGTAGGAGCGCCAGCGCCCGCCGGTCAGTTGGCAGCCCGAGCCGACCGAGGGGCGGGTGGTGGCCTCGGCGATCAGCACCTCGTAGCGGGTGTTGCAGCCGTCGGAGTCGGCGTCGGTCCAGTGCGGGAACAGGTCCCGGTTGTAGCCGGTGCGTACCTCGGTGGCCACCGGCAGGTTGGCGACGAGGGTGCGCAGCGGCACCGAGACGGTGGCCGCGTGGGCGGGGGCCGACAGGCCGAGGGTGGCGGCGGTGACGGTGGCCAGCAGGCCGCCGGTCCAGCGGAGGGTACGGGTCATCGTGAACTCCGTCCGATCGATCGGGATGGCTGACAGTGCAACCGGCCCGGATGCCGACGGACCGGACCCAGGGTTACTGGAGAACCAAATCGATCGATACGTTACGGGAAGTCCCCATCGATGGGAATCCCGACGGCTGCGAAATCTGGCAGAGCCAGGTCCCGTTGGCGCTGCCGATCCGTACCGTTTGCGCAAGATGACGGACCGTTAGTGCCGGATGTAAACCCTCCGTGCGGTGTCGTGTTGGTCGGAAATCTGACCGAAGTCGACCCGTTGTGCCAGTGGTAGGTGGTGGTTAAGCTTCTGATGCGCGCCCCAATCGCCCGCTTCCCCCGTGGCAGGCGATCGGGGCGCGCATCTACGTCGAACGGGCCCACACGCCACCGCGTGTGGGCCCGTTCTCCGTGCACCCACCGCGCCGCCCGGGCCGCGCGGCGGGTGCCGTGCCGTCCGTCAGATCCAGCGGCCGTCCAGCCACATCCGCGCCGACCACTCGGCGTACGGCAGCAGCTTCCCGACGAAGATCGGATGGAAGTACGCGAAGCAGAGCGCGACCAGCAGGACGTACGCCCCGGCGATCACCCCGCCGACCAGCCTGCGGTCCCGGATCTCGTCCGACTCCCCCCGCACGGCCTCAGGGCCGCCGTCTCCCGGCTGCGCGGCGACGACGCCCGGTGGACCGGCCGGCGTGATGATCGCGCCGAGCACGTAGACCACCGCCAGCACCAGGAACGGCAGGACCGGCGCGGTGTAGAAGGAGAACATCGTCCGGCCGTCGAGCGCGAACCAGAACCAGGGCAGCAGCCCGGCCGCCACGACGAGCAGGATCGCCCCCGCCCGCCAGTCCCGCCGGGCCAGGCCCAGCCAGGCCAGCGCCGCCAGGGCGGGCAGGAACGACCACCAGAGCAGGGGGGTGCCGAGCAGCAGGACCTCGGAGGCGCAGCTCGGCGCCCCGCAGGACCCGTTGCCTGACCAGTAGAAGGCGACCGGCCGGCCGAGCAGCAGCCACTGCCACGGCCACGACTGGTACTTGTGCGAGTCGTCGAGGCCGGTGTGGAAGCCGTACGCGGCCTTGTGGTACTCGATCAGGTTGTTCAGCGCGCCGAAGACCGGGGTGTCGCTCAGCGGGGCGTTCGGGTAGCGCTCGGCGAGCCGGTAGTAGCCCTCGTCGCCGAGCAGCCAGCCGGACCAGGTGCCGACGTAGGTGACCACGATCAGCACCCCGGCCAGCACCAGCCACGGCACCTCGTCGAGGAGGGTGTCCCGCCACGGCCGGCGTACGCCGGCGGAGCGGCGGACCCCGACCTCCCAGAGGATCACCAGCAGCGCGAAGACGGGCAGGAAGTAGAGCGCGCTCCACTTGACCGCGCAGGCACAGCCGAACAGGACCCCGGCGGCGAGCCGCCACCACGGCCAGTTCCGCCAGCCGCCCGCCGGCCGTCCGGCCCGCCCGGGCCGGCCCGGGTCCAGGCCGGCCTCCAGCGCCCGGGCCCACCGGCGGCGCCGGGCGTCGCGGTCGAGCACCAGGGCGCCGAACGTGGCCAGCACGAAGAACAGCAGGAAGATGTCGAGCAGCGCGGTGCGGGACAGCACCAGGTGGAAGCCGTCCAGCGCGAGCAGCAGGCCGGCGGCGCAGCCCAGCGCGGTCGAGCGGAACATCCGCCGGCCGATGCGGACCAGCAGCAGCACCGACAGGGTGCCGACGACCGCCGCCGAGACCCGCCAGCCGAACTCCGGGGCGGTCGTCATCAGGTGCCCCGGCACGGAGATGCCGTGCTCGGCGTCGGCGTAGCCGAAGGCCCACTCGCCGAGCCCGATCAGCCACTTGCCCAGCGGCGGGTGGACCACGTACGACGCGCCGCCGTCCTTGTAGTTCCACTCGACGCCCTTGTCGATGAGCCCCCAGCCCTCCCGGGCGTAGTAGGTCTCGTCGAAGATCTTGCCCGGCGGGTGGCTCAGGCCGACGAAGCGCAGGATCGCCGCGATGGCGACGATCACGCCGGTGGCGAGCCAGGAACGCCCGTCCAGCCGGGTCTCGACGGTGGCCAGCCGCCGCCGGACCACGCCGGGGATCCCGCCGGAAGCCGGGGACCTGCCCTCCGGCGGACTCCCGTCCGTGAGGTCCTGCCCCGCCTGGTCCGCGCTCTGTGCTGTCGACGCACTCGTCACCCGGCGATCGTAGGCTGCGAAGGTGCCCGGTGGCGCCCGTCGTCTCCGATACCGGTAAAGCCGTCGATGAAGGAGTTGCATCTCGTGGGTGAAAAGTCCGAAACCGGGCGCCTGGTCCTGCTCGGCGCGCCGCTCGGCAACCCCGCCGACGCCTCCGCCCGGTTCCGCGAGGTGCTCGCCGCCGCGGACGTGGTGGCCGCCGAGGACACCCGCCGGCTCACCCGGCTGGCCCGGGACCTCGACGTCACCGTCGGCGGCCGCATCGTCTCCTACTTCGAGGGTAACGAGGAGCGGCGCACCCCCGAGCTGGTCGACGTGCTGACCGCCGGCTACCTGGTCGCCCTGGTCACCGACGGCGGCATGCCGAGCGTCTCCGACCCGGGCTACCGGCTGGTCCGGGCCGCCCTCGACGCCGGCGTGCCGGTCACCGCCGCGCCGGGTCCGAGCGCGGTCACCACCGCCCTGGCGCTATCCGGCCTGCCCTGCGACCGGTTCTGCTTCGAGGGCTTCCTGCCGCGCACCGGCGGCGCCCGCCGGTCCCGCCTGCGGGCGCTGGCCGCCGAGGAACGGACGCTGGTCTTCTTCGAGGCGCCGCACCGGATCGCCGCCGCGCTCGCCGACCTGGCCGCCGCGTTCGGCGCCGACCGGCCCGCCGCGCTCTGCCGCGAGCTGACCAAGACGTACGAGGAGATCGTCCGCCGCCCGCTCGGCGAGCTGGCCGGCTGGGCGGCCGAGGGGGAGCCGCGCGGCGAGATCACCCTCGTCGTGGCCGGCGCGCCCGAGTCGGCCCCCGAGCGGCCCGACGACGACACGCTGCGTGCCGCCGTCGCCGCCCGCGAGGCCGCCGGGCTGTCCCGCCGGGACGCGATCACCGAGGTCGCCACGGAGTACGCGCTGCGCCGGCGCGACGTCTACGCCGTCGTGCACGCCTGACACCCGACTGGAATCCCGACCAGGACTGGCCGGGCACCCTCGGCGGCGGCCCGGCCGTCGGGCGCTTGGCAGCACCCGACGGGTTCACCAGGCGGCGACGAGGAAGCCGAGGGTGATCGCCAGCGGGCCAGCCACGGCGCCCGTCACCGCCCAGCGTCGCAGCCGGGGGTCGGCGATCCGGGCGGACCCGGTCCACCGGACGATCCCCGCGCCGCAGCCCAGCACCACCAGCAGGCCGAGCAGCCAGCGCAGGTGCCCGGCCGTGCCGGTGTCCGTGTACGCGGTGCCGCCGTCCGGGCCGGTCATCCGGGCCGGCAGGATCGTGCCGGTCGCGGTGCGCTCCGCGGCCACCCCGCTCACCCGCACGCCGTACGCGGTCCACGTCTCGTCGGCGGGGGCGAAGTTGCCCCGGCAGCGCTGCGCGAGGCCGCCCCCGGTGCAGTCGGCGATCACCACCGTGCCCCGGGTGGCGTGCCCCACCGCCAGCCAGAACGGGCCCGCGCTGACCCAGGCGAAGAACGCCGCCACCAGGCTCAGCGCCAGCAGGACGGCCAGCCCCGGCAGCGGATCGGGCGGACGCGGGGTGCGCCGGGCCCGCCGCCGCGCGGCATCCTCCCGGGCCGACCGCTCCCGCTCGTGCGGCGGTTCCTCTCGGATCGGCGTGCCGTCCCAGTGCACCAGCTCGATCGGCGGCCAGTACGCCCCGTCGGCACCGTCGGACCCGTCCCCGCCGTCCGGCGTACGCCCGC
Source organism: Micromonospora sp. DT62 (assembly GCF_049847285.1). Classification (NCBI taxonomy): domain Bacteria; kingdom Bacillati; phylum Actinomycetota; class Actinomycetes; order Micromonosporales; family Micromonosporaceae; genus Micromonospora; species Micromonospora sp. DT62. The sequence goes on from NZ_JBNCOB010000013.1 coordinate 114,491, forward strand.
CGTCGCCCCCGTCCGGCGGGTCACCGGCGGAAGGACGCCCCCGGCGGGGCCAGCGGTTCGGCTGCCGGACGGGGACCCGGCGCGGCAAGGCGTCGACCGGCGCCCCGGTCGTGGGCTCCACCTCGACGGCGGGCGCGGTGGACGGCGGGGCTGCCACCGGTCCGGCGGCCTCGACGGGCGGTTCCGGTGGCGACTCCGGCGGCGCGGCCGGCTGGACCGCCCGGGGGTGTGGCGCGCGGGTGCCGCGCGGCGCCCTCCCCGCGCCGCCGTCCGCCGGGCCGGAGGGACGGTCGTCACGATCCCGGGCCGCTCGTCTGCCAGTCACGGCGTTCATTGCACCCCGCGACCAGGGTGTCCGTCGGCAGCTCAGGCCGCGTGTCGGCGACAAATCGGGTGAACAGCGGACCCGGTTCCGCCGGGCCGCCGGGCCCGGGGCCCTATTGGTTCGCGGTCACCGCGAGCGGGTCACTAGGCTTGCTGGTCATGAGTCACGTTCTCGCGGCGGTCGCCTGGCCGTACGCCAACGGCCCGCGCCACATCGGCCACGTCTCCGGTTTCGGCGTTCCCTCCGACGTCTTCAGCCGGTACATGCGGATGGCCGGGCACGACGTGCTCATGGTGTCGGGCACCGACGAGCACGGCACCCCCATCCAGGTGCAGGCGGATGCCGACGGCGTCACCCCGCGCGAGCTGGCCGACCGCTACAACCGGGTGATCGTGGAGGACCTGCACGGCCTGGGGCTCTCCTACGACCTGTTCACCCGCACCACCACCCGCAACCACTACGCGGTGGTGCAGGAGCTGTTCGAGGGGATGTACCGCAACGGCTACATCGTCCCGAAGACCACCATGGGGGCGATCTCCCCGTCCACCGGCAGGACGCTGCCCGACCGCTACATCGAGGGCACCTGCCCGATCTGCGGCTACGACAGCGCGCGCGGCGACCAGTGCGACAACTGCGGCAACCAGCTCGACCCGATCGACCTGATCGACCCGAAGTCGCGGATCAACGGGGAGACCCCGAAGTTCGTCGAGACCGAGCACTTCTTCCTCGACCTGCCCGCCCTCGCCGACGTGCTGCGACAGTGGCTCGACACCCGCGAGGGCTGGCGGCCCAACGTGCTGCGCTTCTCGAGGAACCTGCTCGACGACCTCCAGCCCCGGGCCATCACCCGTGACCTGGAATGGGGCGTGCCGATCCCGCTCGACGGCTGGCGGGACCGCCCCGACAAGCGCATCTACGTCTGGTTCGACGCGGTGATCGGCTACCTGTCCGCCTCGATCGAGTGGGCCCGCCGCTCCGGCGACCCCGAGGCGTGGCGCCGGTGGTGGTCCACCGACGGTGAGGGGAAGGACGCCCGCGCCTACTACTTCATGGGCAAGGACAACATCGTCTTCCACTCGGTGATCTGGCCGGCGCTGCTCTCCGGCTACTCGGGCGAGGGCAGCCGGGACGGCGAGCCGGGCAACCTGGGCCGGCTGAACCTGCCCACCGAGGTGGTCTCCAGCGAGTACCTCACCATGGAGGGGAAGAAGTTCTCCTCGTCGCGCCGGGTCGTCATCTACGTCCGGGACTTCCTGGAGCGCTACGACGCCGACGCGCTGCGCTACTTCATCGCCGCCGCCGGCCCGGAGAGCAACGACACCGACTTCACCTGGGCCGAGTTCCTCCGCCGCAACAACGACGAGCTGGTCGCCGGCTGGGGCAACCTGGTCAACCGGTCCGTCTCCATGGCGGCGAAGAACTTCGGCGCGATCCCGCCCGTCGACCCGGCCGGCCTCACCGAGGCCGACGAGGCGCTGCTCGCGGTCGCCCGGGCCGGCTTCGACACCGTCGGCGACCTGATCGCCCGGCACCGCCAGAAGCAGGCCATCGGCGAGGCGATGAGGGTGGTCGCCGAGGCCAACCGGTACCTCTCCGAGCAGGCGCCGTGGAAGCTCAAGGGCGAGGACGACAAGCCGCGGATGGGCACCATCCTGCACGTCGCCCTCCAGGTGGTCAGCGACGCCAACACGCTGCTCACCCCGTTCCTGCCGCACTCCGCGCAGCAGGTGCACGAGCTGCTCGGCGGCACCGGCGTGCACGCCCCGATGCCGGTCATCGAGGAGGTCGAGGACCTCGACGGCGGGCCCGCGTACCCGGTGCTGACCGGCGACTACACCGTCGGCGCGCGCTGGGAGTCCGTACCGCTGGAGGCCGGCCGGCCGCTGGCCGCGCCGAAGCCGGTCTTCCGCAAGCTCGACCCGTCGATCGTCGACGAGGAACTCGCCCGCCTGGCCGGCTGACGGCCACCTGCGTGCCGACGGGCGCGACCCCCGAGGGGGCCGCGCCCGTCACCGTCGTGCCGGCTGCCGCGCCCGGACCTGGCGCCGGTGCGCGTCAGGCCCTGGCCATCGCCGGCGCGCCGATGAAGTCCATGATGCTGCGGTTGACCTCGGCCGCGTTCGTCCACGGGGTGCCGTGCGGTGCGCCCTTCAGCGTGACCAGCTGGCTGCCGGGCAGCATCGGCGCGAGCCGCTGACCGGTCTTCGGGTACGGCAGCACCGCGTCGGCGTCGCCCTGCACGATCAGCACCGGCACGTCGATGCGGGACACGTCGCCCCGGAAGTCGGTCTGCCAGGCGTCCACGCTGTCGTGGGTGCCCTTCGCCGAGGCCCGGGCGCCGATCTCCCAGTGCGCGCGGAACGCCTCCTCGCTGACCAGCCTGCCCTTGTTCTCCTGGTAGTTGAAGAACGCCTCGCAGAAGGTGGTGAGGTAGGCGAACCGGTCGTCGATGATGGCCTGCTGGAAGCCCTGGAAGAGGCTCTTCTCGACCCCCTCCGGGTTGTCGGAGGTCTTCAGCAGGAACGGCGCGAGCGGGGCCAGCAGCACCGCCCGGTCCACCCGCTGCGAGCCGTACACGCCCAGGTAGCGGGTCACCTCGCCGGTGCCCATCGAGTGGCCGACCAGGATCGCGTTGTGCAGGTCCAGCTCCGTCATCAGCACGTCGAGGTCGGCGGCGAACGTGTCGTAGTCGTACCCGGACGCCGGCTGCGCCGAGTTGCCGAAACCCCGCCGGTCGTACGTGATCGTCCGGTACCCGGCAGCCAGCAGCGGTCCGACCTGCTTCTCCCAGGTCGCCCCGTTGAACGGGAAGCCGTGGATCAGCACGATCGGCTGACCGGAGCCGTGGTCCTCGTAGTACAGGTCGACGGGGGCGGAGTTCTCCGTCCCCACGGTGATGAAAGGCATGCGCGTCTCCTGGTCACGTGACGGTCGGACGCCCGCGCTTTCCCACCCCACCCGGGGTTATGCCGCCCGGAACCGGCGCCCAGCCCCGCTCACAGCGCGTACGGCAGGTCCACCACCCGGTCGTCGGTGATCTCGGACGCGGGCGCCCACGTCTCGTAGACGCCCCGCTCCTGGCACTGCGCCCCGGTCTCCGCCACCGCGTCCGGGCCGGGCCGACGCAGCCGCAGGCGCAGCCACCCGGACTCCTCCCGCAGCACCAGGCAGGGCACGCCCCGCCAGTCGACCAGCCGCGTGGAGCGGGGCGCCTCGCCGGTCGGCACGTACTCCTGGTCGGGGGAGAGCCCCGGCACCGCCGCCAGCAGGTGCCGCCACTGCGGGCCGGCCATCCGCAGCCAGCCGCGCTGCTCGGCCTGGTAGCTGTAGAGCACCACCTCCACGCCGTCGGCCGGGTACGCGAGCAGGGTGGCGTTCGCCGGCATCGGCAGGTCCGCGAAGTCCCGGGTGACGAACTCCGGGACGAGCTGGGCGCTGCTGGGCACGAAACCGGTGCCGAGCACCGCCCCGCCCAGCCGGTCCCGGGGCGCCAGCGCGGTCAGCCCCCGGTGCGCCCCGCCGACCGGCACGTCGTAGTCGGCCGGGTCGGCCGCCCGCCAGCGCAGCGCGTACGTCACGTCCGCGCCGTCGGGACCGTCCGCGCCGTCGGTGCGCAGCACGGCCGTCGCCGACGGCGTACGCAGGTGCGCCACGTCGTGCTCCCGGTGGCAGAACCCGTGCGGCAGCCACCCGCGCACGTAACCGGCGAGCTGCCGCGCGGAGAGCACCTTCACCATCCGGGTGCCCCGCCGGACGACCGCGGAGGCGCGCACCGCCGCCAGCGTCGGATCCCCGGCCGCCGCGGGCTGCTGGCTGAGCCGCTGCACGTACGCCCAGCCCCGCTCCCGGTGCAGCGGCACCAGCAGCGGGGACTCCGCCTCGTCGCCCGGCTCGGCCACGGGAGGCACGACGGTGACCTCGGTGGCGTGCACGAACCTGCGCCACGGCAGCGCGGCGCCGGACCCGGGCGCCCACTCGAAGCCGGGCGCCTCCTCGGCACTGAACAGCTCGTACGCCGCGCCCCGGGCGATCTCCTCCGCCGGGTACACCACGCCCCCGTACGTCACACGCGGGCCGTTTCCGCTGGCCTGAGGGGTGATGGTCACGCCGACGACGCTAGGCGCGAGATGTGCCGTTCCGGTGAACGGCCGGTGGCGTCCCCGGAACACGGGCCACCGGCGGTGTGTGATGCTGGCCGCGATGAGCGAGCCCACCGAAACCCGCAAGCAGCGCGCCGCCCGCCGGGCCGGGGAGTTCCCGCCCGTGCCCGAGCCGCTGCCCCGCCCCGTGCTGGACAGCCACACCCACCTCGACATCACCGTCAGCGAGGCCGGCGTACCCCCGCAACCGCGGGCGGACCGGGACGCGGGCGTCGTACCCGTCGAGGACCCCGTCGCCGTGGCCGTGGCCGTCGCCGCCTCGGTGGGCGTCGACCGGCTGGTGCAGGTGGGCGTGGACGTCGCCTCCTCCCGCTGGGGGGCCGACGTCGCCGACAGCCACCCGGCCGTGCTGGCCACGGTGGCGCTGCACCCGAACGAGGCCCCGCGCCTGCCCGACCTGGACGAGGCGCTGCGCGAGATCGAGGCGCTCGCCGCCCGGGACCGGGTGCGGGGGATCGGCGAGACCGGGATGGACTTCTTCCGCACCGGCGAGGAGGGACGCGCCGTCCAGGAGGAGAGCTTCCGGGCGCACATCGCCATCGCCAAGCGGTACGGCAAGGCCCTGGTCGTGCACGACCGGGACGCGCACGCCGACGTGCTGCGGATCCTCGACGACGAGGGCGCGCCGGACACCGTGGTGCTGCACTGCTTCTCCGGCGACGCGGACTTCGCCCGCGAGTGCGTCCGCCGGGGCTACCTGCTCAGCTTCGCCGGCACGGTCACCTTCGGCAGCGCCGCCGCGCTGCGGGAGGCCGCCGCGCTGACCCCGGTCGAGCAGATCCTGGTGGAGACCGACGCGCCCTACCTGACCCCGATGCCGCACCGGGGCCGGCCGAACGCCTCGTACCTGATCCCGCTGACCGTACGGTCGCTGGCCGAGACGACGGGCACGGACCTGGACGAGCTCTGCGCCGCCGTCTCCGCCACCGGCGACCGCGTCTTCGGCCCCTGGTGAAAGGAAGGGCCCCTTCCTTTCACCTACGGCGGTCCGCATAGGCTACGGGGCGTGACCGGTCTCCTCGGCCCGGCGGAGATCCGGGAACTGGCCGCCCGGCTGGGCGTCACCCCCACCAAGAGGCTCGGCCAGAACTTCGTGCACGACCCGAACACCGTCCGGCGCATCGTCACCGCCGCCGGGCTGGCCCCGGACGACGTGGCGCTGGAGGTCGGCCCCGGCCTCGGCTCCCTCACCCTCGCCCTGCTCCCGGCCGCCGCGCACGTGCACGCCGTGGAACTCGACGCGACGCTGGCCGGCGCGCTGCCCGACACCGCCGCCCGGCACGCCGGGCCCGACGCCGCGCGGCTGACCGTGCACCACGCCGACGCGCTGCGCGTCCGCGCCGCCGAGCTGTCCGACCCGCCGCCGACCGCGCTGGTGGCGAACCTGCCCTACAACGTGGCCGTGCCGGTGGTGCTGCACCTGCTCGCCGAGCTGCCCAGCCTGCGGCACGGGCTGGTGATGGTGCAGAAGGAGGTCGCCGACCGGCTCGTCGCCGGCCCCGGCTCCAAGGTGTACGGCGTGCCGTCGGTCAAGCTCGCCTGGTATGCCTCGTCCCGCGCCGCCGGGAAGGTTCCGCCGAACGTCTTCTGGCCGGTGCCGAACGTCGACTCCGGGCTGGTCGCCTTCACCCGCCGCGAGCCGCCCCGCGCCGACGTACCCCGGAAACGGGTCTTCGCCGTGGTGGACGCGGCCTTCGCGCAGCGCCGCAAGACCCTGCGCGCCGCGCTGGCCGGCTGGGCCGGCGGCGCGGACCGGGCCGCCGAAGCGCTCACCGCCGCCGGCGTCGACCCCGGCGCACGCGGGGAGTCGCTCACCGTCGAGCAGTTCGCCGCCATCGCCGCGTCGGCCCCGGCCGCCCCACCCGCCGCGCAGTAGGCTGACGCCCGTGACCGAGGCCTGGGGACCGGACGACGAGGACGAGCAGCGCCGGCGCGGAGCCAGCGGACCGGTGCGGGTCCGGGTGCCCGCCAAGGTCAACCTGCACCTCGGGGTGGGACCGCTGCGCCCCGACGGCTACCACGAGCTGAACACCGTCTACCACGCCATCTCCATCCACGACGAGCTGACCGCCCGCCGGGGCGACACACTCACCCTGACGATGGAGGGCGAGGGCGCCGGCGAGCTGGCCCTGGACGACACCAACCTGGCCATCCGGGCGGCCCGCGCCCTCGCCGGCTACGCGGGGGTGCCGCCGCACGCCCGGCTGCACCTGCGCAAGCAGATCCCGCTGGCCGGTGGGCTGGCCGGAGGCAGCGCCGACGCGGCCGCGGCGCTGGTCGCCTGCGACACGCTCTGGGGGACCGGGCTGTCCCGCGACGAGCTGGCCCGGATCGCCGCCGATCTCGGCTCCGACGTGCCGTTCCTGATCCACGGCGGCACCGCGCTCGGCACCGGCCGGGGCGAGTCGGTCAGCCCCGTGCTGGCCCGCCCCACCACCTGGCACTGGGTGGTGGCCGTGGCCGACGCCGGCCTCTCCACCCCGGCCGCCTACCGGGAACTGGACCAGCTGCGCGCGGCCGGCACCGCCGGTGAGCCGCTGGGCAGCACCGACGCGCTCTTCGCCGCGCTGCGCCAGCGGGACCCGCGGGTGCTGGCTGCGGCCCTCGGCAACGACCTCCAGGACGCCGCCCTGGCCATGCGCCCGTCGCTGGCGGAGACGCTGAAGGCCGGCGAGGCGGCCGGCGCGCTGGCCGGCATCGTTTCCGGCTCGGGGCCGACCTGCGTCTTCCTCGCGACGGACGCCGCCGACGCCGAGCGCATCGCCGCGGAGCTGACGTCCGCCGACGTGTGCCGTGAGGCGCGTACCGCGTACGGTCCGGTGCCCGGCGCGCGGATCGCCTGACCAGCCCACCCCGCCCCGATCCCGCGCTCCCGGCCCCCGGGTACCGCCTCTCCAGGCGGCGCCGGGCGGAGCCCGCGCCCGGCGGGCGGCGGGGCGGTCCGCGTACGCTGGAGGCTCAGGCGTCCCAGGTGCCGGCCGGCACCGGGACGCCTTGATCATGGGAGGTGAGGTCGTGGCCAACATCGTCAACCTGGACCGGGTGTCCAAGGGCTACGGGGCCGCCGGGCCGCTGCTCACCGACGTCTCGCTCGGCCTGGACGACGCCGACCGGATCGGCGTGGTCGGCCTCAACGGTGCCGGCAAGTCCACCCTGCTGCGGCTGCTCACCCGCATCGAGGAACCGGACGACGGGCGGGTCACCCACCGCCGCGACCTGCGGGTCGCCTGGCTGCCGCAGAGCCTCCAGCTCACCCCCGAGGCCACCGTCCGGGACGTGGTGCTCGGCACCGCCTGGCTCGGCGAGAGCATGGGCGCCGAGCACGAGTGGGCCGGCGACGCCGGCGTGCGGGCCATCCTCGACGGCCTCGGCATGCCCCACCTCGGCCTCGACCAGCCCGTCGGCCCGATGTCCGGCGGCGAGCGGCGGCGGGTCGCGCTGGCCGCGCTGCTGGTCCGCGAGTCCGACCTGCTCATCCTCGACGAGCCCACCAACCACCTCGACGTCGGCGGCGTCGACTGGCTGGCGAAGTACCTCGCCGGCCGCAAGGGCGCGCTGGTCGTGGTCACCCACGACCGGTGGTTCCTCGACGCCGTCTGCACCACCACCTGGGAGGTCGCCGACCAGACCGTCCGGGCGTACGAGGGCGGCTTCGCCGCCTGGACCCTCGCCCGGGTCGAGCGGGAGCGGGTCGCCGCGGCCACCGAGGCCCGCCGGCAGAACCTGCTCCGCAAGGAGATCGCCTGGCTGCGGCGCGGGCCGCCCGCCCGTACCTCCAAGCCGCAGTTCCGCATCGACGCCGCCAACGCCCTCATCGCCGACGTCCCGCCGGCGCGCGACACCATGTCGCTGCAACGGCTCGCCACCGCCCGGCTCGGCAAGCAGGTGTACGACCTGGCGCAGGTCACCCTGCACGCCGGCCCGAAGGAGATCCTGCGCGACACCACCTGGCAGGTCGGCCCCGGCGACCGGATCGCCATCCTCGGCCGCAACGGGGCCGGCAAGACCACCCTGCTGCGGATGCTGGCCGGCCTCACCCGCCCCGACGGCGGGCGCTTCGCCACCGGTTCGACCGTCCGGCCGGCCTTCCTCTCGCAGGAGCTGGCCGAGCTGCCCGGGCACCTGCGGGTGCTCGAAGCGGTCGAGGAGGTCGCCCGGCGGGTGCAACTCGGCGACCGGGAGGTCTCCGCCTCCCAGCTCGCCGAGGTGTTCGGCTTCGACGACCGGCGGCTCTGGACGCCCGTCAGCGACCTCTCCGGCGGCGAGCGTCGCCGGTTGCAGATGCTCCGGCTGCTCGCCGGGGAGCCGAACGTGCTGCTGTTCGACGAGCCCACCAACGACCTGGACACCGACACCCTCGCCGCGCTGGAGGACCTGCTCGACTCCTGGCCCGGCACCATCATCGTGGCCAGCCACGACCGGTACCTCATCGAGCGGGTCACCGACGTCGCGTACGGGATGTTCGGCGCCGGCCGGCTGGTGCACCTGCCCGGGGGCGTCGACGAGTACCTCGCCCGGGCCGCCGGCCAGCCCAGCCCCGCGATGCCGGGAACGGCCCCCGGGACCGGCGCCGACACCACCGCCGCGACCGGCATGTCCGCCGCCGAGGCGCGGCAGGCCCGCAAGGAACTGGCCCGGCTGGAACGGCAGGTCGGCAAGCTGGAGCAGAAGGAGGCGACGCTGCTCGACCAGCTCGCCACGCACGCCACCGACTACGCGAAGGTCGCCGAACTCGACGCCCAGCTCAAGGAGCTGCGGGCCGAGCGGGAGCGGACCGAGGAGTCCTGGCTGGCCCTGGCCGAGGAGATCCCGGCGACCTGAGTCGCCTCCCTGGTCGCGGCGCCGCACACCGGAGGCCCCCGTGTGCGGCGTCACACCTCGGGGTGCGGGACAATCGTCGGCGACCCCTCACCCGAACGGCGTTGGAGACTCAGACATGGCCCACACCCCCGTCAACCACCCCGCGCGGCCGGTCTACCGGGCGATCGGCGGGCTGACCGGTCTGTACCTGGTGGCCTTCGGCGTGCTCGGCATCATCGCGAGCGCCGGCAACGAGGCCCTCGCCCAGGATGACACCCAGGTCCTCGGTCAGGGCACGAACCTCGGTTTCTCGCTGCTCAGCGTCCTGCTGGGGGCCGCGGTGCTGGCCGGCACCGCGATCGGCCGCAACATCGACGTCATGATCAACCAGTGGCTGGCGTACGCCATCATGGTGATCAGCCTCGCCGGTCTCGCCTTCATCCAGACCGAGGCCAACATCTTCAACTTCAGCATCTTCACCGTCATCGCGCTGATGGTGGTCAGCCTGGTCCTGCTGATGGTCGGCATGTACGGCAAGGTCGGCACGGACGAGGAGCAGGAGGCCTGGCAGAAGGCCCGGCTCGTGCTCTGATCTCTTCTGCTGCTGGGTTTCGCCGGAGCCCGACCCGCTCCGGGCGGTCAGGCTTGATCCCTGCGCGGGTCGGGCTCCGGCGAAAACCTGTCGTGGTCCCGCTCCCGCCTGGCCGTTGCTGCCCGGTGGGGGTGGGACCTTCGTGGTTTCCACCTCTGTCGGGCGGTTTGGCGGACGGGTGACCTCCTCCTCCGGGACAATCGGGGCGAATGTCCTGACTGGTGGAGGAGTCATGCCGCACTTTCCCGTGAACCATCCGGCGCGGCCGGTCTACCGGGTCCTCGCCGGCCTGGTGGGGCTCTACATCCTGGTCTTCGGGGTCTGGGGCGTCGCCCTGACGGCGGGCGACCCGCTCTTCGACCGGGGCGACAACTGGGCCCTCGGGCTCCGCACCAACCTGGCCTTCTCGCTGGCCTCCGTCGCCTTCGGGATCGTGCTCATCGTCGGCGCGTCCCGGCGCGGCAACCTCGGTCACTACATGAACCTGACCGCCGGGGTCGTCTTCCTGGTCACCAGCGTCCTCATGATGTCCGTGCTCCAGACCGAGGCCAACTTCCTCAACTTCTCGATGTCCACGGTCATCGTCTCGATGCTCTTCGGCCTGCTCCTGCTCGGCACCGGCCTGTACGACAAGGTCGGCACCGACGAGCACGCCGAGGAGGAACGGCGGCTCCGGCACCACCCGGTCTCCGAGGCCCACGGCCGCTGACCGACGTCGGGGTCAGCGACCCCGTACCGTGATCAGGGTCGGCTTGGCCTCCAGGTGCGACAGCCCGCTCCAGGCAAGGTTGACCAGGTGCGCCGCCACCGTCTCCTTGCGCGGCTTGCGCACCTCCAGCCACCAGCGGCCGGTCAGCGCCACCATCCCCACCAGCGCCTGCGAGTAGAGCTCGGCCAGCTTCGGGTCGTAGCCCCGGCTGGAGAACTCGGCGCCCAGGATGTGCTCCACCTGGTGCGCCACGTCGTTCATGACGCTGCTGAAGTTGCCCGCCGCCGACAGCACCGGCGACTCCCGGACCAGCACCCGGAAGCCGCTGGTCTCCTCCTCGATGTACGTCAGCAGGGCCAGCGCCGCCTGCTCCAGCAACTCGCGGGGGTGCCCGGCGGTCAGAGCCGTGGTGATCCGGTCCAGCAGGGCGCGGACCTCCCGGTCCACCACCACCGCGTAGAGCCCCTCCTTGCCGCCGAAGTGCTCGTAGACCACCGGCTTGGAGACCTTCGCGCGGGCCGCCACCTCCTCGATGGAGGTGGCGTCGAAGCCGCGCTCGGCGAAGATCTGCCGGGCGGTCGAGATCAGCTGCTCCCGGCGCTGGGCCGCCGACATGCGTACGCGTGAGGAGGGTTTGGGGGCCGCGGCGGGAATCGCCCGCCGCCGGCCGGTCGTGCCGTCGTTGCCAGGGACATCCGCCATGTTCTCGTCATTCCGCCGGCGCTCGGTCACCCGGCCATCCTGCCAGGCGACCTCCGCGCCCATCGACCGCTCTACCGCCCAGTGGCCGGTTCGACGAGCTTGGCCGCGATGCGGTCGGGCTTCGGCCAGCGCACGTCCCACGCCGCGCCGAGCCTCTCGAACAGCCAGATCACCCGGGCCGAGATGTCCACCTGGCCGCGCAGTACGCCGTGCCGGGCGCTGGTCGGGTCGGCGTGGTGCAGGTTGTGCCAGCTCTCGCCGAACGACACGATCGCCAGCGGCCAGAAGTTCGACGCGCGGTCGCCCTGGCGCATCGCGAACGGCCGCTCCCCGTAGACGTGGCAGACGGAGTTGATGGACCAGGTCACGTGGTGCAGGAGCGCGATGCGCACCAGGCCGGCCCAGAAGAGCGCGGACAGCGCTCCCCGCCACGACCAGGTGAGCAGGCCGCCCATCAGCGCCGGACCGAGCACCGAGACCACCACCAGCAGCGGGAACAGCCGGTCCACCCGGTTGATGTCCCGGTCGGCGAGCAGGTCCGGGGCGAACCGCTTCCGGTTGGACAGCTCCCGGCCGAAGAGCCAGCCGACGTGCGCGTGGAACAGGCCCTTCGTCAGGCCGCGGACACTCTCCCCGAACCGCCACGGCGAGTGCGGGTCGCCCTCCAGGTCGGAGAAGGCGTGGTGGCGCCGGTGGTCGGCCACCCACTGGATGATCTCGCCCTGCACGGCCAGCGAGCCGGACACCGCCAGCGCGATCCGCAGCCAGCGCTTCGCCTTGAACGACCCGTGCGTGAAGTACCGGTGGTAGCCGACCGTGATGCCCAGCCCGGAGAGCACGTACCAGAACCCGGCGACGGCCACGTCGGTCCAGCTCAGCCAGCCACCCCAGGCGACCGGTACGGCGGCGACGAGGGCCAGGAAGGGGATCACCACGAACGCCCAGAGGGCGATGAGGATGCCCCGGGACTGGGTGCCCTGGGTGAGGGGCTTCGGTCCGGCGGCGGGATCGAGGGACGTAGCGGACATGGGCACCTCGCAGAGGGACGGAGTGATCACGAAGTTACGCCTACGTCACCGTAACTTAGGGGCTGGCGGAGCGCATGGGACAGCGTCAGGGATGAATGTCTGACGCTGTCGTACGTCCGTTCTAAAGTGCTGCTCATGGACGATCCCATGGCTGACGAGGTGCGCCGGCTGCGCACCGTCGAACAGCTCTCCGTCCGCGAGATCCGGGCGCGGACCGGGCTCGGCCGCAACCGGGTCCACGACCTTCTCCGGGGCGTGCCGCCGCCCGAGCGGACCCGTCGGCCCAATGCCAAGGACGACCTCAGGGCGGCGGCGGTCGAACTGCGCGCCGAGGGGCGTTCCGTCAACGACATCGCCCGCCAGCTCGGCGTGGCGAAGTCGACCGCCTACCAGTGGGTCAGGCACCTGCCGCTGGTCGAGGAGGGGGCGGGCGCTGAGCGGCGCCGGGCCCACGCGGCGCTGATGACCGAGGCGCGGTGGTCGGCGCATCGGAAGGCCCGCGACGCGGCCCGGACCGCGGAGCAGGTGCGCGCGGCCCGTCTGGTGGGCTCCCTCGCCGACCGGGATCTCCTGCTCCTCGGTGCGGCGGTCTACTGGTGCGAGGGGACGAAGTCCAAGCCGTGGCGGCGGGACGACCGCCTCCAGTTCGTCAACAGCGATCCGGGACTGCTCGCGCTCTTCCTGCGTTTTCTCGAGGTGTGCGGGGTCGACCGTGCCGTGCCCAGCTATCGCATCAGCATCCACGAGACGGCCGACCTCGACGCGGCGCTGAAATGGTGGGCCCGGAAGCTCGACCTGCCGGTCGGTCGTTTCCAGCGCGCCAACCTGAAGAAACACCGTCCAGCCACGCTGCGGCGCAACGTCGGAGACGACTATCGTGGCTGCCTGGTGATCACCGTGCCGCGTAGCCGCGAGCTCTACTGGCGGATCGAAGGTATGATCGCCGAGCTGTTCCAGACCGTCGGGCAAGGCGCACCGTCATTGACGGTGCGCGAAGCTTGACGTCTTTATGGGGTGTGGGGTAATGGCAACCCGCAGGCCTTTGGAGCCTTGAGCTCCTGGTTCGAATCCAGGCACCCCAGCTCACACCGCGTCTCACGGCATTCGTGTGGCCATGCCGAACGGCGGCTCGATGTCTGGTTAGCATGGCCGCGAGACTGTTCGCCGTCCCGACGGGAGCCCGTGTCGTGTCCCAGCCCCACCTCCGCACCGTTGTCGTGCTCGCCGCCGGTGAGGGCAAGCGGATGAAGTCGGCGCTGCCCAAGGTGCTGCACCCGCTGCTCGGCCGTACCCTCGTCGGCCACGTGCTCGCCGCCGCCGCTCCGCTGGCCGCGGACCGCACGGTGGTCGTGGTGGGGCACGGTGCCGACCAGGTCCGCGCGCACCTCGCGGAGATCGCCCCCGAGGCCACCCCGGTGCTCCAGGCCGAGCAGCTCGGCACCGGGCACGCCGTCCGGATCGCGCTGGACGCCGCGCCGGACGCCACCGGCACCGTGGTCGTGATCAACGGTGACGTGCCGCTGCTCCGCCCGGAGACGGTGGCCGCGCTGGTGGCGGCGCACGAGGAGGCACGCGCGGCGGCGACTGTGCTCGCCGCCGAGGTGCCCGACCCGACCGGCCTGGGCCGGATCGTGCGCGACACCGACGGGCGGCTGGAGCAGATCGTCGAGGAGCGCGACGCGACCCCCGCGCAGCGGGCGATCCGGGAGATCAACGCTGGCATCTACGCGTTCGACGCCGCCCGGCTGCGCGACGCGCTGGGCAAGCTGTCGACCGACAACGACCAGGGCGAGGAGTACCTGACCGACGTCTTCGCCCTGCTGGGCTCGGCCGGCGAGCCGGTGGCGGTGCACGTGGCGGCGGACCACGTGGAGACGCTGGGCTGCAACGACCGTGTCGAGTTGGCCGCCCTGCGCCGGCTGCTGCGCGACCGGGTCAACGAGGCGTGGATGCGTACCGGGGTCAGCCTGCTCGACCCGGACACCACCTGGATCGACGTGACGGTAGCTCTCGACCGGGACGCGGTGGTCGACCAGAACACCCAGCTGCGCGGCGGCACGGTGGTCGGCACGGGCGCGGTGGTCGGGCCGGACGTGACGCTGATCGACACCGTCGTCGGCCCGGGCGCCACGGTGCTGCGCAGCCACGCGGTGGGCGCGGAGGTCGGTGCGGGCGCCAGCGTCGGGCCGTACGCGTACCTGCGGCCGGACGCCCGGCTCGCCGAGAAGGCCAAGGTCGGCACGTTCGTCGAGGTGAAGAACTCGGAGGTGGGTGCGGGCGCGAAGGTGCCGCACCTGTCGTACGTGGGGGACGCGACGATCGGCGCGAAGGCGAACATCGGCGCGGCGACGATCTTCGTGAACTACGACGGGGTGAACAAGCACCGCACCACGGTCGGCGAGGGTGCGTTCGTCGGCTGCGACACCAGCCTCATCGCGCCCGTCGAGGTGGGTGCCGGGGCGTACGTGGCGGCGGGCAGCGCGATCGCGCAGGACGTGCCGGCGGGCGCGCTCGGGGTGACCCGGGCGCCGCAGCGCAACCTCGACGGCTGGGTGGCCCGCAAGCGGGCGGGCACGGTCTCCGCCGAGGCGGCAGCGCGGGCCCAGGCGGCGGATGAGGGTGCGTCGGCGGCGGGACTCAGGGCAAGTGAAGGTGAGGCAATCCACGGGGACGCCGAGCCGGTCAGGTCGGCCTCGGGCGCGGGGGATACTGCAACCGAATAGTCCCCGGCCCACCACCACCGCCGGGTACCACCGACCAACGGGAGCAGACGGGCCCATGGGCAGCATCGTCGCCGAAAACCGCAAGAGCCTGATGCTTTTTTCCGGACGTGGCTTTCCGGAGTTGGCCAAGGAGATCGGTGAGGTGCTCGGCGTCGCGCCGACGCCGGCCGACGCGTACGAGTTCGCCAACGGTGAGATCTTCGTGCGGTTCAAGGACTCGGTACGCGGTTCGGACGCCTTCGTGGTGCAGTCCGTCACGCACGGGGTCAACACGTGGGTCATGGAGACCCTGATCATGATCGACGCGCTGAAGCGCGGTTCGGCCAAGCGCATCACCGTGGTGCTGCCGTTCTACCCGTACGCCCGGCAGGACAAGAAGCACCGCGGCCGGGAGCCGATCTCGGCCCGGCTGGTGGCGGACCTGCTGAAGACGGCCGGGGCGAACCGGATCCTCACCGTCGACCTGCACACCGCGCAGATCCAGGGCTTCTTCGACGGCCCCGTCGACCATCTCTTCGCGATGGACATCCTCGCCGAGTACGTCCAGCACAAGTACGCCGGCCGCCCGATGACGGTGGTCGCGCCGGACTCGGGCCGGGTACGGGTGGCCGAGCGGTGGACGGACCGGCTGGGCGGCTGCCCGCTGGCGTTCATCCACAAGACCCGGGACCCGCTGAAGCCGAACCAGGTGGTGGCGAACCGGGTGGTCGGCGAGGTCGAGGGCCGGGTCTGCCTGATCGTCGACGACATGATCGACACGGGCGGCACGATCTGCGGGGCGGCGGACATCCTCCGGGAGTCCGGCGCGGCCGACGTGATCGTGGCCTCGACGCACGCGCTGCTCTCCGACCCGGCGACCGAGCGGCTGAAGAACGCCCCGATCAGCGAGGTCCTGGTGACCAACACGCTGCCGTTGCCGCCGGAGAAGCAGCTCGACAAGATCACCGTGCTGTCGATCGCGCCGCTGCTGGCGCGGGCGATCCGCGAGGTCTTCGACGACGGCTCGGTGACGACCCTCTTCGGCGGCCTGAGCTGACTGTCTGACGCCGGGCCGGGCGGGCACCGCCGCCCCCGGTCCGGCGTCGGCGCTCCGACAGCGGCGACGCTGCGTCGACCGGTCAGGGGCGGGGAGGCCGGTCGGCGGCGGGCCGGCCCGGCGGCCGAGCGGTCGCCCTACGGCGGCGACGGGCGTCGCCCGGTGACGGTGCTGCCAGGGCAGGTCCAAATCGCCCTGCGGGCCTGCGGGAACGGTGATAAGGGGACTGCCGGAACGCGCGGAATCAGCTCGGGTAGACTGGTGCGGTTGCCACGGCGAGGGTGCCCGGCGGGCCGCTGCGAAGCGCCGCACGGAGGCACCGTCATCGACGCGGTGCTCCGGGCAGTCGTTCTCGACGCATGAGCCCCAGCGAGCCCCTCGCCCCAGCACCGCCAGACGACAAGCCGCCGCAGCGAAAGCATCAGGAGTTCTCCCGTGTCCGAGGTAAAGATCAGCGCCGAGCCCCGCACCGAGTTCGGCAAGGGTGGTGCCCGTCGTACCCGCCGGGCCGGCAAGGTGCCCGCCGTGCTGTACGGCCACGGCGAGAAGCCCAAGCACATCGCGCTGCCGTCGCGTGAGTTCGCCGCCGCGATCCGCAAGGGCGGCGCCAACCAGCTCTTCGCGATCGAGGTCAGCGACGGCACCCAGGTGCTGGCGCTGCCGAAGGCGATCCAGCGCGACCCGATCAAGGACACCTTCGAGCACGTGGACCTGCTGCTGGTCCGCCGGGGCGAGAAGGTCACCGTCGACGTCCCGGTGCAGCTGACCGGCGAGGCCGCGAGGGACACCCTGATCGTGCACGACCACGACACCCTGTCGGTCACCGCCGACGCCACCAAGGTGCCGGACCACCTGGAGGCCTCGATCGAGGGCCTGGAGGCCGGCACCCAGGTCACCGCCGGCGACGTGGAGCTGCCGGCCGGCGTCGAGCTGGCCGCCGACTCGGAGCAGACCGTCGCTTCGGTGACCGCCGCGCCGACCGCCGAGCAGCTCGAGGCCACCCTCCCCGAGGTCGAGGAGGCCGCCGAGGAGGCCGAGGCCGGTGTCGGCGAGGAGACCGCCGAGGCCGCCGAGGCTCCGGCCGCGGAGGGCGAGGAGAACGCCGAGGCGAAGACCGAGGCCTGATCGGTTCGCATCGTTGCGACAGGCGTCCCCGCGCGGTCGGGGGCGCCTGTCGGCGTATCGGTGTCCGGGCGGGCGGGTGACGGCGAGCAGCGGGAGGGGCGGGGCGTGACGGACGAGACGGGGCCGTGGCTGGTGGTCGGCCTGGGCAACCCGGGTCGGGAGTACGCCGGCAACCGGCACAACGTCGGCTTCATGGTGGCCGACCTGCTGGCGGGTCGGCTCGGCGCGAGGTTCGGCCGGCACAAGCGGGCGGTGGCGGAGGTCGCCGAGGGGCGGCTCGGTCTCGGCGGGCCGAAGCTGGTGCTGGTCAAGCCGCTGACGTACATGAACCTCTCCGGCGGGCCGGTGACCGGTCTGGCCCAGTTCCACAAGGTGCCGCCGGGCCGGGTGGTCGCGGTGCACGACGAGTTGGACATCGGGTACGGGCAGGTGCGGGTGAAGTGCGGCGGTGGCGAGGGCGGGCACAACGGCCTGCGCTCGATGTCGAAGTCGCTGGGCACGAAGGAGTACGTCCGGGTGCGGTTCGGCATCGGCCGGCCCCCGGGGCGGCAGGACCCGGCGGACTACGTACTGTCGGATTTCGGCGCGGCGGAGCGCAAGGAGCTGGAGTTCCTGGTGGACCGGGCCGCGGATGTGGTGGAGTCGGTGATCACCAGGGGCGTGGAGCCGACGCAGAACCTCTTCCACGGGGTGTGAGGGCCGGCTCGGGCGCTGGGGGCCGGTAGTCTTCGCCTTTCGGCGCGACGGGACCGTCGGGGCGGCTCGTCGGCGGCGGCGTGCCGGGGTGCGGAGCACGCGAGGCGACGGGAGCAGGAGTCATGGGCAGTCCTCCGATGATCGACGGCGCTTTCGCCCGGTGGCTGGCGGCCCGGGCCGGTCAGGCGCTGCTCGGCCTGCGGTCCGAGATGGGGTTCGCCGACGCGGGGGCGTTGAAGTCGGCGGGCGACAAGGTCTCGCACGACCTGATCCGCACCGAGCTGGCGAAGTGGCGGCCGGCTGACGCGGTCCTCTCCGAGGAGGACGAGGGTTCGCGGCTGGCCTGGGCGGCGGAGGTGAACGTCGAGGCGGTCTCCCGGCTGACGGCCGACCGGGTGTGGATCGTCGACCCGCTGGACGGCACCCGGGAGTTCGCCGAGGAGGGCCGTTCGGACTGGGCGGTGCACGTGGCGCTCTGGGCGCGTGACGCGCCGACGCCACACGGGCTGGTGGCGGGCGCGGTCGGGCTGCCGGCGCAGCAACGGGTGCTGGGCACCGACTATCCGCCGGCGTACCCGCAGCTGACCCCGGAGGCGGCCGCGGCGCCCGGCGGGCGGACGATCCGCCTGGCGGCGAGCCGGAGCCGGCCGCCGGTGTTCCTGACCGACCTGGCGGAGGACGTCGGGGCGCACCTGGTGCCGATGGGCTCGGCCGGGGCGAAGATCGCCGCGGTGGTCACCGGTGAGGTGGACGCCTACATCCACGCGGGCGGCCAGTACGAGTGGGACTCGGCCGCGCCGGTCGCTGTGGCGACGGCCACCGGGCTGCACGCTTCCCGGATCGACGGTTCTGCGCTGAGATACAACGAGGCGGATCCGCGCCTGCCGGACCTGCTGGTCTGCCGCAAGGATCTCGCCAGTCGGTTGCTTGCAGCGTTGCAGCGTCATTCCGGGTAGCCTGAGCGGCACTTCTTGGCATGCCCGACCGGAAAGGTCTGGAATATCGATGAGCGGATTCGAGCGAAGCGAGCCCGTGTCATGACCGCCCCCGCCGCCTACCAGGTGTCGCACCTCGACGCGCTGGAGGCCGAGAGCATCTTCGTGATGCGCGAGGTGGTCGCCGAGATGGAGCGGCCGGTGCTGCTCTTCTCGGGCGGCAAGGACTCGATCGTGATGCTCCGGCTGGCCCAGAAGGCGTTCGCCCCGGCCAACATCCCGTTCCCGGTCATGCACGTGGACACCGGGCACAACTTCCCCGAGGTCCTGGAGTACCGGGACCAGCGGGTCGCCGAGCTGGGGCTGCAACTGGTGGTGGCGAGCGTGCCGGAGGCGCTGGCCAGCGGTCTGGTGCGGGAGTCGGGCGACGGGATGCGTAACCGGATCCAGACGCCGGTGCTGCTGGACGCGGTGGAGAAGCACCGGTTCGACGCGCTCTTCGGCGGCGCCCGCCGCGACGAGGAGAAGGCCCGGGCCAAGGAGCGGGTGTTCAGCTTCCGCGACGAGTTCGGCCAGTGGGACCCGAAGAACCAGCGCCCGGAGCTGTGGTCGCTCTACAACGGCCGCCACCACCCGGGCGAGTCGATCCGGGTCTTCCCGCTGTCGAACTGGACCGAGCTGGACGTCTGGCACTACATCGCCCGTGAGCGCATCGCCCTGCCGTCGATCTACTACGCCCACGAGCGCGAGGTGGTCGAGCGCGACGGGATGCTCTACGCGGTCAACGAGTTCTTCCGTCCCCGGGCGGGCGAGGACCGGTTCAAGGAGCGGGTGCGCTACCGGACGGTGGGCGACGCGTCCTGCACGGCGGCGGTCCGTTCCGACGCCGACACGGTCGAGAAGGTCATCGAGGAGGTCGCCGCCACCCGGATCACCGAGCGCGGCGCGACCCGGGGTGACGACCGGGTCAGCGAGGCCGCCATGGAGGACCGCAAGCGGGAGGGCTACTTCTGATGACCACCGAGACCGTCGCGCCCACGGCCGCCGAGACGCCCGGCAGGCCGATGGACCTGCTGCGCTTCGCCACCGCCGGCAGCGTCGACGACGGCAAGTCGACCCTGATCGGCCGGCTGCTCTACGACACGAAGTCGCTCTTCACCGACCAGCTCGCCGCCGTCGAGGCGGTCAGCGCGGCCCGGGGCGACGAGTACACGAACCTGGCGCTGCTCACCGACGGCCTGCGGGCCGAGCGCGAGCAGGGCATCACCATCGACGTGGCGTACCGCTACTTCGCCACCCCCCGGCGGAAGTTCATCATCGCGGACACCCCGGGGCACATCCAGTACACCCGGAACATGGTCACCGGGGCGTCGACGGCCGACCTGGCGCTGATCCTGGTGGACGCCCGCAAGGGCCTGGTCGAGCAGTCCCGCCGGCACGCGTTCCTCTGCTCGCTGCTGCGCGTGCCGCACCTGGTCCTCTGCGTCAACAAGATGGACCTGGTCGACTTCTCGCAGGAGGTCTTCGAGCGGATCGCGGACGAGTTCACCGCGTTCGCCGCGAAGCTCGACGCGCCCGACCTGACGGTGGTGCCGATCTCGGCGCTGCGCGGCGACAACATCGTCACCCGGTCGGAGAACATGCCCTGGTACGAGGGCCCGTCGCTGCTGCACCACCTGGAGCGGGTGCACATCGCGAGCGACCGCAACCTGGTCGACGTCCGGTTCCCGGTGCAGTACGTGATCCGCCCGCAGTCCACCACCGTCACCGACTACCGGGGCTACGCCGGCCAGGTCGCCTCCGGCGTGCTGAAGCCGGGCGACGAGGTGATGGTGCTGCCGTCCGGGTTCACCAGCCGGATCGCCGCCGTGGAGACCGCCGACGGGCCGGTCGCGGAGGCGTTCCCGCCGATGTCTGTGACCGTACGCCTGGAAGACGAGATCGACATCTCCCGGGGCGACATGATCTGCCGTCCGAACAACGCCCCGGCGGTGTCCCAGGACATCGAGGCGATGGTGTGCTGGATGGACGAGACCCGTCCGCTCCAGGTCGGCGGCAGGTACGCGATCAAGCACACCACCCGCTCCGCGCGGGCGATCGTGCGCGGGCTGCACTACCGGCTGGACGTCAACTCGTTGCACCGCGACGAGTCCGCCGACGGGCTCGGGCTCAACGAGATCGGCCGGGTGCGGTTGCGGACCACCGTGCCGCTGCTCGCGGACGAGTACCGCCGCAACCGCACCACCGGCGGCTTCGTGATCATCGACGAGGCCACCAACCGCACCGTCGGCGCGGGGATGATCGTCGAGGCGCAGTGAGTCCCGCCGACGGGCGGGTGCCGACGCCCGCCCGTCGCCTGCCGGGCTGACCGCGCCCGGCGCAGGGCCCCGGGCCGGCAGTCGCCGCTGCCCGCCGGGCGGCCGGCGGGGTCGCCGCGTCGGTGCTCAGTCCAGCCGGGTCGCGCCGGGGCCGGGCAGGACGGTGACGTGGCCGGGCGCGGCGAAGCCCCGCTCGGCGTACGCGGCCGTGACGGCGGCGGCGACCGCGTCGGCCCGCTCCGCGTCGACGAGGGCGAGGACGCAGCCGCCGAAGCCGCCGCCGGTCATCCGGGCACCGAGCGCCCCGGCGCCCAGGGCCGCCTCGACGGCCGTGTCGATCTCCGGGACGGTGATCTCGAAGTCGTCGCGCATCGAGGCGTGCGAGGCGGTCAGCAGCGGGCCGATCTCGCGTACCCGCCCGGCGCGCAGCAGTGCGACCGTGTCGAGCACCCGCTGGTTCTCGGTGACGACGTGCCGTACCCGGCGGCGGGTCTCGTCCTCGTCGAGTCGGGCCAGGGCGTCGGCCAACCCGTCGGCCGGGACGTCCCGTAGCGCCGCGACGCCGAGCAGCCCGGCCGCCCGCTCGCAGGAGCCGCGGCGGGCGGCGTACTCGCCGTCGGCGTGCCGGTGCGGGGCCCGGCTGTCGACGACCAGCACGGCGAGGCCGGCGGCGTCCAGGTCGAAGGGGACCTGCTCGACGGACTCGTCCCGGCAGTCGAGGAAGAGCGCGTGCCCGGCGCGGCACCGGATCACCGCCGACTGGTCCATGATCCCGGTCGGCGCGCCCACGTAGTCGTTCTCCGCGCGCTGGGCCAGCCGGGGCCGTCGCTCGGCGGGCAGGTCCAGCCCGCCCAGGTCGACCAGGGCGGCCAGCACGGCGGCCTCCAGCGCGGCCGAGGAGGACAGCCCGGCGCCCAGCGGCACGTCGGAGGCGATCGCCAGGCGCGCGCCGGGTGCCGCGTGCCCCGCCTCCCGCAGCGCCCAGACGACCCCCGCCACGTACGCCCCCCAGCCGTCGATCCGGCCGGGCTCGGCGAGCTCGTCGGCGCCGAAGGTGATCGTCTCGCCGGTGAGCTCGGAGCAGACCGTCCAGGTGTCGCCGGGCTGCGGGGCGGCTGCCACCACCGTGCGCAGCGGCAGGGCGAAGGGGAGCACGAAGCCGTCGTTGTAGTCGGTGTGCTCGCCGATGAGGTTCGCCCGCCCGGGAGCCGCCCAGCGGCCGGCGGGCGGCTCGCCGTACGCCGAGCGGAAGCCGGCGGTGGCGCGGGCAGCGACGTCGTCGGTCACCGCGGCCCCACGACGTGCGTGCGGTAGAAGGCCCAGGCGTCGGTGACGATGTCGGGCAGGGTCGGCTTCTGCGGCACCCAGCCCAGCTCCTCGCGGGCCAGCGCGGACGACGCGACCAGCTCGGCGGGATCGCCCTCGCGGCGCGGCGCCACCTCGACCGGCACGGGGTGGCCGGTGACCTCGCGGACCACGTCGACCACCTGCCGGTTGGTGAAGCCGTTGCCGTTGCCCAGGTTGTAGATCCGGTGCTGACCGGCGGTGGCGGCGCCGAGCGCCAGCAGGTGGGCGCGGGCCAGGTCGGCGACGTGGATGTAGTCGCGCACGCAGGTGCCGTCGACGGTCGGGTAGTCGTCGCCGAAGAGCTGGAGCTTCTCCCGCCGGCCGGCGGCCACCTCCAGCGCGATCGGGATCAGGTGGGTCTCGGGGTCGTGCCGCTCGCCGAGCGCGACGTCGCCGTCGAGGTACGCGCCGGCCACGTTGAAGTAGCGCAGCGAGACGGCGGCCAGGCCGTGCCCGATCGCCTCGGAGGTGAGGGCCATGTCGACGGCGAGCTTGGTGGCGCCGTACGTGTTGGTGGGGGCCTTGACCGCGGTCTCCGGGATCGGCAGCTCGGTGGGGTTGCCGTAGACGGCGGCGGTGGAGGAGAAGACCAGGCGGGGTACGCCGGCGGCCCGGACGGCGTCGATCAGGGCGATCGAGCCGACCGTGTTGGCGTGCCAGTAGAGCTCGGGCCTGGTCATCGACTCGCCGGCGGCGATCAGCGCGGCGAAGTGCAGCACCCCGTCGAAGCCCGCGCCCGGGGTGAGCACCCGCGCGGCGTCGTGGATGGACGCGTCGACGTACGTCGCGTCGGGGGCGAGCGCCTCCCGGTGGCCGGTGCGCAGGTCGTCGAGCACCACCACCTCGTGGCCGGCGTCGAGCAGCATCCGGGTCACCACGCTGCCGATGAAGCCGGCGCCGCCGGTGACGAGCAGTTTCACGTCGGTCTCCTCCTGCCTGGCCGCCCGGTCGCGGCCCGTGTCGTGATCACCCTACGGCCGGTCGCCCGGTGGCCGCCCTCCGTCGGCGACCTTGCTATTCCACCATGATTCCCCAACTTCGAACAGAGCCGAACACGGACAGCCCGCCGGCGTCGTGCTGTCTACCATCACAGTCATGCGGGAAGCGGGTCCTCCCGGGCCGCGGCGACGCGCCCGGAGCCGGCCAGGCCGCGAGCCGGGGCCGCTGCCCCGGGCCGTCGGCCGGATGGTGGTGCGCGCCGCCGACGCCGCCACCCGGGCGGTGACGGCCCTGCTCGGCACCAGCCCGGCGGCCGGCCGGGAGCGGATCAGCGAGGCGGAGCTGCGCGACCTGGTCGCCGCCAACACCCTGCTCGACCCGGTCGAGCGCCGGATCATCGACGAGGTGCTGGTCGCGGGCGCGAGCCTGGTCCGCGAGGTGATGATGCCGCGCACCGAGGTCGTCTTCCTCTCCGCCCGGCTCACCATCGCCGAGGCGGAGCGGCTGGTCCGGGCCGAGACGCACACCCGCTACCCCGTGGTCGACGGTACCCACGACGACGTGGTCGGCTTCGTGCACCTGCGCGACGTGCTGCTCCGCCCCGACCTCGACCCCTGCACCACCGTCGGCGAGCTGACCCGGGAGGTGAAGCGGCTGCCCGGCAGCAAACGGGTGCTCGCCGCGCTCAGCGAGATGCGCCGGGAACGCCACCACCTCGCCGTGGTGGTCGACGAGTACGGCGGCACCGCCGGCATCGTCACCCTGGAGGACCTGATCGAGGAGCTGATCGGGGAGATCCACGACGAGTACGACACCGCCCCCGACCCGGTGCACGCGGGCCTGCCCGCCGTGGTGGACGGCCGGCTCAACCTCGCCGACTTCGCCGAGCGCACCGGGGTGAGCCTGCCGCCCGGCCCGTACGAGACGGTCGGCGGATTCGTGATGGCCGCGCTGGGCCGGCTCCCGGTCGCCGGCGACGAGGTGCCGGTGACCGCTGGCCCGTCCGGCGACGGCGGCGCGGCACCCGACGACCCGTCCGGCGGATGGCTGCTGCGGGTGCTCACGCTGGAGGGACGACGGGTGGCCCGGCTCACGGTCACCGCCGGGCGCCTACCGGAGCCACGGCGCGAGGCCGCCGCCCCGACACCGACGGGGCGGAGCCGACCCGCCGGCCCGTCATGACGCGCACCGGGTCTTGCTGACAGAATTGCCGCCATGTCCGACGTACCCGCCCGCCCGCGCGTCTTCTCCGGCATCCAGCCGACGGCCGACTCGTTCCACCTCGGCAACTACCTGGGCGCCGTGCGGCACTGGGTGGCGTTGCAGGACACCCATGACGCCTACTACTGCGTGGTCGACCTGCACGCGATCACCGCGGGGCACGACCCGAAGACGCTCATGCAGCGCTCCCGGATGGCGGCCGCCCAGCTCTTCGCCGTCGGCCTCGACGCGGAGCGCAGCACGCTCTTCGTGCAGTCGCAGGTGCCCGAGCACTCGCAGCTGGCCTGGGTGCTGGGCTGCATCACCGGCTTCGGCGAGGCGAGCCGGATGACGCAGTTCAAGGACAAGTCGCAGAAGCAGGGCGGCGAGCGGGCGAGCGTGGGCCTGTTCACCTACCCGGTCCTGCAGGCCGCCGACATCCTGCTCTACCAGGCCAACGCCGTGCCGGTGGGCGAGGACCAGCGCCAGCACCTGGAGCTCTCCCGCGACCTGGCCCAGCGGTTCAACTCGCTGTTCGGGCCGACCCTGACCGTGCCCGCGCCGCACATCGTCAAGGACACCGCGAAGATCACCGACCTCCAGGACCCGACGGCCAAGATGTCGAAGTCGTCCTCGTCGCCGGCCGGCATCGTCAACCTGCTGGAGGACCCGGCCCGCTCGGCCAAGAAGATCCGTTCCGCGGTCACGGACACGGGGCGGGAGATCGTCTTCGACACCGGGACCAAGCCCGGCATCTCCAACCTGCTGACCATCTACTCGGCCCTGAGCGGGCGCAGCGTCGACGACCTGGTCGCCGCGTACGCAGGCAAGGGCTACGGCGACCTGAAGAAGGACCTCGGCGAGGTGGTGCGGGAGTTCGTCGGCCCGATCCAGGAGCGCACCCGGACCTACCTCGACGACCCGGCGCAACTGGACAAGCTGCTCGCCGCCGGCGCGGAGAAGGCCCGCGCGACCGCCGGCGAGACGCTACGCACCGTGTACGAGCGGGTGGGCTTCTTCCCGCCGGTGCGCGGCGAGTAGCGCCCCGGCGGGACGGGTGAGGGCGGACGGGCCGGTGGCCGGAGGGATGACGCACAGCGTGGATCGCAGGGACGGGACGCCGGACGCCGGTGACACCATCGAGATCGGCATCGCGGTCGACATCCCGGAGCCGTGGGGCGGCATGCTCACCCGGCGGCGGGTCGAGGCCGGCGACCCTCGGGTCGTGCCCGCGCACGTGACCCTGCTCGGGCCGACCGAGATCCCGGTGGCGACGCTGCCGGCGGTGGAACGGCACCTCGGGGCGGTCGCCGCCGCCCACCTGCCGTTCACCCTGCACCTGCGGGGCACCGGCACGTTCCGGCCGGTGACCCAGGTCGTCTTCGTGGCGGTGGCCGCCGGGATCAGCGAGTGCGAACTGCTCGCCGCCGCGATCAGGGCCGCCCCCGAGCTGCACCGCGAGACGCGCTTCCCGTACCATCCGCACGTCACGGTCGCGCAGGACGTCGCGCCGGAGGCGCTGGACCGGGCGTACGAGGACCTGGCCGACTTCTCGGCCATGTTCGAGGTCGAGGCGTTCACCCTCTTCTCGCACAGCGGGCAGACCCGGTGGCAGCCGCGCCGGGACTTCCGGCTGGGCGGCTGAGCGGTCGCCCGGGTGCGCCACGAGCGCCACGGTGCCCACCTCCCCGACGCCGGCCCACGCCGGACGACCGACGCCCGGTGCGGGCCGGCGTCCGGTTGCCCGCGCGGGGGCGAAAGATCGGCGAGGATGACGGCGTGAACGTGCTGGGCCGTATCGAGGCGGGCATCGACCGCAGGATCAGCGCCGCGCGCCGCCGGTGGGGCGTCGCGGACCACCTGTGGCGGGCCGGCGTGCTCTACACCGACGTGCTGGGCGGGCGGCTGGCCGCCGCGATCGCCTACTACGGCTTCTTCGCGGTCTTCGCGCTGGCGCTGGTCGGGTACTCGATCTTCGGGGCCATCCTGGAGGACAACGACGAGGTCAGCGACGCCGCCGCCGACTTCCTCCGGGAGAACCTGCCGTTCCTCGACCCCGTGCAGATCGCCGACAGCAGCGGCACGGTCGGGGTGGTCGGCCTGATCATCCTGGCGTTCACCGGGATCGGCTGGGTGGAGGCGATCCGCTCCTCCCAGCGGCTCATGTACGGGCTCAACCAGCAACCGGGCAACCTGGTGGTCCGCCGCCTGGTCGACCTCGGCGTGCTGGTGATCATCTTCGTGCTGCTCGGCGTCTCGGTGGCGGCGGTGGACACCCTGGAGTCGCTGCTGCGCTTCCTGCTGCGCAGCACCGGCTCGGCGGGCCTGACCACGGTCAGCGCGGTGCTCAGCGTGCTGGTCAACGCGGTGCTGGCCACCCTGCTGCTGGTGGCGGTGCCGAGGCTGCGGATGACCCGGTCCCGGCTGCGCCCCGTGGTGCTGCTGGTCGCGGTCGGCATCACGCTGCTGAACACCGTCGGGCGCTTCTACGTGGTACGCACCGAGCGGAACCCGGCGTACACGGTCGTGGCGGGCGCCGTGGGTCTGCTGCTCTACCTCTACCTGCTCAACCAGCTGGTGCTCTTCGGCGCGGCGCTGGCCGCGACGAGCCCGCGCGGTCGGGTGGTGGACCTGGCGGCGAGCCCGGCGCCGGCCGAGACGGACGCGGAGACGGATCCCGGCACCCCGGGCGGGGCCGGATGAGCGGGGGAGCGGGCGTGCGGATCTCGGTCGACCAGGCCTCGGCGGTGCCGCCGTACGAGCAGGTGCGCGGGCAGCTCGCGGAGCTGATCGGGACGGGCCGGCTGGCGGTGGGCACCCGGCTGCCCACGGTCCGAGGGTTCGCGGCCGACCTCGGGCTGGCGGTCAACACCGTGGCGCGGGCCTACCGGGAGCTGGAGGCGGCCGGTCTGCTGGAGACCCGCGGCCGGCACGGCACTTTCGTCGCGCCCGGGCGCGACGACGCGACGGACCGGTTGCAGCGGGTCGCGGCCGACTACGCCGCCGAGGCCGCCCGGTTGGGCGTGCCGCCCGCGGCGGCGCTGGCTCTGGTCCGCGCGGCGTTGGACGCGGCCCGACCGGGCTGACGCGCGTGGGAGTCCCGACAGCCACGACGGCGGTGAAATAGGGGCGAATGCCTCCCGGTCCGGGGGCGTGACGGACCATGATGGGCGCGTGGGCGCACTCGTGACACTGGACCTGCCGGACGACTCGCCGATGCTCGGCCTGCCGTGGATCATCACCTTCGGTCCGCTCGGCGACGCCGACGAGTGGGAGCCGGTGGTCTGCGGCCCCTACGAGCGGCCGCACGCCCTCGCGCTGGCCGAGGCGATCGTCGCCGAGGAGCAGCTGATGGCGGTGGTCGAGCCGCTGCTGCCCGCGGTCTCGGCCGAGGAGATCCGGGGCGAGATCGCCGCGGCGCAGGTCGCCGCCGAGGACGAGGCGGCGCAGCTCGACCAGGCCGACCTCTACGGCGACTTCGAGGACACCATCGACGAGGAACTGGAGGCGGCGGCCGAGGAGGCCGACCGGGCGGAGCCGCTGGCCCCGCCCACCGAGGCCGAGCTGCGGGCCGGCTTCGGGCGCATCGCCGCGAAGCTCACCGGCGGCGTCTGAGCCCATCCGGGCGGGCGCATCCAGATGGACGCCGGCGCCGCCGGAGCGGACTCCGATGACGCCGGCGCCACCTCACCCCCCCACCACAAGGGGTCGATGGCCCAGTCGCCCGTCGGCGCGGGGCACGACGAACGACCAGGTCGATGACGGGTTACCCGCTCAGCGCCGTTCGAACCAGGCTGCCGCGTCGATTCCGAGCAGATGGCCGGAGCCCTGCCCGGTGAGCGGCTCGCTGGCGGCGATCGGCACGCCGTACCCGTCGATCAGGGCCGGCGCACCGCTGATGTTGACCACGCAGGTCAGCACGGTGTCGCCGGCGGCGCGGCTGAAGGCGAGCACGCCCGGCCCGGCCTCCAACCAGGTGACTCCGCCCGCGTCGGCGGCCAGCGCCGGGTGTTCCCGGCGGATCCCCAGCGCGGTGCGGTAGAGCTCCAGCGTCGAGCCGGGCACGCCGGCCTGGGCGGCGACCGAGAGGCCGCGCCAGGTCGCCGGGGCCGGCAGCCAGCTCAGTTCGCTGCCCTGCGGCCCGAAGCCGTACGGGGCCAGCTCGCCGCTCCACGGGATCGGCACCCGGCAGCCGTCCCGGCTCTCGCCGGTGCGCAGGAACGCCGGGTCCTGGCGCAGCTCGTCCGGCAGGTCGAGCACCTCCGGCAGGCCCAGTTCCTCGCCCTGGTAGATGTAGGCGCAGCCGGGCAGGGCGAGCATCAGCAGGGTGGCGGCCCGCGCCCGGCGCAGCCCCTCGGCGCCGTCGCCGTAGCGGGTGACGTGCCGCTGCTTGTCGTGGTTGGACAGCACCCAGGTGGTGGGCGCGCCGACGATCGTCGACTCGGCGAGCGCGGTGTCGATGACCTTGCGGAACGAGTCGGCCGACCAGGTCGCGTCGAGGAAGTCGAAGCTGAACGCCTGGTGCAGCTCGTCCGGGCCGATGTAGCGGGCGAGGCGCTGCGGGGTCTCGGCCCACGCCTCGGCGACCGCCATCCGGCCGCCCGGGTAGCTGTCCAGGATCGGCCGCCAGGCGCGGTAGATCTCGTGCACCTCGTCCTGGTCGAAGTAGGGGAGCCGGCCCTTGCCGAGCAGTTCCGCCTGGCGCTGACCGGTGGTCATCGAGCTGAACCCGACGTCCGGCAGCCCCTCGGCCTTGATCATGCCGTGCGCCACGTCGATCCGGAAGCCGTCCACGCCCCGGTCGAGCCAGAAGCGCAGGACGCCCTCGAACTCGGCGCGCACCTCGGGGTGGCGCCAGTTCAGGTCCGGCTGGGCCGGGTCGAACAGGTGCAGGTACCACTGGCCGTCGTCGATGCGCGTCCAGGCGGGGCCGCCGAAGATGCTCTCCCAGTCGTTCGGGGGCAGCTCGCCGTTCTCGCCCTTGCCCTCGGCGAAGAGGTAGCGCGCGCGCTCGGCGGAGCCCGGTCCGGCGGCCAGCGCCGCCTGGAACCACGGGTGCGCGCTGGAGGTGTGGTTGGGCACCAGGTCGACGATGATCCGCAGGCCGAGGGCGTGCGCGTCGGTGATCATGTTGTCGAAGTCGGTGAGGGTGCCGAACATCGGGTCGACGTCGCGGTAGTCGGCGACGTCGTACCCGCCGTCGATCATCGGGGAGGTGTAGAAGGGGGTCAGCCAGAGCGCGTCCACCCCGAGGTCGCGCAGGTACGGCAGGCGCTCACGGATGCCCTGGAGGTCGCCGACGCCGTCGCCGTTGGAGTCGGCGAAGCTGCGTACGTACACCTGGTAGACGACCGCGGAGCGCCACCAGTCGTCGTCGGAGGTCAGCGGTGTGGGGTTGCTGACGGTCATCGGTGGCGTTCCCCGTTCTGTGGCGCGGGACGGCGGCACCCGGCGTGGCGCGGGTGCGGGTGCGGTGTCTGAGCAGAATGCCGCCCGTGACTGCAAGAGTCAAGCATTCCTTGCGCAAGAAATGGCGTGGGTCACGGTGCGCGGCGACCCTCGACCGCCCGGCCCTCCCGGAAGCGGGCCGTCAGGGCGGCGGGCGCGGGCGGTCAGGCCGGGACGGCGA
Source organism: Micromonospora sp. DT62 (assembly GCF_049847285.1). Classification (NCBI taxonomy): domain Bacteria; kingdom Bacillati; phylum Actinomycetota; class Actinomycetes; order Micromonosporales; family Micromonosporaceae; genus Micromonospora; species Micromonospora sp. DT62. The sequence goes on from NZ_JBNCOB010000013.1 coordinate 144,755, forward strand.
GCGCGGGCGGGGCCGGGCGCTGCCGCGTCGGGGCGCCCGGGGCCGGCCGCGCGGCGTCGGTGGGGGCGACCGCGGTGGAGCCGCGCACCACCAGTTCCGGGCGGAACACGTACTCCGAGTGCGGGGCGGCGTGCCCGTTGATCTCGTCGACCAGGGCCCGGACGGCGGCGACGGCCATCGCGGCCACCGGCTGCCGCATGGTGGTCAGCGGCGGGTCGGTGAAGGCCATCAGCGGGGAGTCGTCGTAGCCGACCACCGACAGCTCGCCGGGCACCGACATGCCGCGCTGCCGGGCGGCCCGGATCGCGCCGAGCGCCATCAGGTCGGAGCCGCAGACTATGCCGGTGACGCCGCGCTCCAGCAGCCGGGCGGCGGCGGCCTCGCCACCCTCCACACCGAACAGGGAGAGCTCGGCCAGCTCGTCGAGGCCGGCCTCGTCGACGCCGACCAGCCGGCCCATCGCGGCCCGGAAGCCGGCCACCCGGCGCTGCACCGGCACGAACCGGTCCGGGCCGGTGATCAGGCCGATGCGGCGGTGCCCGAGCGCCACCAGGTGGGCCACGGCCAGCTCGGTGGCCTCGCCGTCGTCACAGGAGACGAAGGGCGCGGGGATGCCGGGCGCGTACCCGTTGATCATCACGACGGACAGCGGGCGGGCGATCAGGGCCCGGTAACGGTCGTGGTTGGCGGCGGTGTCGGCGTGCAGGCCGGAGACGAAGACTATTCCGGAGACCTGCCGGTCCAGCAGCATCTCGACGTACTCGTCCTCGGTGACCCCGCCGGCCGTCTGGGTGCACAGCACGGGGGTGAAGCCGCTCTGCGCCAGGGTCGACTCGATCACCTGGGCGAAGGCGGGAAAGATCGGGTTGTCGAGTTCGGGGACCACCAGACCCACGAGGCCGGCGCTGCGCTTGCGTAGCCGGGCCGGGCGCTCGTAGCCGAGCACATCGAGGGCAGTGAGTACGGCCTGCCGGGTCTCGGGGGCCACTCCCGGGCGGTCGTTGAGCACCCGCGACACCGTGGCCTCGCTGACTTCGGCCTGTTGGGCGATGTCGGACAGTCGAGCGCGCATGGGCGCACTTTAGCTCACGGGCAAGTTCTTGCGTACACTTCTGCAAGCCCTTCCATTCTCTGAAACCTCTTGCTAACGTCCCCGCAACACGCGAGAGCAGCGGCGCAGCACGCCGAGCGCCGGTTGGCAAGAAACTTACAGAGCTTCCACTGGCGGGTCCGCCCTTCCCCCGGCGTGCCGCCATGACGACAGGAGTACCGATGCGCATCCGTACCGCGGGTGTGGTCGCCGTCCTCGGCCTGGCGCTCGCCGCCTCGGGCTGCGGCAGCGACAGCAGCGACGAGCCGGCCGCGAAGGAATCCAGCAAGGCCGCCACCGGCGGCAAGCTGGTGATCTGGGCCGACGACAAGCGCACCGCCGCCCTCAAGCCGTTCGCCGAGAAGTTCGGCAAGGAGAACGGCGTCACGGTCGAGGTCCAGGCCGTCTCCAAGGACCTCCAGACCAACTTCGTCACCGCCTCGCAGCAGGGCAGCGGCCCGGACGTCGTGGTTGGCGCGCACGACTGGATCGGCAACCTCGTCCAGAACGGCGCCATCGACCCGGTGCAGCTCGCCGCCGAGCAGAAGAGCGGCTTCAACGAGACCGCCGTCAAGGCCGTCACGTTCAACGGCCAGATCTACGGCGTGCCCTACGCCATGGAGAACCTGGCGCTGATCCGCAACACCGAGCTGGCCCCCGAGGCGCCGAAGACCATCGAGGACCTGGTCGCCGCCGGCAAGAAGCTCAAGGCCGAGAAGAAGGCCAGCGAGATCCTCTGCCTCCAGTCCGGCCAGAACGGCGACGCCTACCACATCTACCCGCTCTACACCTCCGGTGGCGGGTACCTCTTCGGCACCGGCGCCAACGGCGACTACGACCCGAAGGACCTGGGCGTGGGCAAGCCGGAGTCGATCGAGGCGTTCAAGAAGATCGCCAAGCTCGGTGAGAAGGGCGAGGGCGCGCTGAAGCGCTCGATCACCGGCGAGAACTCGATCGCCACGTTCACCGGCAAGAAGTGCGCCTACCTGGTCTCCGGCCCGTGGGCCATCGCGGACGCCAAGAAGGCCAACATCAAGTACGACATCTCCCCGGTCCCCGGCTTCGCCGGTGGCAAGGAGGCCCAGCCGTTCGTGGGCGTCCAGGCGTTCTACGTGGCCGCCAAGGGCAAGAACAAGGCCCTGGCCCAGGAGTTCGTGGCCAACCACGTCACCACCCCCGAGCTGGCCGTGGCGCTCTACAACGCCGAGCCCCGCCCGCCGGCGCTGACCGCCGCTCTCGACCAGGTCAAGGGCACCGACCCGGACCTGGCGAAGTTCCAGGAGGCTGGCAAGAACGGCCAGGTGCTGCCGGCGATCCCGGCCATGGCCACCATCTGGGACCCGTTCGGCAAGGCCGAGGCCGCCATCATCGGCGGCGCCGACCCGGCCAAGACGATCACCGCGGCCGGCAAGACCATCTCCGGCCAGATCAAGTAATGAGCACGTCGCTGTCCGGCCCGGGGGCTGCCACGCAGCCCTCGGGCCGGGAGCCCGTCGACCCGGGCACGTCCCGCACCGCGCGGCACCACGCGCCGATCACCGTGACGGGGCTGCTCGTCAAGGTGCTCCTGCTCGGCCTGACCGCCGGGATCGCGATCTGGGCGGCCTTCCCGCTCGTCGAGGCGGAGATGTGGGCCGGGCTGGCGCTGCTGGTCGCCACCACCGCCGGCCTCTTCTACCTCTACCTGACCCGCCGGCACATCCCGGCGAAGTACCTGGTCCCCGGCACGCTCTTCCTGATCGCGTTCCAGATCGTCCCGGTGCTGTACACGGCGAGCACCGCCTTCACGAACTTCGGCGACGGCCACCGCGGCACCAAGGAAGACGCCGTCGTCGCCATCCAGACCGCCTCGGTCAAGCAGGTGCCCGGCTCCACCGAGTACGCCCTCTCCGTCGCCACCCAGGGCGACCCGGCGACCGGCCCGCTCGTCTTCCTGGTCAGCGACCCGGGCACCGGCACCGTCTCGGCCGGCGACGCCGGCGGGCTGCGCCAGCTCGACCCGGCCGACGTCACCGTGGCCCCGGGCGGCAAGGTCACCGCCGCCGACGGCTACACGGTGCTCAACTTCGGTCAGGCCAGCGCCCGCAGCCAGGAGATCACCGACCTGGTCGTGCCGACGTCCGGGGGCGCGCTGCGCTCCGCCGGCCTGTCCCGCGCCTACGAGGGCAAGGCGATCCGGGCGTACGACGCCGGCTGCGACTGCATCAAGGACACCGAGAGCGGCAGGACCTGGACGGCGGACGAGGAGACCGGCGCCTTCGTGGCCGCCGACGGCGAGCGGCTGGCCCAGGGCTGGAAGGTCACCGTCGGGCTCAAGAACTTCTCCCGGGTGCTCACCGACCCGGCCATCTCCGGGCCGTTCTTCGGCACGCTGCTGTGGAACTTCGCCTTCGCCATCGGCTCCACCGGCGGCACGTTCGTCCTGGGCATGGTCATCGCCCTGGCACTGCACTCGCCCCGGATGCGGGGCACCAACTTCTACCGGGTCCTGCTGATCCTGCCGTACGCCATGCCGTCCTTCGCGATGCTGCTGGTCTGGCGGGACATGTTCAACACCGACTTCGGCCTGATCAACAACCTGTTCGGGCTCGGGGTGGACTGGTTCGGCCAGGAGTGGTCGGCCCGGATCGCGGTGATCCTGGTGCAGCTCTGGCTCGGCTACCCGTACATGTTCCTGGTCGCCACGGGCGCGCTCCAGGCCATCCCGAAGGAGCTGACCGAGGCGTCCTCGGTCGACGGCGCGTCGCCGTGGCAGTCGTTCCGGTCGGTCACGCTGCCGCTGCTGCTGGTCGCGCTCTCCCCGCTGCTGATCGCGTCGTTCGCGTACAACTTCAACAACTTCAACGCGATCTACCTGACCACCGAGGGCGGCCCCTTCCCGGCGGACAACCCGACCGCGGGGGCGACGGACCTGCTGATCACGTACACCTACCGGCTGGCCTTCGGCGCGCAGGGCGCCCAGTTCGGCCTGGCGGCCGCGGTGTCGATCTTCATCTTCACCATCGTCGCGGTGGTGTCGGCGGTGAGCTTCCGGCGCACCCGTAAGCAGGAGGAGGTGTACTCGTGACCTCGCTCAGCGGCACTCCGGTCGCGGGCGGCGCGACCGGCGCCCCGGCCGTCAACCGCAACGCGGGCCGGCGTCGCAACCGGTGGTTCGCCCAGGTCGGCTGGCGCCACCTGGTGGGCGTGCTGGCCGTCGCGTTCAGCCTCTTCCCGATCCTGTTCGTGCTCTCGGCCGCGCTCAACCCGCTCGGCACGCTCTCCTCGACGGAGCTGGTGCCGACCGGGGCGTCGGTGGAGAACTTCACGAACCTGTTCGACCGTACGGCGTTCGGGTGGTGGTTCCTCAACTCGCTGCTCATCGCCGGGGTGGCCTCGTTCGCGTCGGTCTTCCTGTCGGCGCTGGCGGCGTACGCCTTCTCCCGGATGCGCTTCGCCGGCCGGCGGGTCGGGCTGCTCGCGCTCCTGCTGATCCAGATGTTCCCGCAGTTCCTGGCGATCGTGGCGATCTTCCTGATCTTCACGACGATCACCGACCTGTGGCCGGCGATCGGCTTCAACACGCCGTGGGGCCTGCTGCTGCTCTACCTGGGCGGCGCGCTGGGCGTGAACACCTGGCTGATGAAGGGCTTCTTCGACACGCTCCCCCGGGAGCTGGACGAGTCGGCCACGATGGACGGCGCCAGCCACTCCCAGGTCTTCTTCCGGATCATGCTGCCGCTGGTGGCGCCGATCCTGGCGGTGACCGGCCTGCTCGCCTTCATCGGCACCATCAACGAGTTCCTGATGGCGAACGTCTTCCTGACCAACAGCGAGTCCAAGACGCTCGCGGTCGGGATGTTCGGCCTGGTGGCCGGCGAACGCAACAACAACTTCGGGATCTTCGCGGCGGGCACCCTGCTCACCGCGATCCCCACGGTGCTGGTCTTCCAGATGGTCCAGCGCTACATCGTCTCCGGCCTCACCGCCGGAGCCGTCAAAGGCTGAGCCTCCTCGGCTCACCGCTGCGGCAAGGGCGTCGGCGTCCGACGTACACCGGAGCAGTCACGGATCGACCGCCGCGGTCGGGGAACCGGCCGCGGCGGGAGACCCATTTCTCTCCCCGTCCGACCGACGCGAAAGGCACCACCATGTCCCTGTTGCCGCACCACGACGGTTCCGCCCTGTACGTCCCCGAGCAGGAGCCCGCCCTCGGCGACGTCGTCGACGTCTTCGTCCGGGTGCCGGCCGGCGCCGACGTCCGGCAGGTGCACGTGCGCACCACCGGCGACGGCGAGCCCCGGTTCACCGAGGCGGTCGTCGACCGCACCGACGGCGCCGACGTCTGGTGGCGGGTGCCCGTCGAGGCCCGCAACCCGGTCAGCAACTACCGGTTCATGCTCACCGGCAGCCGCGGCAGCCGCTGGCTGAACGCCGCCGGCGTGGTGGGCCACGACGTGCCCGACAACGGCGACTTCAAGCTGGTCACCCACGCCCCGCCGCCCGCCTGGGCCCGCGACGCGGTGATCTACCAGATCTTCCCGGACCGGTTCGCCCGCTCCGCCGCCGCCGAGGGCCGCGAGCTGCCGGACTGGGCGATCCCGTGCGACTGGGGCACCCCGGTCATCGGGCGCGGCCCCGAGACGCCCCGGCAGTTCTACGGCGGCGACCTGGACGGCGTCGCCGAGCGGCTGGACCACCTGGACCGCCTCGGCGTGAACACCGTCTACCTGACCCCGGTCTTCCCGGCCCGCTCCAACCACCGCTACGACGCGGCCAGCTTCGACACCGTCGACCCGCTGCTCGGCGGGGACGCCGCCCTGGCCCGCCTCGCCGACGCCGTACGCGCCCGGGGCTGGCGGCTGCTCGGCGACATCACCAGCAACCACACCGGCGACGCGCACGAGTGGTTCACCCGGGCCGCCTCCGACGTGTCCGCGCCCGAGCGGGAGCTGTACTACTTCGACGAGGTGACCGGGGACTACGAGTCCTGGAACGGGGTCAAGTCGCTGCCGAAGCTGAACTGGGGCAGCGCCGAGCTGCGCCGGCGCTTCGCCACCGCCGACGACTCGCTGCTGCGCCGCTGGCTGCGCCCCCCGTACGGGCTGGACGGCTGGCGGGTGGACGTGGCGAACATGACCGGGCGGCGGGGCGCCGACGCGTACACGCACGAGGTGGCGGCGCTGCTGCGCGAGGTGGTCGCCCGCACCCGGGCCGACGCCCTGCTGATGGCCGAGCACGGCCACGACCACACCGGCGACCTCGACCGCGACGGCTGGCACGGCACGATGAACTACGTCGGCTTCACCGACCCGGTCTGGTCCTGGCTGCGGCACGGCGACCAACCCGTACCGAACTTCCTCGGCACACCGGGCGGGGTGGTGCGCCGGGACGCGGACGCGGTGCTCGCCACCATGGACGCCTACCGCTCGCTGGTCTCCTGGCGGTCGTACAGCCACTCGTGGCAGCTGCTCGGGTCGCACGACTCCGCCCGGATCCGCACGGTGGTCGGCGACGCCGCGCGGCAGGAGGTCGCCGCCGGCCTGCTCGCCACGATGCCCGGCACCCCGATGATCTTCGCGGGCGACGAGCTGGGCCTGACGGGCAGCAACGGCGAGGGCTCGCGTACGCCGATGCCGTGGCACCGGCCGGAGAGCTGGGACGCCGCGACGTTCGCCGCGTACCGCGCCCTGATCGCCCTGCGTCGCGCGGAGCCCGCGCTGCGCCACGGCGGCCTGCGCTGGCTGCACGCGGACGCGGACACCCTGGTCTTCCTGCGCGAGGCCCCGACGGGCACGGTGCTGGTGCTGGCCCGCCGCGCCGCCGGCGAGCCGGTGCGCCTGACCGGGCTGGGCCCGGCCGAGAACCTGTACGGCGGCGCCCCCGCCCTGCGCCCCGACGCCGACGGCGCGGTCACCCTCCCGGCGGACGGCCCCACCTTCCAGGCATGGCGGCTGCCCTGACTGTGAGGCTGGCCGGGTCGGTCCGTACGTGATGGGCTGATGGCTGGCGGCAGTGGATGTGACCCTTGCTCTG
>NZ_JBNCOB010000014.1:0-141358 GCF_049847285.1 Micromonospora sp. DT62
GGCGGCGACCGTCGTGAGGGTGGCGAGCGCCAGGGTGGTTTCCGTTCGGGTCCGCCGCGTGAGGGCGGCTTCCGCGGTGGGGACCGTCGTGAGGGTGGCGACCGTCCGGGTGGTTTCCGTGGCGGTGACCGCGAAGGCGGCTTCCGCGGTGGCGACCGTCGTGAGGGCGGCGACCGTCCGGGTGGCTTCCGTGGCGGTGACCGCGAGGGTGGCTTCCGTGGCGGCGACCGTCGTGAGGGTGGCGAGCGCCAGGGTGGTTTCCGTTCGGGTCCGCCGCGTGAGGGCGGCTTCCGCGGCGGCGACCGTCGTGAGGGTGGCGACCGTCCAGGCGGCTACCGGGGTGGTGACCGCGAGGGTGGCTTCCGTGGCGGCGACCGTCGTGAGGGTGGCGACCGTCCGGGTGGTTTCCGCGGGGGTGACCGTGAGGGTGGTTTCCGTTCGGGGCCGCCGCGTGAGGGTGGTTTCCGCCGTGAGGGCGGCGACCGTCCAGGCGGTTTCCGTGGCGGTGACCGCGAGGGTGGCTTCCGTGGCGGCGACCGTCGTGAGGGTGGCGACCGTCCGGGTGGCTTCCGTGGTGGCGACCGTGAGGGCGGGTTCCGTGGTGGCGACCGTCCGGGTGGTTACCGGGGCGGTGACCGCGAAGGCGGCTTCCGTGGCGGCGACCGTCGTGAGGGCGGCGACCGTCCAGGCGGCTACCGGGGTGGTGACCGCGAGGGCGGCTACCGGGGCGGAGAACGCCAGGGTGACCGTCGTGAGGGCGGCTTCCGGGGCGGAGAGCGTCGCGACGAGCGGCGGGAGCGTCCGGAGGCGGAGGGGGAGCGTACGGCGGCCCCCGCGCTGCCCGACGAGATCGTCGCGACCGACCTCGACAAGGACGTCCGGGCCGAGCTGCTCTCGCTGGCGAAGCCGGTCGCTGAGACGGTCGCCCGGCATCTGGTGGCGACGGGTCAGCTGATCGACGAGGACCCGGCCGAGGCGCTGGCGCACGCGCTGGCGGCCCGTCGGCTGGCGTCCCGGATCGCGGCCGTCCGCGAGGCGGTCGGCCTGGCCGCGTACCACGCGGGGGAGTGGCAGACCGCGATCGCGGAGCTGCGCACGTACCACCGGATGAGCGGGTTGCAGAGCCACCTGGCCGTGCTCGCGGACTGCGAGCGGGCCCTGGGCCGGCCCGAGCGGGCGATCGACCTGTTCCGTGGCGCGGACCGGGAGAAGCTGGACCAGGCCGTGGCGACCGAGCTGCTGATCGTGGCGGCCGGGGCGCGCGGCGACCTGGGCCAGAAGGACGCCGCCGTGGCCATGCTCCAGGTTCCCGAACTGACGAGCGAGACGGCCGAGCCGTGGACGGCCCGGCTGCGGTACGCGTACGCCGACGCGCTGCTCGCGGTCGGTCGTCGTGACGAGGCCCGCGAGTGGTTCTCCCGGGCCGCCGACGTCGACACCGAGAGCGAGACCGACGCCGCCGAGCGGCTGCTGGAGCTCGACGGTGTGGTGATCGAGGGCGACGAGGAGGACGAGGAGTCCGCCGAGGCGATCGCCTCCGGCCCCGGCGCCCCGGGCGCGGTACCGGCCCGGCCGGACGCCGACCTCGCCGGCGACACGGAGCCGACCGAGGACGAAGAAGACGAAGACGACGACGAGAACGACGCCGACGACGACGACGAAGACGAAGACGACGAAGACGACGAAGACGAAGACGACGACTACGAGAACGACGCCGACGAAGACGAAGACGACGACGAAGACGACGAGAACGACGAAGACGACGAGCAGGACGAGGCCGCGGTCGCGGCGGTGCCGTCGGACGACCTGACCGACGACGAGCTCGCCGACGACGAGGCGGGCGCCGATGCCGCCGGTACGCCCGGCGACGGCAGCGGGGCTGCCACCGACGGTGGCGAGCCCACCACCTCCGGCGAGTCGGACACTGCGCAGCGATGACGACGGGTGCCGGGGAGCGGCTGGTCGACGGGTACGCCCTGGTCGTCTTCGACCTGGACGGCGTGATCTACCTGATCGACCGGCCGGTCCCCGGCGCGGTCGAGGCGGTCGGCCGGCTGCACGCCGAGGGCCGCTCGGTGGCGTACGCGACCAACAACGCCTCGCGCCGCTCCAGCGAGGTGGCCGACCTGCTCACCGGGATGGGCGTGCCCGCCCGGCCCGAGGAGGTGCTCACCTCGGCGGCGGCCGCCGCGGAGCTGCTTCGCGACCAGCTTCCCGCCGGCGCCGCGGTGCTGGTCGTCGGCACCGAGGCTCTGCGGGCCGAGCTGCGCGCGGTCGGGCTGACCCCGGTGTCCCGGGCCGACGAGTCGCCGGTCGCGGTGGTGCAGGGGTTCGGCCCGCAGGTCTGCTGGGCGGACCTGGCCGAGGCGTCGGTGGCCGTACGCGGCGGCGCGACCTGGGTCGCCACCAACACCGACCCGGCCCTGCCCAGCGATCGCGGACCACTGCCGGGCAACGGTGCCCTGGTCGCCGTGCTGCGTACCGCGCTGCGCCGGGATCCTGACGTGGTCGTCGGCAAGCCCGAGCCGGCGCTGTTCACCACGGCGGCCCGACGTGCCGGCGAGGGCCGGACGCTGCTGGTCGGCGACCGGCTGGACACCGACATCGAGGGCGCCCGCCGGGCCGGACTGGACAGTCTGCTGGTGCTCACCGGCGTGAGTGACGCGGCCGAGCTGCTCGCCGCCCCGGCGCACCGCAGGCCGACGTACGTCTCGATGGACCTGGCGGGGCTCTTCGACCCGGCGGCAGTGGTGCGGGTCCCGGGCCCGGCGGACGCCGGCGGATGGTCGGTGACCTCGCGGGACGACGCGCTGGAGCTGGCCGGGTCGGGCCGCGCGCTGGACGCCCTGGCGGCGCTCTGCGCGACCGCCTGGTCGACGCGGCCGGCGCGGATCCGTCCCGGCTCGGCCGAGGCGGAGAAGGCACTGGCCGAACTCGGCCTGTCCGCCTGACAGCTGGCCGCCGCCGAACTCGATCCGGCTGACGGCCGCCAACGCCGAATTCATCCCTCTGTCGGCCGCACGACGCCGAACTCCATTGCGCCGCCGGCCACCCGCGTTGCCGGGCCAGGCCATGCGCGGGTTGACTCAGAGCAGCTTGCGCAGCTTCATCAGGTCGAGCGGGTTGGCCTTGATCGACACCCGTCGGGACGTGACCGCGCGGGTGATGTCGAGGTCACCGCGGACCAGTGCGAGCAGGTCGTCGCTGCCGGTGCTCAGCGCGATCTTGGCCTTCGGGTCGTCGCCGTCGGCCAGGTCGACCAGGCGGCCACCGGAGAGCCGGCCGTGGAAGGCGGTCTCCAGGTCGGTGATCCGGCAGGCCAGCGTCCGGTCGAAGTCGACCTTCTCCCGCACCGTCTCCGCGTTGCGGTCCAGCCGGGCCGCCAGATCCCGCAACGCCTGCCGGCATTCGTCCACGCTGGCCACCATCGCCCCCTCACCGCTCGCCACGCCGTCCCCGGCACCGTACCGCACAGGGCGTCGCGGGGCGCCCGGTAGCGTGGCACCTGCACACCCCCGCCCCGCGGAAGGAAACAGGCATGCAGGACGCGTGGCGCGCCTACCTCGAGCTGGCCATGGGCCTGACGGAGGCGCCCCGGAAGAAGGCCCAGGACGCGGTTCGCCGGGTCGTCGGCTCGGGCGGGGCGACCGCCGCCCAGCTGCAGACCCTCGCCGAGGAGTTGGTCTCCACGGGCGCGGCCAACCGGGAGTCGCTGACCAAGCTGGTGCGGTTCGAAGTGGACCGCGCCCTCGGCGCGGTGGGGCTCGCCACCGCCGACGAGGTCGCCGAACTGACCCGACGGGTGCACGAACTCGAGCGCCAGCTCCGGGACACCAAGGCGACCCTCGGCGCCCCGCCGCCGGTGCCCGCCCGCACCGAAGCGTCGGCGCACCCGGTGCCCGCCGCCGGGCCGTCGCCCGCCCCGGGGGCGGCCGAGCCGGCCGTACCGACCTCGGCGGCCCCCGCCCCGGTGGCGAGGCCGGCCGTCGCGAAGAAGGCGCTGGCCAAGAAGGCCGTGGCGAAGAAGGCGGTGGCCAAGCGGACGCCGTCGGCCCTCGCCCCGACCGAGGGCGCCGCGGAGCCGGTCCAGCCGGCGAAGAAGGCACCGGCCCGCAAGCGGCCGCCGGAGGACGAGGCGTGATGCGCCCGGCCCCGGCCGGGAGCGGATCGTGAGCGGCCCCTACCGGCCCGGCCCGCCGCCCGGCGCCCGCCCCGGCCCGCCGGGTGCCGGCCACGGTTCGGCGACCGGCCCGTTCCGCCCCGGTCCGCCGCCCGGCGCCCGGCCGGGCCCGCGCCCCGCCCCGCCGTTGCCGGAGTCCGCCGAGGACCTCGGCGAGGACCGGCATCCCGCCGTGGACGCCGCCGTACGGGCCATGGCCAACGCCGCGACGCTCGCCCCGGCCGACCAGATCGCGCAGTACGAGGCGGCGTACGAGACGCTGCGGGAGACCCTCGCCACCATCGACCAGACCTGACCGACCGGAGAAGAACCACGCATGGCACGTCGTAACCGGCTGGACGCCGAACTCGTCCGCCGCGGGCTGGCCCGCTCCCGGGAGCAGGCCGCCGCGCTGGTGGAGGCCGGCCGGGTCCAGTTGCGCGGCGTACCGGCCCGCAAGCCCGCCGCGATGGTCGACCCCGCCGATCCGCTCCTGGTCACCGGCGAGGACCCCGGCTCGGAGTACGTCTCCCGGGGCGGGCACAAGCTGGCCGGCGCGCTGGCTGCCTTCGCCCCGGGCGGGCTGACCGTGGCCGGCCGGCGGTGCCTGGACGCGGGTGCCTCCACCGGCGGCTTCACCGACGTGCTGCTGCGCGCCGACGCGGCGGAGGTGGTCGCGGTCGACGTCGGCTACGGGCAGCTCGCCTGGCCGCTGCGCAACGATCCCCGGGTGCGGGTCTTCGAGCGCACCAACGTCCGTACGCTGACGCCGGAGGTCATCGACGGCCCGGTCGACCTCACGGTCGCCGACCTGTCGTTCATCTCCCTGCGGCTGGTGCTGCCGGCGCTGGCCGGCTGCACGCGGCCCGACGGTGACCTGGCGCTGATGGTGAAGCCGCAGTTCGAGGTCGGCAAGGAGCGGGTGGGTGCCGGCGGGGTGGTCCGGGACCCGTCGCTGCGCGCGGAGGCCGTGCTCGACGTGGCCGCCGCGGCGGCCCGGCTCGACCTCGGCCTGGCCGACGTGGCCGCGAGTCCGCTGCCCGGGCCGAGCGGCAACGTCGAGTTCTTCGTATGGTTACGCCGGGACGCACCGCCGGCCGACCCGGAGCGGGTGCGCGCGGTGGTGACCGCCGGGCCGGGTGGCCCGGTGCCGTCCGGCGACCAGCCGGACGCGGCGACGGAGGAGGTGGCCGGGTGAGTGGACTGGCGAGCCCCGCGGTCGCGGGCGTGCCGCGCGGATGCCGCGCGGGCGCGACGGGACGGCCGTCCCGGTGAGCCGCACGGCGCTGCTGGTGACGCACACCGGTCGCCGGCGCAGCACCGAGCACGCCCGCGCCGTCGCCGCCGACCTGATCTCGGCCGGCTTCGAGGTGCGGGTCGTCGCCGAGGAGGCCGAAGACCTCGACCTGCCCGGAGTGGTCCCGGTGACCGGCATCGAGGCGGCCGCGGGCGCGGAGATCGTCTTCGCGCTCGGCGGGGACGGCACCTTCCTGCGCGCGGCGGAGCTGGCCCGCCCGGAGAAGGTGCCGCTGATCGGCATCAACCTCGGCAAGGTCGGCTTCCTCGCCGAGGCCGAGATCGACGACCTGGACAGCGCGGTACGCGACGTGGTCGAGCGCAACTACACCGTCGACGAGCGGCTCACCCTCGACGTGACCGCCGAGTTCGACGGCGGGCCGACCATCGAGTCCTGGGCCCTCAACGAGATCAGCGTCGAGAAGGGCGAGCGCGCCCAGATGCTGGAGCTGATGGTCGACGTGGACGGCCGCCCGCTGTCGCGGTACGGCTGCGACGGCGTGGTCTGCGCGACCCCCACCGGCTCGACGGCGTACGCGTTCTCGGGCGGCGGGCCGGTGGTCTGGCCGGAGGTGGAGGCCCTGCTGCTGGTGCCGATCAGCGCGCACGCGCTGTTCAGCCGGCCGCTGGTCACCGCGCCCACCTCCACGTTCGTCATCACCGTCGACCCGTTCACCACCCTCGCCGTGATGTCCTGCGACGGCCGACGCGTCTACGACCTGCCGCCCGGGGCGCGGGTCACCGTGCGGCGCGGCGCGCTGCCGGTGCGCGTCGTGCGGCTGCGGGACCGCCCGTTCACCGACCGGCTGGTGGCGAAGTTCGACCTGCCCGTGCACGGCTGGCGCGGCAACCGCCGCTGACCCGGGGTCCGGCCAGCGCCGATGGGCCGCCCCGGCGGGGTGTCGGCGGGCGGACGCACCGGCGCGCGCACGCCGGCTGGTCAAGTGTCGGGGGCCGCGTCTACTGTCGGTTGCTGTGCTGGAAGAGCTGCGCATCACCGGACTGGGCGTCATCGAGGACACCACGCTGCCGCTGACCGGCGGCATGAACGTCATCACCGGCGAGACCGGGGCGGGCAAGACCATGGTGGTCACCGGCCTCGGCCTGCTCTTCGGCGGGCGGGCCGACGCCGGGCGGGTGCGCGCCCAGCCGGGCCGGGCGGTGGTCGAGGGCCGGCTGCGGCTCGCGGGCCGCGTCGCCGCCACCGTGCACGCGCGGATCACCGACGCGGGCGGCGAGCCCGACGAGGACGGCTCGGTGCTGCTGAGCCGCACCGTCACCGTGGAGGGCCGCTCCCGGGCGCACCTGGGCGGGCGGAGCATGCCGGTGTCGATGCTCGGCGAGGTGGGCGAGCAGGCGGTGGCCGTGCACGGCCAGTCCGACCAGCTGCGGCTGCTGCGGCCGGCCGAGCAGCGGGCCGCGCTGGACCGCTTCGCCGGCCCGGAGCACGAGAAGCTGCTCGACGCGCTGCGCGAGGCGTACGCCCGCTGGCGCGCGGTGGTCGACGACCTGTCCGACCGGCGGCGCAACGCCCGCGAGCGCAACCAGGAGGCGGACCTGCTGCGCCTCGGCCTCGACGAGATCACCCGGGTGGACCCGCAGCCCGGCGAGGACGGCGAGCTGAAGGCGGAGGCGCAGCGGCTGGAGCACGCCGAGGGGCTGCGTACCGCGGCGCAGGTGGCCCACCAGTGCGTGGCCGGCGGCGTGGAGGCGACCGACGAGACGCCGGACGCGGCGGCGCTGCTCGGCACCGCCCGCCGCACCCTGGAGGCGCAGGCCGGCACGGACCCGGCGCTGGGCGAGCTGGCGGGGCGGCTGGAGGAGGCGGCGACCCTCGTCACGGACGTCTCCGCCGAGCTGTCGGCCTACCTCGCCGCGCTGGACGCCGATCCGGCCCGGTTGCAGACCGTCTACGAGCGGCGTGCGGCGCTGCGCGCGCTCACCCGCAAGTACGCCGACGACGTCGACGGGGTGATCGCCTGGGCCGAGCGTGCCCGCACCCGGCTGGCCGACCTGGACACCTCCGACGACCTTCTGGACGAGCTGGACCGGGAGGCCTCCCGGCTGGCCGGCGAGGTGGCCGACCTGGCCGGCCGGGTGTCGGCGTCGAGGCAGGAGGCGGCGACCCGCTTCGCCGAGCAGGTCACCGTCGAGCTGGCCGGGCTGGCCATGCCGCACGCCCGGATCGAGGTGGCGGTGCTGCCCCGCGCGGCCGGCCGCGCCGAGCCGACCCTGCTGGTCAACGGCACCGAGGTCGCCGTCGGCCCGGATGGCGGCGACGAGGTCGAACTGCGTCTGCTGGCCCACCCGGGCGCGCCCTCGCTGCCGTTGCAGCGCGGCGCCTCCGGCGGTGAGCTGTCCCGGGTGATGCTCGCCATCGAGGTGGTCTTCGCCGGCTCCGGCGGGCCACCCACGCTGGTCTTCGACGAGGTCGACGCCGGGGTCGGCGGCCAGGCCGCGGTCGAGATCGGCCGGCGGCTGGCCCGGCTGGCCCGTAGCCACCAGGTGCTGGTCGTCACCCACCTGCCGCAGGTGGCCGCGTTCGCCGACCGGCACCTGGTGGTGGCGAAGGACACGGGCGGGGCGGTCACCACCAGTGGGGTCCGGGTGGTGGAGGACACCGAGCGCGCCCGGGAACTGGCCCGGATGCTCGCGGGTTTGCCCGACTCCGACCTGGGTATCGCGCACGCCGAGGAGCTTCTCGCCGTGGCGGCCCGGGAAAGGCGCCCGTGAAGTCGGCGATTGTGAGCACAGGCACACCGGCCTGCGCGGTAGTGTGCTTCCCTGGGTAGGCGGCCCTGCTCAGGCATGTCGCGACAGATTTGCCTGCCTCACATGCCAGGATGGTCACGATGCGTCTACCCACGTTGCGCCGGACCCGGAACGCGGAACCGGGCAGGATTCTCGGCACCGCACGCCTCGACCGCCGGACAAAACGCCTGGTCGGCCGGCTCCGCCCCGGTGACATCGCGGTCATCGACCACGTCGATCTCGACCGGGTCGCCGCCGACTCGCTCGTCGCCGTCGGTGTCGGCGCCGTGCTCAACGCGAAGCCGTCGGTCTCCGGCCGCTACCCCAACCTGGGGCCCGAGGTGCTGGTCGCCGCCGGCATCCCGCTCCTGGACGACCTGGGGGAGGGGGTTTTCGAGCGGATCCACGAGGGCGACACCGTCCGGATCGAGGGCAACACCGTCTTCCTCGGCGACGAGCCGGTGGCGCACGGCAGCCTCCAGGACGCCGAGTCGGTGGCCAAGTCGATGGCCGACGCCCGGGAGGGGCTCTCGGTCCAGTTGGAGGCGTTCGCCGCCAACACGATGGACTACCTCCGCCAGGAGCGCGACCTGCTCCTCGACGGGGTCGGCGTGCCGGAGATCCAGACCGAGATGCAGGGGCGGCACTGCCTGATCGTGGTGCGCGGCTACGACTACAAGGCCGACCTGGACGTGCTGCGCCCCTACATCCGCGAGTTCAAGCCGGTCCTGATCGGTGTCGACGGCGGCGCGGACGCGCTGGTGGAGGCCGGCTACACGCCGGACATGATCATCGGCGACATGGACTCGGTCACCGACGACGTGCTGCGCTGCGGCGCCGAGGTGATCGTGCACGCCTACCCGGACGGCCGGGCGCCCGGCCTGGCCCGGGTCAACGGCCTCGGCGTGCCGGCGGTGACCTTCCCGGCGGCGGCGACCAGCGAGGACCTGGCCATGCTGCTGGCCGACGAGAAGGGCGCCTCGCTGCTGGTCGCCGTCGGCACCCACGCCACCCTCGTCGAGTTCCTCGACAAGGGGCGCGGCGGGATGGCCTCCACGTTCCTGACCCGGCTCAAGGTCGGCGGCAAGCTGGTCGACGCCAAGGGCGTGAGCCGGCTCTACCGGCAGAACATCTCCGGGTCGTCGCTGCTGCTGCTGGTGCTCTCCGCCATCGCGGCGATGGCGTCGGCGGTGGCGGTCTCCACCGTCGGCAAGGCGTACTTGGGCGTGGTCTCCGAGTGGTGGAACAATTTCGTGTTCCAGCTTGAACAGCTTTTCTAGCGTCCCACCGATCAAGAGGCTGCAGGTGTGATCAACTTCCGGTACCACGTCGTGTCCCTGACCGCGGTCTTCCTCGCGTTGGCGATCGGTCTGGTGGTCGGCACCGCCGCCCTCAACGGCCCGGTGGCCGACTCGCTCAAGGAGAACGTCAACGCGCTGCGCAAGGACAACCAGCAGATGCGCCAGGCGGTCCAGAGCATGGAGAAGGAACTCGAGCTCGAGGAGGACTTCGCGGCCCAGACAGCGGAGTTGTTGTTGCCCGGCAAGCTGACCGGCAAGCGGGTGCTGGTCGTCGGCCTGCCCACCGGGCGCGACCACACCGAAGGCGTGCTCAAGATGCTCCAGCTCGCCGGCGCCCAGGTGACCGGCCGCATCGACCTGCAGGACAAGTTCATCAACCCGGACAACAACAACAACCTGCTGGAGCTGGCGGTCACCGCCGCGCGCCCCACCGGCGCGCCGACCGCCGACCTGCCGAGCAACAGCAACGGTGTCGAGACGTCCAGCGCGCTGCTGGCCAGCGTCCTGATCGACCGGGCGGCCGGCGCCACCCCCGTCACCGAGGCCGACCGGCGGGCGGTGCTCGCCGCCTACGTCAACGCCAACTACCTGACCACCGAGAAGCCGGTCACCGCGCCGGCGGAGGCCGTCGTCCTGGTCAGCGGGCAGCCGTACGTGGACAAGGACTCGGCGAAGAAGGACGAGGCGGTGCTCAAGGTCGCCGAGCAGTTCGACCAGGCCGGGACGCTCGTCGTGGGCGGCAACGGCTCGGCCGGGGGCAACCTGGTGGCCGCCGTGCGGAGCGACCCGGTGCTGGTGCAGACCATCTCCACCGTCGACAACGCCAACACCGTCCAGGGCCAACTGGTCACCGCCCTCGCGCTGGTGCAGCAGGTCACCGAAAAGAAGGCCGGTCAGTACGGCGTCGCCGACAACGCCACCCTGCTGCCTAGACTGCCCCAGTGAGCGAACGACGTACCCCGCTGTCCGGATCCCGCTTCGCCGACGTACGGCGGGAGGGACGCGCGTGAGCCTGCTCGGTCGACTGCTGATCGCCGGCGCGGGCGCCGCCGCCGCCCGGTACGCGCTGCGCGAGGTGCGCACCTCGCCGGCCGGGCCCGCGCTGGAGCGCACCAACTTCCGCGGCCGCACGGTGAGCCTGGCCGCCGGCCCCGCCCTCGCCGCAGGTGCCGCCGCAACGGGCGCGTTCGGCGCCTCCAGCGGCCCGTCGGGAGCCGCGGCCCTGGTCGCCGGGGTGGGCGCCGGGGCGGTCGGGCTCTACGACGACGTGGTCGGCACCCGGCCGGAGCAGAAGGCGGCCAAGGGGTTCGCCGGGCACCTGGCCGCGCTGCGCGAGGGCCGGGTCACCGCTGGGCTGGTCAAGGTCGTGGGGGTGGGGGCCGCGGGCCTCGGCGCCGCCGCGCTGCTCGCCGCCGACCCCCGGGTCGCCGGGCATCGGCGTCGCCAGCGGCAGGGCGCGCTGGGGCGGGGCGTCGACGTGCTGCTCGGCGCCG
This sequence comes from Micromonospora sp. DT62, assembly GCF_049847285.1. Lineage (NCBI taxonomy): Bacteria > Bacillati > Actinomycetota > Actinomycetes > Micromonosporales > Micromonosporaceae > Micromonospora > Micromonospora sp. DT62. Next base: position 11,001 of record NZ_JBNCOB010000014.1, read on the forward strand.
GTGTCATCGCCGGCACCGCGAACCTGCTCAACCTGCTGGACCTGCGTCCCGGCCGGGCGCTGAAGTCCGGCCTCCTGCTCGGCGCCCCGCTGGCCGGTGGCCCGCACGGCGGGATCGCCGCCGGTGCCGTCGGGGCCGCCGCCGGGCTGCTCCCCGCCGACCTCGGCGAGGACGTGATGCTCGGCGACAGCGGCGCGAACGCGCTCGGCGCGCTGCTCGGCGTGGCGCTGGCCGCGCGTACCGGGCCCGTCGGGCGGGCCGGGCTGCTCGCCGTGCTCGCCGGCCTCACCGCGGCCAGCGAGAAGGTCAGCTTCACCCAGGTCATCCAGCGCACCCCCGGGCTGCGCGAGCTCGACGCACTGGGCCGGCGCGCCGACTGACGTGACGACCCCGGCACCCCTCGCCGGCGCCGGCCGTGTCGCCGGAGCGGCCGCGCTCATCGCCGTACTCACCGTCCTCAGCCGGCTCGCCGGCTTCGGCCGTACCGCCGTCTTCACCTGGACGTTGGCCCCGACCGACCTCGGCGGCACCTACGTGGTGGCGAACGCGGTGCCGAACTTCATCTTCGAGATCGTGGCCGGCGGGGCGCTGGCGAGCCTGGTCGTGCCGCTGCTCGCCGGTCCCGTCGCGACGGGAGACCGGGCGGCGGTGGCCCGGACCACCGGCGCGCTGCTCACCTGGACGGTGAGCCTGCTGGTGCCACTGGCCGTGCTGGTGGTGCTGCTCGCCGGGCCGGTGGTCGCGCTGCTCGGCGAAGGGCTGACCGCCGCCCAGCAGGCCAGCGGCGAGCGGATGCTGCGGGTCTTCGCCCCGCAGTTGCCGCTGTACGGGGTGGGCATCGTGCTGACCGGGGTGCTTCAGGCGCACCGGCGGTTCGCCTGGCCGGTGCTCGCTCCGCTGCTGTCCAGCCTCACCGTCATCGTGGTCTACCTGGGCTTCACCGCCGTCGAGGGGCCGCTGGCCACCGTCGCCGACGTGAGCCCCGGCGGCGAACTGCTGCTCTCCGCCGGCACCACGCTGGGCGTCGTCGTGCTCTCCCTGTCGCTGCTGGTTCCCGTCCGCCGGCTGAGGCTGCGGGTCCGACCCGGCTTCGGCTTCCCGGCCGACGCCCGGGCCCGGGTGGGCGGGCTGGTGGCGGCCGGCGCGGTGGCCGTCACCGCCCAGCAGGTCGCCCTGATGGTGAGCCTCAACCAGGTCACCTACGGCGCGGCGGCGAACCCGGGCGTCTACCAGTTGGCCCAGACGCTGTACCTGCTGCCCTGGGCCGTGCTGGCGGTGCCGCTGGCGGTCGCCGCGTACCCGGCGCTGGCGGCGGCCCGCGCGGCGGGCGACGAGGATGGCTACCGCGCCACCCTGGCGCCGGCCGTACGCGGCGTGCTGCTGTTCAGTTGCCTGGGGGCCGCCGCGCTGGTGGGCACGGCTGTCCCCGTCGGCCACCTCTTCTTCGCGCCGGCCCCGGCGGGCACGGCCGCCGCGGCGATCGCCGGGTTCGCGCCGGGCCTGCTCGGCTACGGGCTCTACGCGCTGCTGAGCCGGGCCCTCTACGCCCGGGGGGAGACCCGGGCGGCGACCGTCGCCATCGCTGCCGGCTTCCTGACGGTTCCGGCCACCGCCCTGCTGCTGGCCGCGGTGCTGCCGCTGCGGGACCGGGTGCTCGCGGTCGCCCTGGCCAACTCGGCCGGGATGGTGCTGCTCGGCGGGCTGCTGCTCGTCGCGGTGTGGCGCTCGGCCGGGCGCCCCGCGCTCGCCGGAGCGGGCCGGGCCGGCGCCGCCGGACTGCTCGCCGGCGCCCTGGCCGCGCTCGCCGGAACGGCCCTCGCCCGCTGGCTCGACGCGGCCGCCGGCGGCACCCCGACGACACCGGGCGCACTCGTGCAGGGCATGCTGTCCGGAGCCCTGGTCGGCGTCGTGTTCCTCGCCGTCGTCTGGCTGGTCGACCGGCGGGACGTGACGCCGCTGCTCGCCGGGGTGCTCCGGCGGCTGGGCAGGGCGGGCCGGCGTGGGCCGGCGGCCCCCGCCGATGGGACGGGCGAGGGCGACATCCCCCCGGAACGGGGTGGCGGGAAGGAGACGGTGTCCCGGTGAGCGGGTGCAGGACGGGTGACCGGCCGACGACTACCGACGAACGGGGGTGGTCGCGGTGACGCAGCCGGCACCGTTTCCCGGCTGGCGCGGCACGGTGGCCCTGCTGCTCGCCTCCAGCACCGGCGGCGTCGGGCAGCACGTCCGCTCGCTGGCCGAGGGGCTGACCGCCGCGGGCGCCTCCGTGCTGGTCTGCGGCCCCGCCGCCACGCAGGAGCAGTTCGACTTCACGGGCGTCGGCGCCCGGTTCCTGCCGGTGGAGATCCCGGCCAGCCCGACCCCGGCCGACGCCCGCGCGGTCACCGCGCTGCGCCGGGCCCTCGCCGCCGAACCGGTCGACGTGCTGCACGCCCACGGCCTACGCGCCGGGCTCGTCGCCGTGCTCGCCCGGCCCGCCGCCCCGCTCGTGGTCACCTGGCACAACGCGGTGCTCGCCGGCGGCCTGCGCGGCGGCGTGTCGCGCCTCGTCGAGCGGGTCGTCGCCCGGGGCGCCCGGGTGGCGCTCGGCGCCTCCACCGACCTGGTCGAGCGGGCCACAGCGCTGGGCGCGGCGGACGCCCGGCTCGCCCCGGTCGCCGCGCCGGCACTGCCCGCGCCGCGCCGCCGCCGGGCCGCCGTCCGCGCCGAGTTCGGCGTCGGCCAGGACCGGCCGCTGATCCTCTCCGTGGGCCGGCTGCACCCGCAGAAGCGGTACGACGTGCTGGTCGAGGCCGCCGCCCGGTGGCGTACCCGGACACCGGCGCCGGTCGTGGTGATCGCCGGCAGCGGCCCCGCCTACCTGCCGCTGGCCGCCCGGATCTCCGCCGCCCGGGCCCCGGTGACCCTGCTCGGGCACCGCACCGACGTGGCCGACCTGCTGGCCGGGGCCGACCTGGCGCTGGTGACCAGCGACTGGGAGGCCCGTCAGCTCTTCGCGCAGGAGGCGATGCGGGCCGGCGTACCACTGGTGGCGACGGCGGTCGGCGGCCTGCCGGAGCTGGTCGGCGACGCCGCGGTGCTGGTGCCGCCGGCGGACGTGGACGCCGTCGACGCGGCCGTGCGCGCCCTGCTCGACGACGACGCCGGGCGGGCCGAGCTGGCGCGGCGCGGCGCCGCCCGGGCCGCCTCCTGGCCCACCGAGGCGGACACCCTGGCCCAGCTGGCGGCGCTCTACGCCGAGCTGGCCCCGCACGGCGCCGGACCGGCCGCTCCTCCCGGCGCCGACGCCCCGTCGACGGGACGCCGGTGATGCGGCGCAGAATCGCCCCGATCCTGCTGACCCTGGTCGTGGTGGTGCTGGGCATCACCGCGCTGACCGCCCGCCCCGAACGGGCGGCGTCGCCCGGGCGTACCGCCGACTTCGTGGTGCTGGTCGGGGTCGCCGGGCTGCGCTGGGAGGACGTCGACCCGCAGACCACGCCGACGTTGTGGCGGATGGCCCAGAAGGGCTCGATCGGCTCCCTGTCGGTACGTTCCGCGCACCGCCCGACCTGCCCGGTGGACGGTTGGCTGACCCTCGGCGCCGGCAGCTACGCCGCCTGGAACGGCAGCCGTCAGGCCGGGGGCTGTCCACCGGCCCAGGTGACGGTCGAGCAGCCCGACGGCATCGGCGCGAACCTGCCCGACCAGGGGAGCGTCGTCCTGCACAACCAGGAGCGGCTGCCCTGGGGCACGGTGCCCGGCGCGCTGGCGGAGTCGGTGCGCTGCTCGGTGGCGGTCGGGCCCGGCGCGGCCGTGGCCGCCGCCCGACCGTTCGGCCGCGTCGACCGGTACGCGCCGGCGCTCCCGGCGGACCCGGCGGGCCTGCTCGGCTCCTGCGTGCTGAGCATCGTCGACCTCGGCACGGTCACCGGCGAGGACCCGGCGGCCCGGGCCGCGGTCGCGAGCGAGGCGGACGCCCGCCTGGCCCGGGTGCTGGCCGCCCGGCCGCCCCGCTCGCTGGTGCTCGTCGCCGGGGTGTCCGACACCGACGCCCCGTCCCGGCTGCACGTCGCCGTCGCCGACGGGCCGGGCTGGGAAGGCGGGTGGCTCACCTCGGCCAGCACCGGCCGCGAGGGCTACCTGCAACTGGTCGACCTCGCGCCGACCGCGCTCACCGCGCTGGGCCGGCCGATGCCGGAACGGCTCTTCCTCGGCCGACCGGCCGAGTCGGTCGGCGGGCGGCCGACGGACCTCGCCGCCGCGATCGCCGCGCCGGCGGACGCCGACCGGGAGGCGGCCGCCCAGCGCCGGGTGGCCGACTGGTTCTTCACCCTGCTGGCCGGCGCCCAGGTGCTGCTGGCCGTGGCGGTGCTGCCGCTGCTGCGCCGGGCCCGCCGGCACGCCGGCCCGTACGGCCCGGAGCCGGTCTCGCGGCGGGTGGTGGCGGTCGTGGAGCTGCTGCTGGTCGCGGCGGCCCTCGCCGTCCCGGCCGCGCTGCTGGCCGACGCCGTGCCCTGGTGGCGCGGGGACCACGCGGGCGTCTACTTCGCCGGGGTGACCGTGCTGCTGCTGGTCGCCGCGACCGCCGTGGTGCGGCTCGCGCCCGGGCACGCGAGCACGCTCGGTCCGCTCGGTGCGGTGGCCGGCCTGACCACGCTGGCTGTGGGGCTGGACGTGCTCACCGGCGCCCGCCTCCAGCTCAACGGGGTGGTCGGCTACTCCGCCCTGGAGGGCGGCCGGTACGCCGGGCTCGGCACCGTCGGGCTCGGGGTGTTCCTGGCCGGGTCCCTGCTGAGCGCGGGGTGGCTGGCCCAGCGGGTCCGTCGGTCCTGGCGGCCGCCCGTGATGGTGGCCGTCGGCGGCGCCGCCGTGCTGGTCGTCGGCAGCCCGTACCTGGGGGCCGACCCGATCGGCGCGATCGCGCTGACCGCCGGGTTGAGCGTCGCCGCGGCGATCAGCGCCGGCGGCTGGCTGACGATCAGCAGGCTCGCCTGGGCCACCATGGCCGGGCTCGCGCTGACGATCGGCTTCGCGGTGCTCGACCTGCGTCGGCCCGCCGCCGAGCGGGGCAGCCTCGGCCGGTTCCTGGCCGCCGTCGGTGACGGCACCGGCGGGCTCACCGTGCACCGCTCCAGCACGGCCAACTTCGAGACCCTGGTCAACAGCCCGCTGACGGTGCTGGCCCTGGCCGGCGCCCTGCTGGTCTGGTTCGCCCTGCTCCAGCCGTGGGGTGGGCTGATGCGGCTGTTCGGCATCTACCCGGCGATGCGGGCGGCGATGGCCGGCACCGCCGTCGCCGCCGTGATCGGCGGGGTGCTGGGCGGCGACGCCCTGGACGTGGCCGGCGCGGCCGCCGCCCTGGTGGTGCCGATGGCGGCGCTGGCCGCGCTGCGGGTGCTCGACCACTCCACGGACCGCACGCTGCCCGACGCGGGCCGCCCGCGCGACGAGGGGCCCGGCGGTACGGGCGACGGCTCGGGCGGGGACACCGGCGGGGGACCGGACGGCGCCGGCCCGGACCGGCCGGCACCGACCGGCGCGGGGCCGGGCGCCGCCCGTACCCCGGATCCAGGTGCGGAACCGGCCACGGCGGCGGCGCCCCCGGCTCCGCGCGCCCCGGACCCGGCGACCGGGGCGGCCGGGCCGACGGCCGGAACCGGCGCGGGGGAGCGCGCGCCGGCTGGCCTGACATCGACCGAGGTCACCGCCAGCTGAGGCGTCTGCGGGACGTCCCGCAGCCCGCTCCGGGTGCGCCCGGCGGGTGGACCGGGAGAGGTGTTACCGTGGAATCCCGTGGATCGCGTGATCACTTGGCTGATCGGCACGGCGGTCTGCACGACCGCGACGGACGACACGGGAGCAGGCCTTGGCCCCTTCAGCACGGACGACCAGGCACATTTTCGTCACCGGGGGAGTCGCCTCCTCGCTGGGTAAGGGCCTCACCGCCTCCAGCCTCGGCAACCTGCTCACCGCGCGCGGCCTGCGCGTGGTCATGCAGAAGCTCGACCCCTACCTCAACGTCGACCCGGGGACGATGAACCCGTTCCAGCACGGCGAGGTCTTCGTCACCGAGGACGGCGCCGAGACCGACCTCGACGTCGGGCACTACGAGCGGTTCCTGGACCGGGCGCTCTCCGGCAAGGCGAACGTCACCACCGGCCAGATCTACTCGGAGGTGATCGCCAAGGAGCGGCGCGGCGAGTACCTGGGCGACACCGTCCAGGTCATCCCGCACATCACCAACGAGATCAAGTCGCGGATCCTGGCGATGGCCGCCCCGGACGACGACGGCCAGGTGCCGGACGTGGTGATCACCGAGGTCGGCGGCACCGTCGGCGACATCGAGTCGCTGCCGTTCCTGGAGTCGATCCGCCAGGTCCGCCACGACCTGGGCCGGGACAACTGCTTCTACCTGCACGTCTCGCTGGTGCCGTACCTGGCGCCGTCGGGCGAGCTGAAGACGAAGCCGACCCAGCACTCGGTGGCCCAGCTACGCAGCATCGGCATCCAGCCCGACGCGCTGGTGCTGCGCTGCGACCGGGAGATCCCCGACAAGGTCAAGCAGAAGCTGTCGCTCTACTGCGACGTCGACCGCGAGGCCGTCACCGCCGCCCCGGACGCGCCGAGCATCTACGACATCCCGAAGGTGCTGCACCGCGAGGGACTCGACGCGTACGTGGTGCGCCGCCTCGGCCTCTCCTTCCGGGACGTCGACTGGGCCAGCTGGGACGACCTGCTGGACCGGGTGCACCAGCCCCGGCACACCGTCACCGTCGGCGTGGTCGGCAAGTACGTCGACCTGCCCGACGCGTACCTGTCGGTCAGCGAGGCGATCCGGGCCGCCGGCTTCGGCCACCGGTCCCGGGTGCAGCTGCGCTGGGTGCCCAGCGACGAGTGCGTCACCCCGTCCGGCGCGGCGGCCGCTCTGGCCGGCGTCGACGGCATCGTCATCCCCGGCGGCTTCGGGGTGCGCGGCATCGAGGGCAAGATCGGCACCGCCCGGTACGCCCGGGAGAACGGCATCCCGCTGCTCGGCCTCTGCCTCGGCCTGCAGTGCATGACCATCGACGTGGCCCGGCACCTGGCCGGCCTGGAGGGCGCCAACTCGCTGGAGTTCGACGAGGAGGCCGCGCACCCGGTCATCGCCACCATGGCCGACCAGGAGGACATCGTGGCCGGCAGGGGCGACCTGGGCGGCACCATGCGGCTGGGCGCGTACCCGGCGGCGCTCGCCGAGGGCTCGCTGGTCGCCGAGGCGTACGGCAGCACCGAGGTCAGCGAGCGGCACCGGCACCGGTACGAGGTGAACAACGCCTACCGTGACGCGCTGACCAAGGCGGGCCTGCACATCTCCGGCACCTCGCCCGACGGGCGGCTGGTCGAGTTCATCGAGCTGGACCGGGACCTGCACCCGTTCTTCGTGGCCACCCAGGCGCACCCGGAGCTGAAGAGCCGGCCGACCCGGCCGCACCCGCTGTTCGCCTCCTTCGTGAAGGCGGCGGTGGCCTACTCGGAGGCCGACCAGCTCCCGGTCGACCTGGACGCTGCCGAGAGCGCGGCGGCGCAGAACGCCGCCCGCAACGGTGGCGCCGCCGCGAAGGCGACGTCGGCCTCGTGAGCGAGCGTAGCGAGCGAACCATCGGGCACTGCAGCGCGGCGCCTCGCGCCGCTGGCACGCGAAGCGGGGCGGCGGCGTGAGCGAGCGGGGCACCGGGCACGACAGCGGCGTGAGCGCCGTCGAGCACCGCTACGAGGTGCGCTCCCGCACCGAGCGCTACCGGGGCCGGATCTTCGACGTGGTCAGCGAGGAGGTGACCATGCCGGGCGGCGGGACGGGGGTCCGCGACTTCGTCCGGCACGTCGGCGCGGTCGCCGTGGTGGCGCTCGACTCCGCCAATCAGGTGGTGCTGATCCGCCAGTACCGGCACCCGGTGGGGCGGCACCTGTGGGAGCTGCCGGCCGGGCTGACGGACGTCTCCGGCGAGGACCTGGCCGCCGCCGCGGTCCGGGAGCTGGCCGAGGAGGTCGACCTGACCGCCGGGCGGATCGACGTCCTGGTGGACCTGCACAGCTCGCCGGGCTTCACCAACGAGCTGGTCCGGGTCTTCCTGGCCCGGGACCTGGCCGACGTGCCGGCGGAGCAGCGGCACGAGCGTCGCGAGGAGGAGGCCGACCTCCAGGTCGTCCGCATCGACCTGGACGAGGCGGTCGGCATGGTCCTCGCGGGCGAGATCACCAACGCCTCCTGCGTGACCGGGCTGCTCGCCGCCGCCCGGGCCCGCGACACCGGCTGGTCGGCGCTGCGCCGGGCCGATGCGCCCCTGCCGGGCTGAGTCGGGAAGAACGTGAAGGGGCCGTGCGGTACGTCCGCACGGCCCCTTTCGTCGTTCGGGTCGGTCAGTCGCGCAGCGGCCGGCCCTGCCCGTCGACGCCACCGTTGATCAGGATCAGGACACCGTCGACGAGGCCCCAGATGCCGCCGATGCCGCACGTCACGAGGGACACGATGAGCTGGATGACGCCGGTCTTGGTGTCGCCCATGTAGAAGCGGCCGACGCCGAAGGTGCCGAGCACGATCTGCAGGACGCCGGCGACGACCTTGCTCTTGTCGGAGACACCCGACGGGTACCCGGGCTGGTTGGGGAAGCCGGGCTGGTAAGGAGGTGTGGTCATGAGGCGACACCCTAGTGATCCACTGGTCTCCTGTCCGCAGCGGCACCCGAAGAGTGGGACGATAATGGAGGAACACTGTCCTGACGGCTGAGGCGCGGGTCCCACCGCCGGCCCGGTTCACGCCTGACACATCGTCAGCGGGTGCGGGCACCGGATGTCACTGTGCTGCCTCATCGGGGGCGGCGACGCGCCTAGACTGCCGCCGGCGGGACCGGTGGACCACGGCGGCAAAGGGGCCGTCGTGGCACCGCGCAGTCGGGGGAGCGCAGCCCCGAAGAGAGGTGTCTGCATCGTGAAGGTCGGAATCCCACGCGAGGTCAAGAACCACGAGTACCGCGTGGCGATCACGCCGGCGGGCGTCAACGAGCTCGTCCGCAGCGGTCACCAGGTCTTCGTCGAGTCCGGCGCCGGCGTCGGGTCCAGCATCGGCGACGACGAGTTCGCCGCCGCCGGTGCCAAGATCCTGGCCACCGCCGACGAGGTGTGGGAGACCGCCGAGCTGGTGCTCAAGGTCAAGGAGCCGATCGCCGAGGAGTACCACCGGATGCGCGAGGGGCAGGTGCTCTTCACCTACCTGCACCTGGCCGCCTCGAAGGCCTGCACCGACGCGCTGGTCGACCGCAAGGTCACCGGCATCGCGTACGAGACCGTCGAGCTGCCCGACCGGTCGCTGCCGCTGCTCGCCCCGATGTCCGAGGTGGCCGGTCGCCTGGCCCCGCAGGTGGGCGCCTACCACCTCCAGCGGCAGGGCGGCGGGCGCGGCATCCTGATGGGCGGCGTCTCCGGCGTGTACGCCGCGAAGACGGTGGTCATCGGCGCCGGCGTGTCCGGCATGAACGCCGCCGCGATCGCGCTCGGCCTGCAGGCCGAGGTGCTGCTGCTGGACAAGAACGTCGCCCGGCTGCGCCAGGCCGACGCCATCTACCGGGGCCACCTGCAGACGGTCGCCTCCAACGCGTACGAGATCGAGCGGGCCGTGCTGGACGCGGACCTGGTCATCGGCGCGGTGCTGGTGCCCGGCGCGAAGGCCCCGACCCTGATCTCCAACGAGCTGGTCTCCCGGATGAAGCCGGGCAGCGTGCTGGTCGACATCTCCATCGACCAGGGCGGTTGCTTCGAGGACTCGCGTCCCACCACCCACGCCGAGCCGACCTACCAGGTGCACGACTCGATCTTCTACTGCGTGGCGAACATGCCGGGCGCGGTGCCGCACACCAGCACCTACGCGCTGACCAACGTCACCCTGCCGTACGCGCTGGAACTGGCCAACCACGGCTGGCGCGAGGCGCTGCGTCGCGACCCGGCGCTGGCGCTGGGCCTGAACACCCACGACGGGCAGGTCACCTACGGCCCGGTCGCCGAGGCGCACGGCATGGCGCCCCTCGCGCTGGCCGACGCGCTGGCCTGAGAGGTGGCGGGCTGACCGGCACACCGGACGGGGCCGGCGCGGGCGTGGAGCCCGCGCCGGCCCTGCGTCGTGCCGTCCGCGGCTACCTCGACCACCTCACCGTCGAACGGGGACTGTCGGCGAACACGCTCACGTCGTACCGGCGGGACCTGGAGCGCTACCTGGCCACCCTGGCGGCGGCCGGCGTGCCGGACCTGGCCGCCGTCGGCCCGGGGCAGGTCGAGGCGCACCTGGCCCGGCTGCGCGCCGGCGACGAGGAGCATCCGCCGCTCGCGGTCGCCTCCGCCGCGCGGGCGGCCAGCGCGGTACGCGGCCTGCACCGGTTCGCGTTGCGCGAGGGGCTGGCCGGCGCCGACCCGAGCCGGGACGTCCGCCCGCCCACGCCGCCGCGCCGGCTGCCCCGCGCGCTGCCGGCCGACGCCGTGGTGCGGCTGCTGGAGACCGCCGGGTCGCTGACCGCCGCCGGCGACCAGGCGCCGCTCGCGCTGCGCGACCGGGCGCTGCTGGAGTTCCTGTACGGCACCGGGGCGCGGATCTCCGAGGCCGTCGGCGCCGCCGTGGACGACCTGGACGTGGACGAGGGCACCGTGCTGTTGCGCGGCAAGGGCGGCCGCACCCGGCTCGTCCCGGTCGGGGGGTACGCCGTCGAGGCGGTGCGGGCCTGGCTGGTGCGGGCCCGCCCCGGGCTCGCCGCCGCCGGCCGGGGCACCCCGGCGGTCTTCCTCAACGCCCGCGGCGGCGCGTTGACCCGGCAGGGCGCGTGGACCATCCTGCGTCGCGCCGCCCAGCGGGCCGGGCTGCCGGTGGACGGCCCGGAGGCGGTCTCCCCGCACACCCTGCGCCACTCCTACGCCACCCACCTGCTCGACGGCGGCGCGGACGTACGGGTGGTGCAGGAGCTGCTCGGCCACGCCTCGGTGACCACCACCCAGGTCTACACCCTGGTCACGGTCGAGCGGCTGCGCGAGGTGTACGCCACCGCCCATCCCCGGGCGCGGGGTTGACCCCGCCCAGCCCCGGCCCCGGGCCCCGGCCCGGCCCCCGGCCCCGCCTCCGGCCGCCGCTCGGCCCCGGCCCAGGCGCGAGACCGACCGCCGGGCTGCTCGCCAGCGATGATGGCCGCCGGCCGGCAGGGGCAGCGCGACGGTGTCCGGGTCGGCGCGCGCAGGACGCCGCCGGTGGCTGGCCTGGTCGGCGGGGCGGCGACACGCCGAGCGGGTGCGACCGGGCCGCCGGGCGGTGGCGTACAGTCGGCATCGGCGCGGACCTCCTGGGGCGATGGTGAAGCAGACCGGGGTGCGCAGCGGCGCCGCGAAGGACGTCGGACGGCTCCGACGCCGGGTGGTCGTCGGGAGGGGGCAACGAGCACATGGCTGGCAACGGTGACCGTGCCGAGACCTGGACGTCGGAGCTCCGCGAGCAGCAGGCCACGCTCGGGGCGGATCTCGGTCCGGCGGATCCGGCCGCATACACGATGCGTAAGCCGATCCCCGAGCCGATGCCGACCGACCGGCACGGCCCGGCCCGGATCATCGCGATGGCCAACCAGAAGGGTGGCGTGGGCAAGACCACCACGACCATCAACCTGGGCGCCGCACTGGCCGAGTACGGCCGCAAGGTGCTGCTTGTCGACTTCGACCCGCAGGGCGCCCTCTCGGTCGGGCTGGGGGTCAACCCGCACAACCTCGACCTGTCGGTCTACAACCTGCTCATGCAGGACGACGTCACCGCCGAGGACGTCCTGATCAAGACCGACGTGGCGGGGCTGCACCTGCTGCCCGCCAACATCGACCTTTCCGCGGCCGAGATCCAGCTGGTCAACGAGGTAGCCCGGGAGATGGCCCTGGCCCGCGTGCTCCGGTCGGTCCGCAAGGAGTACGACTACATCCTGATCGACTGCCAGCCCTCGCTGGGCCTGCTGGCGATCAACGCGCTGACCGTGGCGCACGGCGTGCTCATCCCGCTGGAGTGCGAGTTCTTCAGCCTGCGCGGGGTGGCCCTGCTGCTGGACACCATCGACAAGGTGCGCGAGCGGCTCAACTTCGACCTGGAGCTCGAGGGCATCCTCGCCACCATGTACGACAGCCGCACCACCCACTGCCGGCAGGTGCTCCAGCGGGTGGTGGAGGCCTTCGGCGACAAGGTCTACCAGACGGTGATCACCAAGACCGTCAAGTTCCCCGAGTCCACCGTCGCCGGTGCCCCGATCACCACGCTCGACCCGGCCTCGTCCGGCGCCCGCAACTACCGCCAACTGGCCCGCGAGGTGATCGCCGCCCAGGCCGAGCGGTAGGCCGGCGTGCACCTTCGCACCGAGCCGGCCGGGGCGTGGACTACGGTCTTCCGGTGACCGCGCCACCCCTCGACCCTCCGACGACGCCGGAGCAGCCGCCCGTACGGGCCGCCGAGGCCGTCGCCGAGGTGCCGACGGACCCGGTCGGCGTGCCCGAGGCGGCGGTGGAGAGCGGCGGGTTCACCGTCCGGCTGGCGAACTTCACCGGCCCGTTCGACCTGCTGCTCCAGTTGATCGGCAAGCACAAGCTCGACGTGACCGAGGTGGCGCTGCACCGGGTCACCGACGAGTTCATCGCGTACATCCGCGCGATGGGCGACGAGTGGGACCTGGACGAGGCCAGCGAGTTCCTGCTCATCGCCGCGACGCTGCTCGACCTGAAGGCGGCCCGGCTGCTGCCCGCCGCCGAGGTCGAGGACGAGGAGGACCTCGCGCTGCTGGAGGCGCGGGACCTGCTCTTCGCCCGGCTGTTGCAGTACAAGGCGTACAAGGAGGCGGCGGCGCACATCGCCGCGCTGGAGGAGGTCGGCGGCCGGCGCTACCCCCGCGCGGTCACCCTCGAGGCCCGGTACGCCGACGCGCTGCCCGACCTGGTGCTCGGCATCGGCCCGGAGCGGCTGCTGAAGCTGGCGGTCAGGGCGATGACGCCGAAGCCGGTTCCCGAGGTCTCCATCGCCCACGTGCACATGGTCCGGGTCAGCGTCCGGGAGCACGCGGGCATCCTCACCGAGCGGCTGCGCCGGGCCGGCACGGCCACCTTTTCGCTGCTCTGCGCCGACTGCGAGGCCACCCTGGAGGTGGTGGCCCGGTTCCTGGCCCTGCTGGAGCTCTACCGGGAGGGCCTGGTCGCCTTCGTCCAGGAGCAGGCCCTGGAGGAGTTGACCGTACGCTGGACCGGTCCCGCCGACGGCGGCCCCGACCTGCACGTCGACGAGTACGCCGGCACCCCGCCCGAGCCGGCCCCGACGTCGCCCGAGCGGCGGCCGGTGTCGGACGGCATGGCGGACGAGAGCGGCTCAGGCACGGTCGCAGGTGCGCTGGCGGCCGACACCACATCGGCGGCGGACACCGGGCCGGCCGTGGCCGGCAACGGATCGGCGCCGGGTGCGTCGGCGGGCGCCGAATCGGCCGTGGTTGACGCCGGATCGGCCGTGGCCGACGAATCAAAGCCGGGTGCGTCGGCGGACACCGGATTGGTGGTCGACGCAGGATCGGCAGAGGCCGACAGCGGGTCGGCGTCGGGTGCGGCGTCGGTGGAGAGCGGGACGTCGCCGGGTGCGGCGGCGAACGAGAGCGGGGCGGCGACGCCGGAGGAGCGAGCGGGATGAGCAACGACGAGCGTCGGGACTCCCTGGCCGACCAGGCCGCCGCCTGGGTGCCGCCCTGGCAGCGCCCCACGGCCCCCGCCGCGGCCCCCGACACCGGAGATCTTGGTAGTTCCGCGCCCCCGGAGGGGCCTGAACCTACCAAGATCTCCGAGGACTCCGACGGCGCCCGGGAGGCGGGCGCGGGTGCGGGTGCGGGCTTCGAGGATTCCGACGCCGCGCCCGGAGCGGAGGTGGGCTCGGGCGCGGCGACCGCGAACGGGGATCAGCCCAGGGAACCGGCAGGGCCTGAGGAGCCGGCTCCGGCGGCAGGGCTTGAAGCGTCGGCGTCGGCGGCTGCGCCTGAGGAGCCGGCTCCGGCGGTCGGCCCGGCGGGGCCGGCATCGGTGGTCGGCCGGGCGGGGGACAGCGGGGCCGCGGTCGGGCCGGCGGGAAGTGGAGCGGCGGGGGAGAGTGAGGCCGCGGTCGGGCCGGTGGGAAGTGGAGCGGCGGGGGACAGCGGGGCCGCGGTCGGGTCGGCGGGACGGGGACCGGCGGGGGGCATACCCGCGAAGGGGCCGGCGGGGCGGCGGCGGGCGGTGCCCGAGCCGGCGCCGGAACTCGACGACGCGGAGCTGCGCGGGGCGCTGGAGGCGATCCTGCTGGTGGTGGACGAGCCGGTCAGCGAGCTGGTCCTCGCCCAGGTGCTGGAGCAGCCCGCCGAGCGGATCGGGCCGGTGCTGGACGAGATCGCCGCGGGCTACACGGCCGCCGGACACGGCTTCGAGCTGCGCCGGGCCGCGGGTGGCTGGCGTCTCTACACCCGCCCGGAATACGCCACCTACGTGGAACGGTTCGTACTGGACGGGCAGTCCGTGCGGCTGACCCAGGCCGCGCTGGAGACACTGGCCGTGGTCGCCTACAAGCAGCCCGTGACCCGGTCGCGGATCTCCGCCATCCGGGGTGTCAACTGCGACGGGGTGATCCGTACCCTGGTCTCCCGCGGGTTGGTCGAGGAGTGCGGCACCGAACCGGACAGCGGGGCGTTCCTCTACCGGACCACCACGATGTTCCTGGAGAAGCTCGGGCTGAACAGCGTCGACGACCTCCCGCCGCTGGCCCCGTTCCTTCCCGACGACGTAGAAGAGCTTGCCGATGCCACGCGATGACCGCACGCCCCGTCCCGACGCGCCCGCCTTCGAGGGGGCCGAGCGCCTGCAGAAGGTGCTGGCCGCCGCCGGTGTGGGTTCCCGGCGCGCCTGCGAGGACCTGATCTTCCGTCGCCGGGTCACCGTCGACGGCCGGGTCGCCCACCTCGGCGACAAGGTCGACCCCGCCACCGCCGTGATCCACGTCGACGGCGAGCGCCTCGTCGCCGACACCCGACTGGTCTACCTGGCCATGAACAAGCCCCGCGGGGTCGTCTCCACGATGGCCGACGAGAAGGGCCGCACCGCGCTCGCCGACTTCCTCGGCAACCGGGTGGAGCAGCGGGTCTACCACGTCGGGCGGCTCGACGCCGACAGTGAGGGCCTGCTGCTGCTCACCAACGACGGCACCCTTGCGCACAAGCTGATGCACCCGTCGTACGGGGTGCAGAAGACGTACCTCTGCGAGGTGTCCGGGCCGATCCCGCGCAACCTCGGCAAGCGGCTGATGGCCGGCGTGGAACTCGAGGACGGCCCGGCGAAGGTCGACTCCTTCCGGGTGGTGGACACGCTGGGACGGACCGCCCAGGTGGAGCTGAGCCTGCACGAGGGACGCAAGCACATCGTCCGCCGCCTGCTCGGTGAGGCGGGCCATCCGGTGAGCCGGCTGGTGCGTACCGCGATCGGGCCGATCCGGCTGGGCGACCTGCGCGCCGGGCGGACGCGGCGGCTGACCAACGCGGAGGTCGCCGCCCTGTTCAAGGCCGTGGGTGACTGACCCCCGAGTTCGGGGTACGGCTGCCGGTAGGCTCCCTGGCGGCCCGGCGCGGGCGGCGCCCACCGGGCGGCGCGACGCCGGGCATCATTGAGAACGTTTGGACAACCGCTCGCGACACATCCGGTGTTTCGTGAGGTACGGGCTGAGGAGGACGACGGTGGAGGAAAACGAACGGGCCGGGCGATGTGTGGTCGCTGTGGACGGACCGTCCGGTTCGGGCAAGTCCACCGTCTCCCGGCGGCTCGCCGTCGGCCTCGGTGCCCGCTATCTCGACACCGGCGCCATGTACCGCGCCATCACCTGGGCGGTGCTGCGCTCGGGGGTCGACCTGACCGACGCCGAGTCGGTGGCCAAGGTCGCCGGCGAGGTGGACCTGCGCATCGGCACCGACCCGCAGGGGTACGGCGTGACCGCCGACGGCGTGAACGTCGACGCCGAGATCCGCGGGCCGGAGGTGACCGCGGCGGTCTCCGCCGTGGCCGCCGTGCCGGCGGTGCGCGCGCTGCTGGTCACCCGGCAGCAGGAGATGATCACCAATGCCGGCCGGATCGTGGTCGAGGGCCGCGACATCGGGTCCGTGGTGGCCCCGGACGCCGACCTGAAGGTCTACCTCACCGCCTCCGAGGCGGCCCGCGCCGCCCGACGCAGCGCCGAGGACGCCACCGACGTGGCGGCGACGGCGGCCGACCTGGCCCGGCGGGACCGGCTCGACTCGACGCGCAAGGCCGACCCGCTGACCCAGGCCGCCGACGCCGTGGTGCTGGACACCACCGAGTTGGGCATCGACGAGGTCGTCGGGCGCCTGCGCGACCTGCTGACCGATCGGGGAGTGGCATGACCGACACCGACGGGTGGATCGAGCTGCGGGAGCCGGACGTCGACACCGAGGAGCCGACCGGTCCGCAGCCGGTCGTGGCCGTGGTCGGCCGCCCCAACGTGGGCAAGTCGACCCTGGTCAACCGGATCATCGGCCGCCGTCAGGCGGTCGTCGAGGACGTCCCCGGGGTCACCCGGGACCGGGTGCCGTACGACGCGCAGTGGGCCGGCCGGCAGTTCACCGTGGTGGACACCGGCGGCTGGGAGCCCGACGCCAAGGACCGGGCCGCCGCCATCGCGGCGCAGGCCGAGACGGCCGTCGTCACGGCAGACGTGGTGCTGTTCGTGGTCGACGCGATGGTCGGCTCGACGGACGTGGACGAGGCGGCCGTACGGATGCTGCGCCGCAGCGCCAAGCCGGTGATCCTGGTCGCGAACAAGGCCGACAACACCGCCATCGAGATGGAGGCCACCTCGCTGTGGTCGCTGGGCCTGGGTGAGCCGTACCCGGTGTCGGCGCTGCACGGACGTGGCTCCGGCGACCTGCTCGACGCCATCATGGCCGCGCTGCCGGAGGCCCCGAAGATCGTCGAGAACCGCCCGCGCGGCCCGCGCCGGGTGGCCCTCGTCGGCCGGCCGAACGTCGGCAAGTCCAGCCTGCTCAACCGCTTCTCGGGCGAGGAGCGGGCGGTCGTCGACTCGGTCGCCGGCACCACCGTGGACCCGGTCGACAGCCTGGTCGAGATCGGCGGGGAGACCTGGCAGCTCGTCGACACGGCGGGCCTGCGCAAGCGGGTCGGCAAGGCCAGCGGCACCGAGTACTACGCCAGCCTGCGCACCGCCGGGGCGATCGAGGCCGCCGAGGTCGCCGTGGTGCTGCTGGACTCCAGCGAGCCCATCAGCGAGCAGGACCAGCGGATCCTGTCCATGGTCACCGAGGCCGGCCGGGCGCTGGTGATCGCCTTCAACAAGTGGGACCTGGTCGACGCCGACCGCCGGTACTACCTGGACAAGGAGATCGAGCGCGAGCTGCGCCGCATCCCGTGGGCGATCCGGCTCAACCTGTCGGCGCAGACCGGCCGGGCGGTCGACAAGCTCGCGCCGGCGCTGCGCAAGGCCCTGGCCAGCTGGGAGACCCGCGTACCGACCGCGCAGCTCAACTCGTGGCTGACCGCGCTGGTGCAGGCGACCCCGCACCCGGTGCGGGGCGGTCGGGCGCCGAAGATCCTCTTCGCCACTCAGGCGGGCGTGGCGCCGCCGCGCTTCGTGCTGTTCACCACGGCCCCGCTGGACGCCGGCTACCAGCGGTTCGTCGAGCGCAAGCTGCGCGAGGAGTTCGGCTACGAGGGCAGCCCGATCGAGATCTCCGTACGTCCCCGCAAGAAGCTCGGCCCCGGCGGCCGGGGCAAGGCGCACGGCTGACCCGTCCGATCTGAAGCCGGGTGGGAGCACACCGCTCCCACCCGGCTTTTTCGCAGCCATCAACTTCCCTATCCTCCTAGGATGCCTTGGGCGATGTGCGCGGGACGACGCGTTCCGGCACGGGAGGGGGCAGTGCGGACGGCGCGAAGATCCTGCGCTAAGCTGTACCGGCTGTCGCGGGGAGATCCGCGCGAGGGCATCGGGACGTGGCGCAGCTTGGTAGCGCACTTGACTGGGGGTCAAGGGGTCGTCGGTTCGAATCCGGCCGTCCCGACAGACAAAAAGCCCTGACCAGCGAGAATGCTGGTCAGGGCTTTGACTTTCTTCTATGGAGTTTTGAACCTCCCCCCAAAAACCCCCCACTTATGGGGTGCGGCAACCAGGTTCGTCATCGGTGTGCATCGTTGTGTGCTGTTCGTGGTTGCGGGGCACTCCGGTCGGCCCCGAGCCGTTCCAGGATGCCGGATACGTCCGGGGCCTGTACCGGCTTGGCGATGTAGTAGGTCTCGGTGACTTCCTCGCTGGAGTGGCCGAGCTGTGCCGCCGCGCTCTTGGTGTCAGTTTCCTCTTTGATCAGGGTGGCCACGGTCTTGCGGAAGGTGTGGGGAGTGACCCAGTCGAGGTCGGCGTCGGCGCGAGCCTGGCGCCACTGGCGGCGCACGTTGTTGGGCGACAGCCAGGTGCCGCGTCGAGAGGCGAAGATCGCGTCATGCGGGTTCTCGGCGGCACCGAGCTTGCGGGCCAGGAGCATGCCGGCCGCGAACCGCGGCAGGACGACCATCCGATAGCCGGCGTCGCTTTTGGTCCAGGGTTGTCGGAAGATGCCCTGGCCTTTGACGAAGACGAGGGTGCCGCAGATCGTCAGGGTGGGTCGTTCGGCGGCGAGATCCAGGTCTTCCCAGCGCAGGGCGAGGATCTCGCCGATGCGGGCGCCGGTGGCGAGCATGAGGTCGACGACGTCGGCCAAGTCGCCGGTGTGTCGGGGTCCCGGTTTGCCGGGGACCGGTTGCTGCCATTCGCGGATGGCCGTGCGGACAGCTTGGAGGTGCTCGTCGGTGAGGGCGACTACTGTCCGGCGGGGTTTGCGCAGCCGGCCGGTGTCGCGTACGGGATTGGTCGGGATCGCGCCGTGGCGTACGGCCAGCGCGAACATCTGGCCGAGGACGACCTTTACTCCCTTGGCCGTTGACGGGCGATCCTTGGCGATGTCGCGTAGGAGCCGGTCGAGACGGCCGACGCTTGCTTCTCGGATCCGGAGGTTGCCCAGGGCGGGCACGATCGCGGTGCGCACGCTGGTCTCGTATCGGTGGATGGTCTGTGGTGTTATCCGTTCCTCGGCGGTGATTTCTTCGATCCACAGCTCGGCGAGTCTGCTGATGCGGGTTTCGCGGGTGATTTCGTCGTCGTTGGGTGTGGCGCGGTCGCGGAGCTTGACCTTCAGAGCTCGTTCGGCGGCTGGACCGGTGGTGTCGGTGGCCTCGATGTCGCGAGCCCTGCCGTCGTAGTCGCGGAACCGGGCGCGTGCCCGGAACCTGTTGGGTCCCAGTTTCTCGGTGCGGATCTTGCCCCAGGTGCCGACGGGGAGTTCAGGTCGGGCCACGGCTCACCGCTCCGCGTCGGTGTGGTCGTCCAGCCAGCGTTCGACCTCGCTGCGGCGGTAGCGCAGCGTGTTGCCGACCCGGATGGCGCGGGGCCCTTTGCCGCGGCTGTGCCAGGCGTAGAGGGTGTTCTTCGGCTTGCCCAGCCAGGCGGCGAGTTCATCGATGGTCAGTAGTGGGTCTGGCCGCCATTCGGGGGCGGCGGGGCTGTTCATCGCCGGTCCAGGGTGTTGGCCGAACGGGGGTGCCTGTGTGGTGTAGCGCGGCCGGCGGATCGCCGGTTGACGCCGACGCCTGACGGCACGAATTCGGGGCCTGGGCGGGGATGGGGTGCGCATGGATCCGGCTTCCTCTCGGGGTCACAGCGCCGCTGTAACCGGGTATTGCTGCTGCCGCCGCTGCGATTCATGGTCGCGGTTTGTGTCACTTGTGGACGTCCATCCACCCGTCGCGGCCGCCGGGTGTCAAGCCTGCTTCCCGTAGCGCTGGTTGCGGTGCACTGCCAGCTTTGTGGAGCCTCTGAGCAGGCATTCTCGTTCTGGTCCTTTAGGCCATTGGCTGGTGGACGAGGGCGGCTTGGCGAGCCGCTTCTCGACGGTTGCGATACGGTGCGTGCACCGGCACGGGGCTCGGCCGCGCAGGAGCGGGCTGCCCAGGTTGGGTTACTCATTCGTCTCGTCAGGACGATGAAGATCGGGAAGTCCTGGATTGTCTTCATGGTGCTGGCCTTTCGGAGAGGTTCATCAGGGTGAGGTGCTCGGGCGGTACTGACCGCTTCGCCGTGTTGGCGGGAGCGCGTGTCCGCCATCGGCTCGGCCGGGCGAGCCGGCCGGCTGGAAGGGCGGAGTGGGTTCGGACGCGGCTGAGCTGAACGTCGTCGGGACTCGGTCAACGCCAAGATGCGATGCCTCCTTCGCTCGAACGGGCACGTGCAGATAGCCCGCCGAGCGAAGAGCTCAGCGGGCTGGCTTTTTCATGGAGTGGACGCCGCCGTTTTCGGGATGGAATAGCCGCAGAGCATGAGCTCTCGTCGCTTCATGGCGACGTGGAGGAATGGCGAAGGCTCACCGAATTCGGTGGGCCTTCGCCATCGGAGCCGTTACTTGCTATCCGGTCGTCGCTCGGCGGTGGTCGTCAGGAGGCTTGTCCGTCGATGATGCGGCGTAGCGCTCGTCCGGTGGCTGGGAAGGCGAGCCGCAGCGTGTGTGCGGTGAGGCGGGTGGCCCACCAGGTGAGGGCGATGAGGTATCCGACGATCAGCGCGCTGTTGGTGTCGTAGGTGACGACGATGGCGTAGCCGATGGCGAGGCCAGGTGCGGTGATGGCGCGGGTGGTGCGGTTCCGCGTGGCGGTGAGGGCGGTGGCGACGCCGATGAGCGCGGCTCCGACGCTTGCGAGGAGGCCAGGCATGCCGGTCACGTCGACCGGTGGGGTGAGCGTGAGAGCGGCCCGCATGAGGTAGATGCCGGTGGTGGCGATGGCGGCGTACAGGATCGCCGGTCGGGTACGGGCGAGCCAGGAGGGCAGCTCCGGCGCGGGGATCCGCGGTGCGGTGGCGGCGATGACGGCGGCACAGACTGCAAGGGGCATCGCAGCGCCGAGTGTCCACTTCAGGTACGGGCCGTAGTCGTATTCGACGGAGGTTCCGGTAGCGAGGCCGTAGAGGGCGGAAACGACGACGCCCCCTACGGCCGTGGTGAGGTATCCGCGCCGGATGAGGCTGCCGGTCGCGGGTTCGGCCGTGGACGGGGTGGGGGCTCCTGCGAGCCAGGTGGTGGGGGCGAGGTGCGCCATGGCGAAAGCGGTGAGCATGGCGAGTGCACCTGCGGCCCCGAGCTCGGGCAGGGAGAGGCGGACACCGACGACCTGGACGGAGTAGATGGTGGTGATGTCTGCGGTGAGGATGGCTTGGAGGAGCAGGGTGAGGGAGCAGGCGCCGAGAAGGACGACGTTGGTCAGGTCTCGGATGCGGAGCCGGACGCGTGGTAGCTGGGTCTCGGCGGCGGTGGCTGTTGCCTGATGGTGGGGTGCGGTGAGGGCCAGGGCGCCGTCCGCGAGGGCGTGGGAGTGTGCGGTGAGGGTGGTAGGTGCGAGGCTGGTAGCTGCGGCGAGCCGGTCTCGCAGGCCCGGAATCGCTTCGGCTTCGCGGCAGATCACGTCGTGGAGGTGCTGGCGGTCCACGTCAGCTGCATCGAGGACGTCATCGACCGCTGCGGCTACCTCGTCGAGGAAGGGCTGGGCGGCCTCGGCGACGTCGTCGCGGTTGATGACGGCGGGCTTGCGGGGCTCGGGAAGCAGCACCGGCGCGCGGTCCTGAGCGGTCAGGAGTTGCCTGGCCTGGCGGACGGACTCCAGCAACAATCCGTCGTGGCGGGGTTGGGCTGTCTCGGCTCGTAGTGGGTCGTCGTCTGCGGTGTTGGCGTCAATGATCCGCTGGGCGAGCACCTGGTTCAGGTCGTGGTTGGGGTTGATCGATCGGGTCGCGAGTTCGCGGTATCCGTCGGGGTCGGCCTGGAGCACGGTCAGGGTGGGCGGATGCCGTTCGGTCTGGCAGATCAGCAGGCACGAGCCGTGAGGGGGATTGCCCTCGTGACCTCTGGTGTAGGCGGCGAGTGCTGCTGGCGCGGTGACCATGGCGGGCGCGGGCAGGCCGGCGCGGGCCGCCGCGTCGGCGAGGTGTCCGCGTCGGCGCGGTCCCCAGCCCCAGGGAATGGTCACGGTCAGAGCGGCGACAGGTCCTCCGGCTTGGCGGGCGGACTGGTCGGCGACGTGCCACAGCTGCCTGGCGAGTAGCTGCACAGCATCGACCGGTGGGCCGGGCTCGGCCCCGCTGAGCAGCTCCAGCGGATCGCGAATGTACTGGTGGTTCGCTGACGCCTCAGCTGGCGCGGCCACGCCCAGATGCGGGTGACCGGTGGGGTCGAGGGTGATGCCATGCGGCATGACGAGGCGGCCATCGAGCATGATGGGGATTCGGGCCCCGTGCCGGTCGATTGTCGCGGCGATGGCCGACGAGCTCAGATCGATGGACAGTGTGATGCCCCCGCTTGGCATGTGAGGCAGTCTCTCCCGTCCGGGGAGTAGATCGTCAACCGCCTTCTCACCGAGTGATCCTTTGTGCGCGTATGGTGAGAATCCTTCTTCATGGGATGGTCGCCAAAGCGCATAGTCGTGTAGGCGGGACGAAGATCAGCGTCAGGCACGGGGGAGGGGCGCAGTGCCGCAGGAATCTCCAGACCGAGGTGACCGGCTCGCCGAATACACGCGCCCGACGGTCTACACCCCACGCCCGCCATCACCGCCCCGACAACCGGCGGCGCGGGCGGCGACCGTGGCCCGGGTGATCCGCGCCGCCCTGGGGGCGGTGGTGTTCCTGGCCGGGATACCTGTGTTGCTCTGGTATCTCGGTGGGAACCCCGTACGGCGGCTGCCGTCATGGCCGCAGGTCGCGGCGTGGTTCGATCAGCCGAGCGGCCGGTTCACGCCGCACGTACTCACTGGCACGGTCACCTGGGCGCTGTGGCTGCTGTGGGCTGCGCTGGCGCTGCTGTTGGTTGCCGAACTGCTCGCGCTGGTGACTCGGTGGCGGGTCCCGGTACTGCGGCTTCCCGCGCCACTGCACCGGCTGGTGTTCGGTCTGGCCGGCACCGCCGCGATCGCCGTCACCTCCGTCGGCAACCTCAACCTCGCCGGCGGCGACAGGCCGCCGGCCGTGGCCGCCTCGTTCGAGGACGCGGGAGCCATCCCTCGCCAAGCCGTTGCGCGAGGACCCGCGCTGATTCAGGTCGCCGGCACCCGCTACGTCTACACCGTCGAACGGCAGGACACCCTGTCCAAGATCTCGATGGAGTGGCTCGGTGACGCAGGCCGGTGGCCGGAGATCTGCCGCCTGAACAAGCATCGCCACTTCCCTGGAATCGGCGGCACCCTGCGCGACTGCGACCTCATCTATCCCGGCTGGGAACTGCGGCTGCCCGCTGACGCCCACCCACCGCAGAGCGCCACACCGGCACCCCCATCCCCGTCCCGTCCGCCGACACCACCACCGGCGACCGTCACCCCCTCATCACCCTCGAATCCCTCAGCAGACGCGCCGAGCCCCACCGTCTCGCCCACGACGGGCGACCACGGAGCAGCCGCCACCCCCGACCGCACCCCGCCGGGCGTACGAGAGTCCACCCCGTCAACCGGTGAGCCGGCGAACCCCGTACCCACCATCACGGTGCCACCGTCCGCCTCGCCAACCGGAAGCGTTCCGCGAAGCCCGACGGTGGCGACCGACGAGCACGGTGTGCAGCTGTCACCAGCCAACTGGCTGCCCTGGTCACTCGCCGCCGCGATCAGCGCCGCCGCCGTCCTGGTCTGGGCACAGCGCCGCCGCCGCTACACCGGCCAACCCGACGACGACCCGCCCAGCGAGCTACCGCCGCCGGTGGTCGAGCTGCGCCGCGCCGTGGCCCGAAAATCCCAGCTGCCGCGCCCGGACGCGGACGACACCGAGCCGCCCGCGCTGGTGCCTGAGGTCGCCCCGCTGCCAGCCGGTGGTACCGGAATCGTCGGCGACGGCGCGCCCGCCGCCGCCCGCGCGATGCTCGTTGCCGTGCTGGCCTCCGGCGGCCCGCAGCACCCCGACGCACGCGGTGAGGTCATCACCGACGCCGCCACCCTGGCCAGCCTGCTCGACACGGAGGTGGCGGCCCTCGGCCCGTGGCCGCGCCTGCACGTGGCCGCCAACATCGACGATGCGCTCGCCGCGGTTGAGTCCCGGCTGCTGCGCCGCAGCCGCATCCTGAACGAACACGCGTTGACCGATCTGAACGAGTTACAGCGGGCCGTGCCCGACGAGGAAGCGTTACCGCCGGTCATGCTCATCACCGAGACCCCGCCCACAGAACTCCGCATGCGGACCGAGACCGCTCTCACGGTGGGCGCGAGTCTGCACGTGTCCGCGTTGCTGCTGGGCGATTGGGCTCACGGGGCCACCGTCGAGGTCACCCCCGACGGACACACAAAAATCGTGTCCGGGCAGCCCACTGAACCGGTGCCGCCGCGCCTACCCGTGCTCGCACCGGTCACGGCGGTCCAGATCCTGACCACCCTGCACGAGGCGCAGACCGGTGCACCACCCGCCATCGCCTCACCCCCCGCACCGGTCGTCGTCCCCCTGCACGCCAGCCGCGTACAGAGCACACCCGAAGCCACCGACCTGCCTGCCCCGGTCATGACCGAGCCCGCCGCCGACGTCGCGTCGAGACGGGCGCGGCTGTGCGTGCTCGGCCCGCCGCGCATCGAAGACATCACCGCGGAAGGCCGGCCACTACGAGCCAAGGCCCTGGAAATGGCGGTGTACCTTGCCGTCCACCCTGACGGCGCCACCACCCGAGAGATCGGCGAGTACCTCGAACCCGACGCCCGCATCAGCCAGGCCGACCAACGCGTACACACCAACGCCTCCAACTTGCGTCACGTGCTCGGCCGCGCCGGGAGCGCGGAGACGAAGAACGCCTACGTCGTCAAGTCCGCTGGGCGCTACCAGCTCGACCCGGCGACCGTGGACGTCGACGTGTGGACCCTCTGCGACCTCATGCGCGCAGCGACCATCGCATCCGGGCCGCGCCGCAAGGAACTGCTCACCGCCGCCTGCGACCTCTACACCGCGCCCCTCGCCGAAGGCCAGGACTACGAGTGGTTGCAGCCGTACCGCGAAACGGTCCGTCGCTGGGGCACCGAGGCCCACCTACTGCTCGCCGACGACCTGCTCGAGCGCGACCCGCAGGCCGCATCCGACCTGCTCGACAAGGCCATCGGCCTGGACCGCTACAACGAAGCCCTCTACACCAAGGCGATGCACGCCCGACATGGCCTCGGCGACCGCGACGGCATCCGCACCCTCCTACGCGCCCTGACCAAAGCCCTCGCCGACCTCGACGCCGAACCACAGGACGACACCATCAAGCTGGCCAACCAGCTCCGCAACAGCCTGGACGAGAAGTGACCGCCACCGCCGTATCACCACGCGTGCTCCTGCTATCCCTGCTGGCCCTACGATGGGCCATCGCCGGGCACGCCGATCAGCCGTAATGCGTCCAATGCCCATGCCCCACTAAGATGCAGACACCCCAGCGGCCACGCGAAGGTCGTCGCCGGCTCGGTAGGGTCGGTTGGGAGGGTGTACGGATGAGTTTCCGGCTAGCGGCGTACGCCGTGTGTATCGAGGACGGACGCGTGTTGCTCGCCCGTTATGTTTCGCCGACGGGGGACACCAACTGGACCCTTCCTGGTGGCAAGGTCGAGCAGGCAGAGGATCCGTTCGATGCTGTGGTGCGAGAGGTCGCCGAGGAGACGGGCTGCGTTTCGGTGGTCGAACGCCTGCTGGGCGTGGACTCGCGGGTGATTCCTGCTGCGGAGGCGCGGTTGGGTGTCGAGCATCAGAACGTCGGCATCTTCTACCAGGTCCGGATCACTGGTGGTGTCCTGCGCCCCGAGGCTAACGGCGAGACCGCCGAGTCGGTCTGGACATCGATATCAGATGTCGCCGGTCTGTGCCGGTCGTCGCTGGTCGATGTCGGTCTCGCGCTGGCGCGAACGCTTCCGGCGACCGGTCACGTTCCTCCGGTTGCGGTCGGAGGCCTGATTCGGCACTGACGTGCCGTCCGGGAACGACAGCGAGAACAGCAAGTAAGTGAGCTTGGAAAGGCTCAATCTGCTTCAACGATGCGCCGAATCGCTGCGATCTGGTCGAGCCAGCTGCGTAGCCGAGTGATCTTGACAACGTCGCCGGTCTTGGGAGCTTGGATGACAAGGCCCTCACCGAGGTACATGCCGACGTGACGCGGGTTGGCCATGGTGCCTTCGCTTCCGGGGATGAGGATGAGGTCGCCGGGTAGCAGAAGTGCCGGATCGCTGACCGGCTTCCCCGCGTTGACCTGATCAGCAGTGACGCGGGGGATGGAGATCCCGGCTGCGCGGTACGCCGACTGCATCAGGGATGAGCAGTCGCACTGCAGGGCGGGATCGCCGGAGTGCGGGTCGGTGCATGATCCGCCGAAGTGGTACGGGGTGCCGAGCTGGTTCACGGCCCAGAAGATGGCGGTTGCCACCGCATGTGGGGTTCCAGGGGGCAAGGCGAACCCGTTCGGGAGGACAGCGAGCGCATCGGTGGCGCAGTCCCCGAGAGTGTTGGTCAGCTGCTCCACCAGACGAAGGGCGTCGTCGGTCCACTTGGCGTACGCGTCTGGGACGGCCGAGACCTGGACCGCCTGCGCGGCCTGGGCGAGTGGCATCGATTCCCAGCCGCTAACGGTCAAGAGCTTGTCGAAGAACTTGCCAGCCTGGTAGGCGGGCTCGGACAGCTGCTTGACGGTGCCCCAGCCCTGACTTGGGCGCTGCTGGAACACCCCGATGGAGTCGTGGTCGTTGCGATCACCGAGATGGGGCAGGTTGCGCAGGCCGGATTCCTGCATGGCGGTGGCGACAGCGATTACCCAGCCCCAGCGAGGTATGCCTTTGGCTACGCCGACGTCGATGATGGTGACGGCGATTTCCGACTGTTCGGTGTCCCAGCTACCGGTGCCGGGCGGTTGCTCGGAGGAGCGTACGAGGGGCGCGGCGGCGATGCCACACCCCGTTGAGCCGCCACCCGTGATAGCCGACAGCAGCAGTGTGGGCACGCCGAGGCATGCGACGGTGACGACGGTGACGACGCCGATGACGAGCTTGGTCATGTGATTGCCTTCCGTTGGAACAGAAGCAGAAAAGGCCGTTGTCCGCGCGGGTACGCGACCGGCAGAGGCCGAGTGGTGCTGCGGGCTACACGGCATGACGGAGCAGCAACAGCCCGGCGTGGGGGTGGCGGAGGAAGCCGGCAGTCTCGAACGGCGGAGAGCCGACGTCGGCCGCCCGTCTGGTCGAATTCCCACCAGGTCGTATTTGTCATGGCGTTTGGCCCTTCCTCTGGGGCCGGGGCAGCGGCACGGCGGCCGCTGCCCCGGAGGTGTGAACGAGCGGGTGGTCAGACCTTGAGCAGGTCGAAGGCGGCCACCTTCAGGTCGCCGGCGTTGCCGGTCAGCACGCGGTTGGCGCGCGCGGTCTCGTTCTTGGCGGGCTGGTAGTGGTCGAGGTACTCGGTGATGGCCTGGTACCCGGCCCACCGGCTGCCGGTGATGGGCTTGACGGTGTCGGCCTCGCGGATCAGGTACTTGAGGGTGCCGAGCCGCTGCTTGGCGTTGTTCTTCGTCTGCTCGGACGCGTTGTCCTTGACCGGCCACACCTGCGCCACCACGTTCTCGAACTCGCGCATGGCCATCTCGGTGTTGAGCATGCGCTCGGCGGCCCGCTCGAAGGTCTCCATGTACTTCCACATCAGGCCCAGCGCCTCGCGCGCCTGGCTGATCTGGGAGTTGACGTTGGAGGTGTGTCGGAACGTGTAGTGGCCGACCGCATGCTGGAAGGCCGCGCGTTGGGTGTTGGCGCAGACCACCCGGATTGGGCTGGCGTCCACCCGCAGCGCGGCGGTGCCGTCGTGCGACGTGGTGCCGATGAGGTAGAGGTCCAGGCGGTCGACCCCGGCGATCTCCATCGCGTCCGGAAGCTTCATGGTCACGAACACGCTCTTGCCGCGGCGGAGACTGCCGGCGGTCTCGAAGTGGGCGCCGCCGACCTGGTCCACGATGCGGTCCAGCATCTCGGCGCACTGCTCGTTCTGGACCACGGTGTAGTCGGTGCCGACGATGCCCAGGTACTCGGTCTGGCCGGTGGCGGGGTTGCGACGCACGGTCATCCGCTTGTCGCCGGCGGGGATCTGCACCTCGACTCCGTCGACGAGGTCGATGCCAACGGTGCGGATGGTGCGCACGCCCCATCCGCCCAGCCGGGCGGCGGCCATGATTTCCTCGGCGCGCATGGTCTCCTGAGTGACTGTGCCGAGCTGGTGCCAGGCCGACAGGCGGGCGCTGGCGAAGGCGGTCGTTCCGTCCGTGAAGGTCTCGAGTTCGTGTGGCACGGAGTTCTCCTCTCGATGTGCCGCGGGGGCCGAGCGCACGCTCGGCCCCCGCGAAGGGATGGGGATTCGTGTGGCTCAGGACCGCTCGGGAGCGGCGTCGCCCTGCCCGGCGTCGTCGGCGTCGGGCTGCGCCTGGTAGGCGAAGGTCAGCGGCGCGTCGGAGACCAGGAGGATGCGGCCCGCGGCGGCGGCCTTGGTGCAGTTGTTGCGTACCGCTCCGTTGCTGACGGCGCGGCCGAACTGCCTGCCGATGGCGGTGGCGATGTCCTGCGGGCTCATGGCTGTGCCAGGGTTGGCCGCCAGGACGTCGAGCGTCAGCTTCTCCAGCTCGCCGCGACCGAACGGCTGGCTGCCGTCGGCGTTGGCGGTGAAGTCGGCGCGTCGGCCCCCGCTCGTGACGACGCCCCTCGCGCGGGCCGTGGTGCGGGTGGGCAGAGCGACGATGTGGGTCTCACCGTCCGGGCCGACGACGTGCAGTGTCCCGTCCTGACGGATCAGCGGCAGCACCGTCGCCGTGGCGCTCGGCGTGGTTGCCGACTTCCGGATGACCTGAAGGCAGAGCGGGCAGCGGGGCGGCTCCGGGTTCGGGTCGACCTCACTGGCCTTGGTCGGTCCCGGGATCCACCGCTCCGGTAGACCGGGGAGGCGGCGGGCGGCGTCGGCCTGCTCCATCGCGGTCAACAGCCGGGTGGCCGTCGGATGCCCGATGCCGCTCTCGGCCACGATCACATCAAGGGTCGCGCCGTCGTCGCTGTAGTCGGCCAAGACGCCCTTGATGGCCATGACCTTGCGGTCACCGGGACGCGCCGGCTGCACCACGGCCACCGACCGGCCTTCGTCGTCCTCGCCGCTGTGCTCGCGGTTCGGGCCTTCGTCGCTGGTGTCCTGGCCGGCCTCGCTCTCCGCGTCGTTGGCCCCGCCACCCCGGTCGGTTTCCTCCTCGCCGCTCTGGTCGCCGTCGCCGTCGCTGTCGCCGTCGCTGTCGCTGTCGCTGTCGCTGTCGCTGTCGCCCTCGCCGTCGCCGTCGGTTCCGGCCTGTTCGGTGTGGTCGGCATCCGGCTCGTCGACCGTGCTGTCGTGGTCCGGGTGGCCGAGGTCGGTCCCGTCCGGGCCTGCCGTGTGCTCGTCGTCGAGATCGGCGTTGTCGTCCACGACGGTGGTGGGTTCTGCGGGGTTTGCCAGGGTCCATCGGGCCGGCGCGCCCTCGGCCGGGTCGGCATCGGTCTCCACCGCGACGATCACACCGGCGTCAGCCAGGGTCCTGATCGCCCTGTCGGTGGTCGACTTGGCCTTGCCGGAGCGGTCGGCCAGCTCGTGGATGGTGCCCTGACCGAGTTCGGTCAGGGCATCGAGGACGGCCTGCGTGGCAGGCGTCAGGGACAGGTTCTCCATCGGTTTCCCTCCTCGGGAGCGTGGGGTTGGGGTTGCCTGGCACGGTGTTGTGCCGGACGGTCGTGCGCCGGGTCGCGGGCAGCGGCCAGCGCGGCGGGCACGTGAGGCGGTGCGCTGCCGTACTGGGTGCTTGTTGGGATGCGGCCCGGTGGCCCCGGGCCGCAGGACGCAGCCGAGGGGCCAGTGATCGGAGGCGGGTGTGCGCGTCTGACCTAGCTGGCGAGGTACGCGAGTTCGGCCGGCGTGAGCTGGGCGGGGGTGCGGCTGTGCCAGGCGTCGGAGTGGCGTAGTTGCCACCAGCGCAGCAGCGACCGGCAGACCGGGGCGAGGTCGTCACACACCGGCAGCGGGTACGCCATCCCGGACCTGATCTGTCGATGCTTCGGGTCGGTGTACGCGGTCGGCGCCCATCCCTGGTCGGTCTCGGTGACCTCGCCCACGACACGGTCCGGGTAGGGGATGCCGAAGGCGGCGGCAGCCTCGGCGTCGGGCACTACCAGCCAGGTGCGCTGGTCCTTGAGCCGTAGCGTCGCCACGCCGCGCGAGGGATCGCTGCGCTGCAGGAGCAGGTGTCGCTCGTCGCCGTCGCCAAGCGACCGGTGGTTGCGCCACGCGCGGTAGCAGGCGATGAGGGCCGTCCCGAGTGCGACGTGCCGTTCGCGGGCGATGAGCGCGCTGGTGAGGGCCTGGTCGTAGCCGGCCACGTGCTGGTCGGCGCGCACGGCCAGGCCGCGTCGAGCCCTGTCGGCAAGCTCGCCCACCCGGGCGAGAGCACTGTCGAGGGCGGCGGTGCTCTCGGCGAAGTCGCGGGCGGTCTTGTGCAGGACGCGGGCGAGGTCGCCGATCGGGTCGAGGGTGGCGGTGTCGTGACGCCACAGGTGTTCGGGTAGGACGTCGTTGGTGTCGGCGGCGATACGCCGTAGCGCCGGATCGGTCAGGAACACGGGGATCTCCTTTACGGGCGTGAGGGTGCGGGCATGCCGAGGACCGGTCGCAGCGGGGCTGCGACCGGTCCTCGGGAGGTTCAGGCGAGAAGTGGGTCAGGCGATGGCTACGGCGCACAGCCGCGCGGTGGAGTGCAGGCTGCGTAGGTAGCCGCACGCCTCGTTGAGGAAGCGGAATCGGTCAGCGACGGAGTCACTGGCGGGGATGAGCAGACGGCCGTCGGTGGTGATCAGCGCGTCGCCGATCAGTGCGATGCGCCAGTAGAGACCGACGTACGTTGCTTCGCCCGCCTGGTAGACGGACAGCTCGTAGGGGTCGAAGGAATGGGCGAGCATCGCCAGTACGCGCGGCTGCTGCTCGAAGCGGCGGCGTGCCTCGTTGAGGGTGACCTTGGCCGGGTCGGCGTGGTGCTGGGCGAGATAGTCCTCCCACGGCTGCGCGGGCTTGGTGGTGGCGTTGATGTGGGTGTTCCATGCACGCCACCGAAGGGTGGCGTCGTTGGCGGCCCTGGCGGCGGTGCCGGTCAGGTCGAGGCGACTCTTACGGCCTCCGGCGGCCACCGTCACCGCACCGAAGCGGCGGGCGGCGTCGAGCAGGTAGTAACCGAGGAAGCGGGTCAGCCAGCCGATGAGGCGGCGGTGACGGACGTGGTAGCGCCGGGCCGGGGTGCCGTTGGCGTGCAGGAGGTCGTTGACCTTCTCCGAGGCGGCGAACCAGTCGGCGTCGTCACCGGGGGCGAAGCAGACGGTGACGATCTGGGCGGTGAGCGGCATGGGCTTGGGCATGGCGGGGTGCTCCCTTCGCGAACGAGTGGGCTTGGATGGGCGTGGGTGGTGCCACCGGAGCGCGGCGTCTGAACCGGGCAGCTGCCGTGAATGGCGCGAGGCGTGGATCACGAGCCGACCGAAACGGTGGGCTGGAGGTGATGCCGCTGGCGCGGGCAGAACCGAAGAGGAACAGACGGGCGGCGGTGCGAGCAGAAAGAAGAAGCTGCACCGTAACTTCGTGACCTGACAGCACCACCTCTGTCAGGAATCGCGGCCATGCCTTTGACCTGCGATGACGGGACTCGCCGTTGGCCTGACAGGGCCTGTCAGAGGACGAAGTCCCCGTCGTCATCGTAGTTCGGGTTGTCCGCCACGGGCTGGCCGTGGTCGCTGGGCAGATCGGTGAGCCGGACCCGGCCGATGGCGCCGGCCGGGAGCCAGACCGCTTCGGTCGGATGGTTGGTGTGGGTGGCGGTCGCGGCCGGGACGTCGCCGCGTCGGGCGTGCAGGAGTTGGTGGAGGTGTTCCTCGCGCTGCTCGCTGCCGAGCCAGAACAGCACCGGGTAGCGGGGGCCGCCGCGGCGGATCAGCTGCGCGTACCGGTCGAGCTTGGCCACTACCCGGCCGAGCGGTTCGGTGCCGGTGTCGGCTTCCAGGAAGAACCCGACCGTGGCGTCGCCGACGCTCCACAGACCGTGCCCGTCTGCGGTGATGGTCCGGTACTGCCTGGTGGTCAGCGACTCGGACCACCAGCGGTCCAACCGCGCCTCCGGTTGCCGGCGGGCGTACGCGGTGAGCCGGACGAAGAACTCGTTCGCCGTGAGCAGGTGCGCCAGGTGCGGGTTCGCAGACAGCCGCTGCACGGTCTGCCGACTCGTCCGGAGGGTGGGTTCGGGCCGCTGGTGGGCGGCGGCCTGGAACCGGTGCCCGTTGTGGCCGAGCGTCCAGCGCCACGGTTGGCTGCCACCGCCGTCGCGGGCGAACCGGAACCGGTCCAGCAGGCCCAGCCCGAACAGCTCACCCAGGCGGATCTGACAGGTACGACGAGCCTGGAACAGCATGCGGTGGATCTGGTCGGTGGTGAGGACCTGGTGATCGTCGAGTAGCTGAAGCAGGAGGCGGTCACGGCTGGTGATGTGGGGATAGATGGCCAGAAGGTTGGCGGAGCGTGATGGTGGCATGGATGGCTCACCCCGTGGAGAGAGAATCCCGTAGGGAGTCTGGATGTTTCGATCTTGGTGGCGGCCCGGCCAGCGGTCAGGTTTGGCCAGGCCAGGTACCTGACAGGCCGAGTGCGGGGGGCTCGCTTGGGTCCTCGTGTCGTGGACGCCCCCAGACGAGCCCCCGGTGCCGCACCCAGCCGAGCCCTCGAACGAGCGGCCCCGGTGGTCAGCGGTCGTGTGAGTTCATGCGCCGCTTCATCGCGGTGCGGGCGAGCTGCTGCATCGGTGGCTCGCCACCGGCACGGCGGTGGGCGGCGGCGCACTCCTGCCGGATCGCCGTCGCCTCACCCACGACGGGCGTGGGTGGGTTGGTGATGAAGGTGAACGCGGGCAGTTCACGGTTGCCGACCAGCAGCCGGGCGGCGGCGGTGTAGACGTCGAGGTGGGCGAGGTCGTGCTCGTCCAGCTCGGGCCTGGTGTGCCGGGACAGTTCCCTGGCGTCGGCTGGGTCGACGGTGAAGAACAGCTTGCTGCGCGCGTTGGCGGACACCGCAGCCGCCACGTCGTGGGGCAGCTGGGCGAGATCCTGGTGCGCCAGCACGAGCCCGAGGCGGAACCCGCGCGCCTCGGCCAACATGTCTCCCACGCTGCCTGGCAGCGTGAGGAAGTTCTGGCATTCGTCCACGTACAGGCATGCGTCCTTGCGTTGGTCTTCGGGGACGGTGGCTCGCGCGATGGCGGCCTGCCACACCCGGGCCACGATCAGCGAGCCCAGGATGCGGCTGGTCTCTTCGCCGAGGATGCCCTTGGGTAGCCGGCACAGCAGGACCCCACCGTCGAGGATCTTGCCCATGTCGAACGAAGAGTGGGCATTGCCGATGACACTCTTGACGAAGTCCCGCAGCAGAAAGGCCCGTAGCCTGGCGAGCACGGGCGCGATGACCTGCCCGCGGAACTGCTCGTTGATGCCGTCGTACCAGAGCCAGAAACCACCGAGGCCGTCCGGGTCGTCCAGACCATGGGTGAACCTGCCCCGAAACTCCCGATCCTGCAACAGCGACGGCACAAGGCTCAGCGTCGGTTTCGCGTGCCGCATCAGCGTCAGGCACGCGACCCGCATGGTGTCGTCCATTCGCGGCCCCCACTGACCTTGAAAGATCTTCGCGAAGATCCCGACGAGGTTGTCGACGGCCAGGTGCCGGTCACCGCCGTCGTCAAGGGGGTTGAAGCATGCGGGATTCTCCTGGTCCGGGTCGATGATCGCGATCCTCTGCGCGTACGACGCCGGCAGCCGGTCGAGGATGTCGGTGATCAGGTCCCCGCGCGGGTCGATGACCACTGTCCCACGCCCCGCCTTGATGTCGCCGAGGATCATGTTCAGCAACATCGTGGACTTGCCGACGCCGGTCTTGCCGACCACGTGCACGTGCTGGCGGGCGTCGGTGACCTTCAGCCCGACGCTGCTGTGGCCGAGCTGCGACCGGCCCAGCACCTTCACGCCTCGCCCACCGGAAGGCACCTGAACGGGCGCCGGCACAGCCTTGGCCCGAGCCCGATCCAGGCCGGGCACTGCGAGGTCCTGGGGCAACGCGGCCATGGCGGCGAGTTCCGGCACGGTGGCGAGGAACCCCCGTCGCAGCCGCCGCCCGGCGAGGGCAGCGACCGGTTGCGGCATCTTCATCCGCCGCAGCCGGTTCGGGCCGGTGTACGTGGCGGCGGCCGAGGCGATGGTGTGGCCGAGCCCGACCAGGCGCTCACGGGTCTGCTTCGCCCGCCGAGCGTCCGGTGGCGTCTTGTCAGGGTCGGTGGCGACGGCGAACCGGACCGCGACCTCGAAGTGCGGCACCCGTACGGCCTTGTCCACGAGCGTGCGGGCCTCGGCGTTGGCCACCGGATCCCGCTCGGCCGCCCGCCCAACCGTGGCTGGGCCGCCGGGCCGGGCCGAGCTGGACGTGACTACGTCGAGAATCCACAGCAGAGGTTCGAGGGCCAGCCCCGCCGCGCCGGAGAGGGCGCGGGCGGCCACGTCGGGCCGCCCGCGTGGGTGGATGCTGATGTTCGCCGCCGTCCGCCGAGCTGCCCGTACGCGGCGGGCGGCTGCCGGGCGGGCGAGGATCTGCACGCACGCGTGTTCGCGATGATGCACCTCGGCCCCGGCCGCGAGCAGCGCCCGCAGCGGATCGGAGTCGTGCTCGCTACGCAGCGGCAGCACGTCGGTGTGCTGCGGCCAGTGCGCCCCGCCCACCTCTTCGCCCACCTCTGCGGGGATCGGCGCGGCGGCTTCTGTGGTGGTGAGAGTGGCGGCGGGCCAGGCCGTGCGGACGGCGGCTTCGACCGCGCCGGGCGGCACCGTACCGGGCACCCAGACCCGGATGGTCAGGACGCGGCCGGTCCAGGTGTACTCCCAGGCGACGTGCGGGTAGCCGAAGACACGCCGGCGCCACACTGAGGGCGTCAGCACGCCCATGAGGGTGGTCCAGAACGCGGCGGCGGTCTCGGCGGTGACCTGCGGTGGGGCGGCGATGGTCACCCATCGCGCACCAGTCGTGAGCCGTCGGTGCCGCCAGGCGAGAACCTGGTCGTGGCCGAGCATCACTGCGACGGTCGCGGCGGCGGCGAGGAAGCCGAGCCACGGCCGGGCGATGGCCCAGCGCCATGTCTCGGCGGGCCACGTCGGGGTGGCGGCGAGGATCACTTCTCCTCCCCGATACCGGTCACCGCGAGCTGGTGCTCTGCGGCCGAGCCGACGCTGCGGAAGGGGATGCGGCTGCGCCCGGCGACGAGCAGGCCCTCGCCTCTGGGCGCCGACAGCAACAGCCGCGACTCTCCGGCGGTCAGGTTGAACGCCTCACTCACTGCGTCGATCGACTGCGTGCTCTGCCGCATCAGGACCTGTGTCGTGGCGTTGGCGACCACGGCGAGGCCGAGGTCGGTCGAGAGCACGTCGGCCGCGTCCTGGGTGATCACGCACAGGCCGGCGGACCGTTTCCGGGCGGCCTTGGCCATCCGGAACAGGAACCGGCTGCCTTCGCCGTCGCGCATCAGCAGCCAGGCTTCGTCCACCACGACGAGGTGCCGCCGCTGGCGGATGCCCGTGGCCGGTGTGTCGATGTTCGACCAGATGGAGTCGAGAGCCAGCAGCGTGCCCACGGTGCGCAGTTCGTCGGGCAAGTGCCGCAGCGACCACACCACCAGGTGCCCGCCTGGGACGGTGGTGGTCGGCCCGTCGAACAGGCTGGCGAAGTTTCCGACGATCCAGGGGGCCAGCCGGGCGGCGAGTTGCCCAGCGCTTGGGTCATCCTCAGCGGCGAGCACCTCGGCCAGGTCCCGTAGCAGCGGCGCCGGCCTGGTCCAGGTGGCCGGGTCGGCGTTGATCCCGGCGCGGCCGTAGGTGGCGGTGATGGCCCGATCGAGGGCAGCGCGTTCAGCCGGCGGGGGAGCAGCCCCGAGCATGACCGAGATCAGCGTGTGCAGGTACAGCCCGCGGCGGGTGAGCGTGTCGGGTCGATTGTCGGCGGGCAGGTCGAGGGGGTTGATGCGAACGTCCGGTTGGCCGAGTTGCACGACGGTGCCGCCGACGTGCTCGGCCAGGGGCGCGTACTCGTCCTCCGGGTCGATCACGCTGACCGTGGTGCCCTGGTACAGGTTGCGCAGCACTTCGAGCTTGACGAAGTACGACTTCCCCGCGCCGCTTCGTGCCAGGACCACGCTGTTGTGGTTGTCCTGTGCCCACCGGTTCCAGATGACCACGCCGTTGGACGTGGTGTTGACCCCGTAGAGCACGCCCTCGGGCGGGGCGACGATGCCGGGTGCGGGAGCGGCGAGGTCCGCCGACGCGAGCGGGAACGCTGCCGCGAGGGTGGTGGTGTCGAGGATTCGGCGCATCTGCAGCGGGTCCACGCCGACCGGCAGCGTTGCCACCCAGCCCTGCTGGTGGCGGAACGTGGCCGGCTGCAGGTCGAGCAGCACGCTGGCGGCGGCCGACTTCACGCCCGCAGTGACGGCGCGCAGCTCGTCGAGGTCACGGGCATGGATGGTGACGTAGATGCCGACCTCGAACAGCTTCGCCGCTCCGCGCGCGACGCGCTCGGCGAGGTCGGCGGCATCGGCCGCCGCTGCCTCCACCATCGGATCTCCCAAACGGCCCTGGTCGGCGTCCAACCGTCGGGACGATTCGAGGCGGGCCCGCTGGCGTTTGAGCATCGGCGCGGCCAGCTGCGGCGTTACCGGGTCCAGGTGCACCGCGACGTCGACGCGGCCGGGGTAGGACAGCAGCGGATCGAGCCAGGCGGGGCCGACCTCAGCCGGGTAGCCGCACACCGCGTAGGTGGCGGCGTACCCGTCGCCGACCTGCACGTGCCACGGGGTGACCGACAACGCGGCCGGGGAGGGCATGCCCTCCCCGGCCGCGATGCTCTTCTTGTTGGGTCTCAACAGGTTCACGGTGTCCTCCGTAGGGTGATCGGGGCGCCGGGCACCGCGCGAGGGCCAGGCGGTGGGGGAGAGAAGGGGGTGACCGCGGTGGCCAGCGCGGCGGCGACGGCCGGCCCGTCGAGCGCCGCGGCTTCGACGCCGAGGCCGGACAGGGCACGCACGGCGGTGTCGGCCGCGTGTTCTCCGGTGACGACGACCAGGACCTGTCGGCGCAGCGGATCACGCTCGTGGTCGAGGTCGAGGAGGAACTCGGCGTAGTCGTCGGCGGCGGCCTGCAACGCCGGATGCGGCAGGCGCGGCGCGTGGTCGACGGTCGCCTGCGCGTACACGGTCAGGTCGTGCCGCTGGGCGGCCACGACGATCTGCGCAGGCCCGGTCAGGCTGTTGAGGAACCGACCGAATCCGTCCAGCAATGCTGCCTGCTCGCCGCCGGTACGCAGGTGGATGTTCGTGGTGCCGCAAGCGATCACGACCTTGTCGCTGCCCTCGCTGGTGAGCACGCCGTTCGGGCTGAGCGTCGTGACCGGAGAGCGCAGCGGTGCCGGGACGCTCGACTTTCCGACCACGTCCGCGACCGCGCTTTCCCGCGCCGTCCCGGGCGCGAGCGTGCGCGGGCTACGGGACAGCATCAACCCGTGTCGCAGCCACACATCCAGCGGCAGGCCGTCACGGCGGCCGAGCGCCACCACGACGGTGCCTGCCATCACGACGACCCCGGCGATGATCCAGACTGCTGGTGGGAGGAGATGTCGGAAGGCGCGGTAGAGACCGAACCCGGCCAGGCTGACGCCGCCGATGATGCCGAGCTGCCGGAACGTCAGCCCGAACGCGATACGGTCGGGCTCGTTGACGTTGGCCGGGACACGAGCTCTGTAGGGCTCGTCGTAGGAGCTCTTTCTCGGGTTCATTGTTCGTTACACACCCTTTTCCATGCATTGGTGGACCATGAGTTGCCAGTGCTGTTCGCCGTCCGACTGAAGGGCGTGCTGGTGTTCTTGTGCGAGATCGACTGCGGCAAGCGGCGGATCTCCTTGCCGCAGTCGTGGACCGGCCGCGGTTCGCAGGCTCAGCCGAACCGGCTGGCGGTGGATGGGCTCACCGCAGCCCGAGAGTTCGTCGACGCCCTCGCAGCCCGGCTGCGCGCCGCTACCGGAGATGAGCAACAGTCCAATCTGTTGTGAACGGTGGGGGATCATTGGCCGGACGGCGCGGACGAGGATGAGGCGTGGGCGCCGGCTGGGACCAGGTCGAGGCCGTGATGGCCGTGGCGAAGATGGCCGCCGCGGTGCTGCAGGCTCAGGTAGGTCGCGGTGAAGGCGACGTCGAAGATCACCGCGTCGCCTCGCGGCAGGCTGGCGGTGGTGTACGTCCGCCAGTCGACGTGCTGCAGGTCCGCATTCACGGCGAGCCCACCAACGCCAGTACGGGTTGGCCGCGACCGCGGTGGAAATGGGCTGGGCGCCCGGCGGGGTACTGACCATCCACGCCGACCTTGGCGTGTCCGGCCGGTTCGGCGCTCAACGTAACGGGCTCACCGAACTGCTGGCCCAGGCCTGCCGGGCGAGGTAGGCACGATCTTCGGCCTGGAAGTGTCCCGGCCCGCGCGCTCGTCCGGCGAGTTAGCCCGGCCGCTGGAGCTGGCCCGGCTCACCGACACGCTGCTGGTCGACGCCGACGGCGTCTACGACCTGTCGGATGTCAACGACCGCCTCCTACCCGGCCTCAAGGACAGCATGAGCGAGGGCCGAACTGCCCCTGCTCACCGGCCGTTTGCACGGGGCGAAGCTGGCCGCCCCGCTTCGCGTGAACTGCGCCCCCCATGTCTCCCAGCTGCCACCGCACCGTCGGATGGGCCTGTCTCACCGCCCGGAACAGTCGGGTGAGCACGAGATGGGCCGCGAGGATGCACCAGCCGGGATCTCCGTGATCATGGCAGTCTTACCGAGGCGGTCCCGACAATCGGAGGCGACGATATGACCGGCTGGTCGGCGATGGCGGGCACCCACCAGTTCGTCGTGCCTGACGACACACACGCTCACGAGCTGGCTCAAGCCTTGGCGTCGCACGGTTTCGCCTATGTCACGGCCCGGCCGTCGCCTCGCGGCGGATGGATGGTGAGCGCCGTGGATGAAGGGCCGTATCCGGTCTCCGTGACCGGACATCGGACGATCGACGCGGTCGGGCGCGCCGCTGCCGTCATCGCCCGTCAGCACGGCGGCTACCCGGAGGGCGGAAGTCGCTGCGACGTGAGCATGGTGCAGATCCTCCGCGGTCCCGATGCGCCGATCGTGTGCACCAACCCCGGCGCACGGCCCCCGACGCCCAGCATCGTGGTCGTCAACCCACCACCGGCCGCACCGCTGGCCTTGACTCCCGACCACGCTGAGGACACGCCCATCGACTTGTCTGACCTGGACGAGATCCCATGGACAGAGCTCAGCCATGCCCACGGCAGCGCGGAGGACATCCCCGACCTGCTGCGGGCACTGGCAGACCCTTTCGGCGAATGGGACCAGACCCTGGACGAGTTGTTCGGGGACAACCTGCTGCACCAGGGAACCTGCTACTCGGCTACCCCGCCCGCGCTGCCGTTTCTCACGCGCATGATCACGTCCCGGGCGCTGCCCGCCAAACAACGGCTCGATCTCTACGCATGGCTGCTGGTCGCCGCTGACCGATGGGCTGACGAACTGCTCGCCGACGCAGACCGCGCCGCAGCCGAGGGCCGTCCGCCCCAACCAGCAGCCTGGAGCCTGGACGTCCACTTCAGCGTTGACGAGCAGGTGCCGACGTTGCTCACACGCTGGGAGACCGAGCCACCCGCGGTGAGATTCGTGCTGGCCTGCCTGGCTGCCCTGTTTCCCCACCACGGGCGTCAGATCGGCGATCAGATCACCAGCATGGCGCAAGAGCTCGACGGCACCCAACCCGGCGCATACCTGCAGCTGGCCGAAGCACTCGTGCAAACCCGCGACGGCCAGGCACTCGTCGCCGCGACGGACATCGTCGCGTGGGAAGACAGCCACGACCCCGACTGGCTGAACGCACCCGATCTGGCCGTCTCCGTCAAGGCGGGACACGTCCTCGCCGAAGGAGCACTACGCGCTCTCAGCAACACCGAGTAGGCCGATACGCCCCGGCTTCGAACCAAGTCCAGCCCAATCCCACCAACGACCGCAGAGAGGGTAGTACGCGGCGTCCGTCTGGACGGGCGGCCCGCGCAGTGGTGTCGTCGTCGGTCATCGTCCGCCTCGCACGGCAGCAGTGAGCCGGCCGAGTGGCAGGCGCCGGCTTGCCCCCTGGATGAACACCGCTCGTAGCAGCATCCCGCCGGCGCTCGGTGGCCCGGCCCGGGGCACGTAGCGGCCCATCATTCCGGGGATCTTGATGGTGACCCAGAGCACGACGATGACGAGCATGAGGTTCAGCGCGTCCGAGCCGGGCAGGCCGAGTAGGACCGGCAGGTTCGAGCCGGGGTCGGTCAGCAGGTTGATGCCTGCCGAGAACGCGACCGCCTGCAGCGTGGGGGTGGCCAGGCAACCGAGCAAGGTGCGCCACCAGAGTTGCGCGGCGCCCTGCGTCCAAGGTGTGGCGTAGCAGGCGAGCGCCACCGGCGCGATCCCGGCCAGGATGATCAGTACTCCGATCCGAGCGAGCCAGCTGCCGACGAGCATGAACATCAGTACGACGATGAGCAGCCCGACGATGGCCATCAGGAGGGTGGCGCTCTCGTCGGTCATCGCCGAGGTGATGCGGACCTCGACGAAGTTGACGGCCTCGGTGGTCGGCGCGGCTGTGCCGATCATCGCCACCGTCAGCGCGTTGGCGATGTCGATGAGCACGCTGGTCAGCGGAACCGCGAATGCGGAGAGAACGAATCCGACGACGAGCCGGGGGACCAACTCCTTGACGCCGTAGCGCATCTCGACCGAGTCGGCGGCCATCGTGGCGACGCCCACGGCGATGATCGCGATGACGAAGCAGGCGTTGACGACCAGCGCGCTTCTGCCGGCGATCGACGTTACCTGCGGCAGGACGGTGACGTCCGGCGAGACGAAGATGGAGGAGGCCAGAAAGGCGAGCAGGCCGCCGAGAAGGTCGACGACCTTCTCGGCGAGCCATCTGACCAGACCGTTCATCACGTGGTTGGTCATGACGGATGCCTCAGCCGCCGAGGATGCCCTGCAGCACCTGAAGGATGACCGGGGCCAGCACAGCGAGGGCGTAGCCGATCAGCGCGGACTTGAAGTTGCCCTTCGCTTGTTCGACCTGGGCGGGGTCTCCTCCGGCGGCCATGTACCGAAGGCCGCCGATGACCAGGAACATCGTCGCGACCAGCGCGATGATGCCCATGATCCAGCCAGTGATGCCGGAGATG
Source organism: Micromonospora sp. DT62 (assembly GCF_049847285.1). Lineage (NCBI taxonomy): Bacteria > Bacillati > Actinomycetota > Actinomycetes > Micromonosporales > Micromonosporaceae > Micromonospora > Micromonospora sp. DT62. The sequence goes on from NZ_JBNCOB010000014.1 coordinate 52,503, forward strand.
ACATCGTTGATGCTGTTGGGCGGCTTGGGCATGGGCGTGGGGGTGGCGGCGGCGAGATCAGACAGGACTGACAGAGCCAGGTGCATCGAGCACTCCATGGAGATCTGCGGGCCGCCGCGGTGGGGACCGGGCGAGGGTCCGTGTGGTCCGGTGGGGGCGCTCCTCCCTTGCCTCATACGAAGGGGGGTGCGGTGTCAGTACGCCGCGCCAGCCATGCCGGACCAGTGGCCTCGCCGGAAAGAGTGGTCCCCACCGGGCGGGCATGCCGTGGATGACATGCACTGCTCAGATCTCGGCTGTCAGGTCGATCGAACCCGCTGCCTGCCTGTCACGCCCTGACAAGACCGGTCGCGATGCAGGTGGTGATGCCGGGGCGCCGCAAACGCGAAGAGGCCGCCCCGGGCGAGCCTCGGGACGGCCTCGTGTCGAGATCTTCAGGGGTGTTGTCAGGCCGCCATGGCGGTTTCGCGGCGGCTGAACGAGCGGATCGGGCTGGACAGGTCGCCTCGCGAGACAGCGGCAGCCACGATGCGCTCGGCACGACGGCGGCGCATCCGCAGGACCGAGGCGGTCACGCCCCGCTCAGCGGCCAGGTGCTCGATCAGCGCGTCGCCGAAGCGGGTCGCACTGATCAGTTCGGCGGCCTCGGCCGAGATCAGACCGGCGGTGACTGCCCGACCGAGCAACAGGTCCGGGTGCCCGTACGGCATCCTCGGCGAACGCGAGCCGGTCGACAGATCGGTCGGAAGTTCCTCGCCGTCGTCGGCCTGGACGACTGTGGCGCCAGCGCGCCAGGCCGCCCAGCACAGCCGTAGCCATAGCCGGGGCGGGGCGAGGTCCGCCGTACGCAGTGCCTGAAGGAATCCGGCCAGGACTTCGGAGTCCACGTCGTCGGCGTGCCGGACGTGGCCGCGACTGATCTTCGCCGCAAGGCGCGTCAGCGCGGGCAGCGCCACGCCGATCGCACCGACAACCCAGGCCGGTCCCCATTCGCGGGCGTGGTGGGCGAGTTGCCGCCACAGCTCGTCGGTGGTGTCGCTGTCGTAGCGCTCGAAGATCAGCAGTTGGCGCAGCTCGTCCAGCGGCATCGTCGTGGCCGGCAGTCCCGGCACCGGGCGTGCGTCGAACACCAGCGGTGCGGGTTCGCAGGTCAGTAACTCGAATGCCTTCTCGGCGGTGGTCAGCGCCGTGCCGGCCGTCCTCGTGCGGGTGGTCGTTGCCATGGTGATGTCCCCTTCGAAAAGAGCACTCCGCCGGTGTGTGGAGGCCCGTGATCTCGATTGGGGCAGCCCGATCTGACACCAGAGGCCGTTGCCAGACTGAGGCAGGCCGTGTCCGGTTCTGTCAGGTTCGCCGCCGTCAGGACGGCCCCGCGCCCGCCGGCCTCAACTGTCAGACGGTCAGGGGCTACGGGTCCTGTCAGACCGGGGGCGGGTTCGATCGGCCTGTCAGCAGCGCACTAGGGATCGTCAGTACGCCCTGCCGGTCCGGGGGCCACCGTGCCCATGACCGATAGAAACCTGCGCCGCGCGCCGGTCCCCGTGGGGGACGTGGTGCCCGGCGACCCGCCCGTGCCGATCACCGTCTGGCCGGTCCCCGCCCCGCAGGGAGGCGAGACCATGTCCAACGCGATGGGCGTGCGGCTGGTCCACAACCTCACCCACCCGTCTGATCTGGTCATCGACCTGGCCGTGGGGCCGCAGCTGGCCCGCGCGGTCATCGCCGCGCACCGCCGCAGCCACCTGCACCCCTCCCGGCCTCTCGGCTGGGGCCGGGAGGCGGCGGCACTGATCGTCACCGGCTGGCCGGTCGACGACGCTGCTTCACCGGTCGAGTTCTTCGTCCGTTGCCGCGCAAGCCTCATGGCGGGCGGCTGCGTGGCGGTGCTGCTGCCGCACGGCGACGTCGTCGCACCAGCCGATGTCGTCGTCGCCGCCAAGCGGGCCAGGCTGGCGTACCTGCAACACGTCGTGGCGGCCGACCGGCCGCCTCGGCGTGGCCAGCGGGCGCAGCTGGACATCCACACCGACGTGCTGATTCTGACCCGGAGCGCGACGGAGATCGGGGACACCGATGACTGAGCCCCTGCCGGTCACCTCGGTATGGCTGACCTGCCAACAACCAGCCCGGGACCAGCGGCGAGGCCGCTACGTCCCGGAAACCTCCAGCCATCCCGGAAAGATGCTGCCCCACCTGGCGGCGCACGCGATCAGCTCGTACACCGCGCCCGGCGACCTGGTGTTCGACCCGATGTGCGGGTCCGGCACCACGCTGGTCGAGGCCGTGCATCTCGGCCGACAGGGGATTGGTATCGACATCGAGCCCCGGTTCACCGCGTTGGCCCAGGCCAACGTCGCCTTCGCGGCCTCGCAGGGCGCCTCGGGCACGGCACAGGTGTTCACCGGCGACGCCAGGGGCCTGCTCGATCTGGTGCCCGCGTCCGTGGTCAGTCGGGTGAGCCTTGTGCTCACCTCACCGCCTTACGGGCGCGGGACCCACGGCCTCGTGCGCACGACAAGTACCGGGGTACGCAAGCGGGACCACCACTATGGGGACCGGGAACGAGGCAACCTGGCCTACACGGGTTGGTCGCGCCTGCTCGACGGATTCGCCGTGATCCTGGCCGCCAGCTACCAACTGCTGCGCCCTGGCGGAACCGTGGTGATCACCTGCCGGCCGGTACGTCGCCAGCGGGACGACCTGATCGACCTGCCCGGCGAGCTGCTGGCCGTCGCGCAGTCGGTCGGGCTGACCCCGGTGCAGCGGTGCGCGGCGATGCTCGCCGCCGTTCGTGACGGGCAGATCGTGCACCGGGCCAACATGTTCGGGCTCCTGGCTGTCCGCCGTGCCCGCGACGAGGGCATCCCCGTGCATCTGGTGGCACACGAGGACGTGCTGGTCCTGCGTCGCTGCTGACCAACACCGTCCGCGACGTTCAGGGACCCTGAACGTCGCGGACGGGTCCCAGAAGCGAACCGCCATGGGCGTACCGCAGTTCTGCTGTGAGCGCTGCGACGGGCAGACCTGACAGGAGGGCGGGCACTGCCGGGTTGTCAGTTTCCGTCCGGAGACCGAACCTGACAGCCCAGCCGCCGGGGCTGCCAGCACGGCTAGCCTGAACGCTCACTCCCTTTCTCCACGTGCCTCCGATCTGACGCCTCCCGCGACGGCATCGCGCCCACCTTCCCGGTCGGCCGCCGCCGCCAGCCTCGGATCTGGCACGACAAGCACGCCCTTCGCCAATGCGCTCGGGGCGCGGCACCCCCATCCCTTCACGCGGTCGTCCTTCGGGACGGCCGCGTTCTGCATGTCCCCGAGGAGGACAGATGCTCTACCCGAAACACCGCGGCATTCGTGCCGACCAGCACAGCGTCACCCCACCCGGCATCCTCAGTGGTGTCGGCCCCTTCGTCGGCCCGAACAGCGGAACCCGCCTGGCCCACCTCAAGACGACGGCCGCACACGACGAGTTGGTCACTGACGCCCGGCCCTCGACCGTCGTCGACCGGGCGGTGCGGCGATGACCGACGAGAGCATGGCGATCCAGATCCGTACGCTGCACGCCGAAGCGGCCGCCGCCGTTGAGCAGCGGCAGTCCCTGGCCGACGAAGCCCGCTCCGCGCTCATCGACGCGCTGCAGAGCGGGCTGATCTGCCGGCCCGGCTGCGAAGACGCCCTAGCCACCTGGGGGTTGGAACCTCTGCCGGAGCGGTGGACCGTATCCGCCGAAGCGCAGCTGTCGCACACGCGGTCGCACACCGACCTTCACGAGGCCCGCGAGCAGGCCCGCTTCGGAGTGCCGGACGAATTGCGCCACCTGCAGCCGGCAGTCGCGGTCTATCCGGAACACGTCATCGACGTGACACCCGTGCCCAGCGAAAGCGATCAACCCGGGCCGCAGCAGTACCGCATCACCGTGCAGGTCAGGCTCCAGACCTGGGCCACGGCGACCCGGGAGACCGACGCGCACGAAACCGCACGCGCGATCGTCGAGAGCCGCCTACCTGCGTTGGCTGACGCTGACATCACGGTGACCGGCCTGACGTGGCAGGCCCCCGGGGGACTTGACGACGTCCCACGGGGCGACGTCGACGCACGCCCCGCAGACGGCCCAGCGGAGTGGACCGGACTCGCCGACGACCTCCACACGGCGACAGCGACGCGCGACGCGGCGGTGCAGGCACTCGCCGACCTGAGGCGCAGCATCCGCACCCGAGCGATTCGTGCCCTGATCGACGATGAGTTCGGTGGCATCTACCAACACATGGCTGAGCGGGTCGAGGGGTTCTTGGTCGACCTCGGGCTCGACCGGCTGCCTCGGGCGCACCAGGTCACGGTGACCGCCGACCTGACGTTGCCAGCCGGCCCCGGCACGGTCCAGGACGCCTGCGACGCCGCACGAGACGTGATTCGGGCGGCCACCAGCGGCAGTCCGGACGAGACACGGCCGTGGACCGCGTACGGCTGGGCCCTCCCCGAGTACGCCACCGTCGACCAGGACGGCTGGCGGATGCCATGCCGGTACGAGTACGAGATGCGGCTCCGCGGCCACGCCACCGCCGACGAGGCGACCGCGACGGCTGAAGCTCTCGTCCGCGCCGCCATGGCCCGTGCGCTGCCGGACTTCGACCACCACCTGATCACGGTGACCGCCAGCGTCGAGAGCGTCGGTGTCGACCTCTACCTCAACCCCGACCTCGACTGAAACCTGTCCTCTGCCGCCCCCGAGATCCGCACTGGAGATTCTCATGTCGTTCATAAACAACAAGCTGACCGTACGATCCCCAGGCGACCTGGTGACCGCGGTGCCGTACCTGCTCGGCTTTCGACCCAGCGACGGCAGCATCGCCGTGATCGCCTGCAGGGAGCGTCGGATCATCTTTGCCGCCCGCGGCGATTCGCCCGCCGTCGACGCCCCCGCAAGCCATCTTCTCGACCTCGCCACCTACCTGGTCTCGGTCGTGTCGCAACAGCAGCCGATCACCGAGCTCATGATCGTCGGATACGGGAGCGCCGACCGTCTCGACCCGGCGCTGACAACCATCGCCGAGACGTTCACCACCGGCGGAATGACCGTCCGGGAGCTGCTGCGGGTCACCGGCACCCAGATCTTCAACCTCACCTGCGACAACCCAGCCTGCTGCCCACCACATGGCACCCCGTTCGACCCCACCACCTCCCTCGTCGCGGTGCAGGCAACCGCTGCGGGACTGGTCGCGCTACCGGACAGGGCAGCCGTGGCAGCCCGCTTCGCGCCCGTCGCCGGGGCCGGCCGCGACGGCATCCGCCGGGCCACCAGGGCGGCAGCCACCCGCTTGAAGGCGCTGAGCGCCGCCGGGAGTAGAGGCGGGGACGAGGCCGGCGCACAAGCGGTCCGCGACGCGTTACGACAGCACGACGGCGGGGAGCGTCTCACCGACGAGGAGGTGGCCTGGCTCACGGTGCTCCTCAAGCGGCCTTCGGTGCGCGACCTTGCCGTGGACCTCACCCTGCCGCACGACGGGCACGTCACGTTCTGGGCCGACGTCACCCGCCGTGCCGAGGAAGCGCTCGTTCCTGCACCGGCCACCCTGCTTGCCGTCACCGCATGGCGCTGCGGTGACGGCGCCCTGGCTGCCATGGCAACCGAGCGGGCCCTGCAGGTCGACCCCACATACCAACTCGCCGAACTGTTGCAGCAGGCGCTGCACGCCGGGCTCCCGCCATCGGTGTTCGAGCAGGCAATCGCCACCGACGCGACCGACCCCGGAACCAAATAGCCGAAGCCCTTCGACACCAGGAGGAACACGATGGATCCCACGCGCCGCATCCTGCTCGCCCTCGCGAGACAGGCCGAAGAAGCTCGGCTGCGCTGGCACGCCGATCGCGCCGCCGTGCGGGCTCGCGGCGAGACGCCGGCCCGCGCTGAGGCCTACGCCTACCACGTCCAGGCCAACCTCTGCCTGACCACGGCGATCAGCGCAGCGGACCTTCCCGCGAACTTCCGCCTCCACGACGTGACGCTCTCCCGTGACCCCCTCGCTGCGGCTGAGCAACTGCGTCAGGGCGCCACCGCCTACGACCACAGCGGCCCGATCGAGGCCGCACACGAGGCAGCACGCCTCGCGTACAAGGCGGCGTTCGCCGAACCCGTCACCGCACAGGAACAGCAGTTCGTTGAGCTGCTCGCCGGCCTCTCCACCCCGCGCCGCGACAAGATCATTGAGCTGGCCGAGGAGCGCGCAAGCCAGCCCGGATCGTGAGGCCCGGTCGATCGGCTGGCAGACCGGCCTTCGTCAGCCGCCTGCTGTCGCTCTGCTGACGGCGCCTCTCATGTGAGAACCACGGCCGCGACCCGGCCGGCACATACAGAAAGAACGGCCCGCCCTCAAGGCGGGCCGTCGTCGTATCAGGACCCGGGACGCCCCGCCTCGACAACGTGTGCGTCCCGGGTTCTCCCTGAACTGGAGGACACCAGTGTCCCTACCACTGATCATGATCGCCACCGCCTTGGTGGCGTTCATCCTCGGCAGCCTCACCATGTGGCCACTCATCTGCCGACTCGGCGACCGACTCACCGACGCTCTCTGGCAGCTGGAACACGACCCGGCCACCGGCTTGCTCAATCGCGCCGGACTGCGCGCCGCTCACGCCTCCCTCGCCGAGGCCCACAGCGCCGGGCCCATCATCGTCGTCCTGATCGACCTCGACGACTTCAAGTCGGTCAACGACACCCACGGCCACGGCCGAGGAGACGACGTCCTGGTCGAGATCGGCGGGCGCATCCGCGCCCTCGTCACACTTCTCGGCGGCACAGCCGCGCGGCTTGCCGGTGACGAGTACGCAGCACTGCTGCCCGTCCGCACCGACGGCCTGGCTCGCATCGCCGACACCATCGTGAAGCTGTGCTCCAAGCCCGTCGAACTCACCGCGGACGGCGAACCCCTCGCGGTCACCGTCACCGCCAGCGTCGGCCTGGCGCTTGCTGAGGCCACCGACCCGTTCGAAGAGGCGGCCCTACGCCGGGCCGACATCGCCATGTACCACGCCAAACACCACGGTCGAAACCGCCACGCGATCTACGAGCCCGGCATGGCGATGCCTGCCCCCGACGTCCGTCGAGGGCCTCGCCTGCGCGACCGAGGGCAACCGAATGGGGAGGCGACAGCATGACGTCCGCCCACGAGGACATGGCCTGCGGGACTTGCCTCTCCCCGCTGAACACCACCGGTATGCCGCCCACGTACGCGCATCCGGCCCAGGTCGCCACCGACGGACACCAGCCAGTACCCATTCCCGTCAACCAGCTCGACGCGGTGCGCCGCACCTGCGACTTCTGCGGGGACCCCCACCCGACGTGGACGCTCCTCGGCGGCGAGGTCGCCGCTGTCCTCGTCGGCGAAGCCGGGGGACTGGTGCAGAACTTCGGTGACGCATGGGCGGCGTGCGCAACCTGCCAGACCTACATCGACGAAGGCAGAAACGACAAGGTCGTCGACCGGGCCGTACGGGCACTCGGGCTCGGCAACCACATGCAGGCCCGAGAACGTATCGAGCAGCTGCACCTGGCCTTCCTGAACGCTCGGGTCCCGGGACGAACGCTCATCACGACGACCGTGTGGCCCGCCACCCTGATGACCGCCAGAGAGTTGCCCAAGGTGCGCGACCGGCTCGCCCGCTTCTACCGGGGCGACGACGGCCTCCCCGGCACGCTCACCAGCACCGACTCACGTCAGCAGATCGCCGCCGGCCTGGACCGGTCACGCCTGTTCTGGATCGACAGCGACTTCACCGACCTGGCCGAACACGCCGCAGAGCTACTTCCCGCGGTCACCGTCAGCCGCGACCTCATGCCCTCGACGGACGGACTGCTCGTGTGGTCACGACCGGTGACAACGCGACAGATCACCGCCGTCTCCTGGACCGCCGACGGCGACGGCTGGCAACTGGTCAACTACCGAACAGTCGGCGGGGGACTGGACGGGAAGCCGCTCCAGCGACTCCGCGAACACGTGGGCTGGCTCGCCCCGGTGAGTACCGACCAGGTTCACGAGCGGCGCGTGCTGCCTGGCGACCACCCAACGGCAGCACTGCTCGCGACGTGGCTGCTGATCGCGCAGCGGGCCGCTGAATTCCGGGCGGCAGAAATCGACAAGGCCGTCCGCAAGATGTACGCCCGGAGCAACCGGCCTACGCCCGAGGTGCAGACCGTGCACATCCGCGCCAACAGCAGCACCAGACCGACCAGCAGCCGAGTGGCGCCAGGGGATTCGGGGCGCTCCCAAACCAACCGGTTCTGGGTGTCCGGCCACTGGCGCAACCAGCCCCACGGGCCAGGCAGGGCGCTCCGACGCCCCGTCTACATCAACCCCTTCCTCAGGGGCCCCGAGAAGGCACCGATCAAGCTCAGCACCACCGTGCGCATGCTGAGCAGTCGCAAACCGGAGCGAAAAGATCGTGAGTAGAAGCTGCTGACGAGGTGGGGCAGGGGCAGAGGTCCCTGCCCCACCTGCGCTTCCTGGACCGGGGCTTCGCCCGCATCCGCTCCAGTAACGGCAGGACCTCCTGCGGCACCGCCAACATTTGGTTGTTTGGATGCCGTCGATGGCCAGTTCCTTCGAGGGGGTGACGCCCTTGACGGTGGACGGGGGCCGGGTTACGACATTGTCGGCATCTGCCGACACCAAATCCGACAAACCTGGACGCCCGTGAGCTGTCCCGTAGGGTGCTGCCATCGCACAATGGACCGACCGCCGGACGCGCTGGCAGGGCGCGTGACCCTGGCCCTGGCTGCGTTCGGCAGCGGCACGCGGCGCTGGTAGGACCGGGATCGGCTGACGGCTCCGGTCTGGATGCGTCGTCCCGCAGCGTCTGCAGGAGGAGGTTAGCGACAATGGCGAATAGCGACGAGACCAAGACCGCCCGCTGTGCGCTCGGCCGCCAACTCGCCGAGTTGCGAAAGGCCGCCGGACACACCCAGCACGGCCTCGCCCGGCTCGTGCAGTATGGCCGCAGCTCCGTGGCTAGCACCGAGACGGGGCACCAATACCCCGACCGGGAATTCTGGGTTCGCTGTGACAGCACTTTGCAGACCGGGGGCAAGCTCGTTGCCGAGTACGACCGCATAGCCGAGCATCGTCGCCGATCTGCCCTGCAGGTGGTGGGCCCCGCGTCGAGGCCGATGGCGCTCTCTCCCACCAGCTTCGACGCACCTCGCGCGGATGACGCTGCTGGTCTCTGGGAACACGTGGACAGCATCGACGCCCGTCGACTGGCGCTGAAGGCCGCTGTCGACGACGACGCGCGCCTGTCGTACCTCGAAACGGAGATCCGCCAGGCGATTCATGACAACGAACGCCTCGCGCCGGCCATCCTCACGACGCGTATGCGACCGTTGCGCGCCTACGTCGACCAACTCATGGCAGGCCGGCAACACCCGCCACAGCGAGCTCGGCTCTACACCGCCGCCGCCCACCTGTCCGGGCTTCTCGCCGCCCTCGCCTTGGACCTCGGCGCTTTCCGTGTCGCGCACGCCTACGCCGCTGAAGCCTTCGACCTCGCCGACGCCGCCAGCGAGCCCGAGACGCAAGCGTGGGCGCGGGCGACCCAGAGCTTGATCGCCTTCTACACCGGCGAGTACCACGACGCCCTGGCCTACGCTCAAGACGGGCTGCGCCGCGCCGGCACGAGTCCGCAGCGCATCCGCCTTACGATCAATGGACAGGCACGGGCCCTCGCCCGGCTTGGCGACCGCTACGGCGTCGACAGCGCCGTCGACCGAGCATTCGCGATGCTGTCCGACCATCCATCCGTCACCCAGGTCAGCACGAGCCTTGCTCTTGGGCCGTACTGCGAGGCCCGGACAGCGGCCAATGCGGCAACCGCCTACCTGGCCCTCGGCCGCACCGCAGACGTCGACGATCACCTCACCGTCGCCATCGCCGCGTTCGACACGGCCGGGCTACGCGGTCCGCAGGCACTGAGCCGCCTCGACCTGGCCACCGTGCACCTGCACACTGATGACCCCGAACCCGAACAGGCAGCTACGCTGGCGATGCAGGCGCTCACCCTCACTGCCGATCAGCGCCTCGAATCGGTTCACCAACGTGCTCGCCAGTTCCTTGCCGTCGCCCGGCCGTTCGCCCGTCAACCGCAGCTGCGACAGGTTGCGGATCTCCTCGCGGAGCGCACTCAGGTCAGCATCGCGACTCCTCCGGCTCTACCATCGCCATCATGACCAGTCGGGAACTGGCCAGCCTGAACCAGCGCTGGGCCGCCTACCGGGAACTACCCGAGCTCACCGGCCACTGGTACTGGCGCCCGGGCTGGCGAGCCGATCGCCAGTTCTACACCTGGCATCTCACGTTCGAGCACCAGCCCGAACTCCATCACCTCGTCACCGACCTGCAGCGGCACCTGATGATGCCGGGGCTGGACCTGGTGCCGCTCGATGGCCTGCACCTGACGATGCAGGGCCTCGGCTTCACCGACGAGGTCGACGGCTCGGACCTCAACGCAATCGTCGCCGAAGTTCGGCAACGATGCGCCGTCCTGCCACCGCTGGAACTGTCTCTCGGCCCCGTCGACCCCGACGCCGAAGGAATCGGCATGCTGGTCCAACCCTGGGACCGCGTCGAGCATCTTCGCGCCACCATCCGGGACGCTGTCGCTGCGGTGTGGCCAACCGTTCCCGAGCCGGCGGACGGCTTCCGACCGCATGTCACCATCGTCTACAGCGGCTCAGCAGCGCCCACGGATCCGATACGCGCTCGGCTGGCTGACCTTCGTGACAGGCCTCCGGCCCGAGTAACGATCAGCGAGGTTCGGCTGATCGCGTTACGTCGAGACGACCGCGCCTACAGCTGGGCGACTGCGGCAACAGTGCCTCTGGCCGGATGATCCAGGCGCCGTCCCTGGATCGCTCCGCGTCGGCCCATCATCGTTCCGCATTGCGTCAGCTTCTTTCCAAGAACCACCCGAGATTCGATCGCTGCGTCGGGCGTCGGTTTTTCGCCAATCGTGACGGAAACGGCTCGGATCATGTCGAGGGTCTACCCTCGACGGGCCGGTAGGCGAAGCTAATGGTGATCGTCTTTAGCCGGCTCGCGCCAAATCCCGCAGCGCAACCGTCGTTGCCGGCAGGCATGCTGCACTGATTCTCCAACGCCAGTAACAAGCTCCCTCCAGCGTCATCGAATCGTCGAGACTTCTCCGACGACAACCGACGGCTGTCCTCTCTCAACATAATGCGGCAGGGGTGGCCGGAGGCAATCGTCTGATCCCGAGCCTCAGGAGCTGCGGAAGCGTCAGGCGATGTCGGCAAGATGTCGGAACGCGGCGGCAGGGGTGGACGACATCAATGGGTTCGATCTTTAGTTATTTGCAGTAGAAGTTATGGGCGATGAACTTGTTCGTCGCTCGCCAATTCGTCGACTTGCCCGCAGGGTGGCCCCTGCGCCTGACCGGGCGGGGCGCGGTCGGTGCCGGGGAGGGCCGACAGTGCGTCCAGTGCGTCCCATTGAAGGAGGTAGCGCCGATGCGGCACAAGTGGTTCGCCCCCGCCAGCGACGGCCAAACCTACAGTCCCTTCGGCATCGATTGCGAAGGCGCCGCCGCACCGTCCGGGCGCCGCAGCGGCCGGGCCCTCACACAAACGACCGGACCCGACGAGCAAACGAGCCCCGCACTCGTAGAACCCAGCTCTAACTACCGAGTGGTCCTCGACCAGATGCAGACCGTCCCGCCGCCGCGCGGGCGGCCGATGCCGCGTCTTCATGAGGGACGGTCGACGTGAACCGGGCAGTCGCGGTCTTTCAGGTCGTCGCAGTCACCCTCTCGCAGTTCCGCACCGACCTGGCGCACCTCAGGGTTTGCGTTGCCGCGCTACGTCAGTATGCGGGCGCGGCATGAGTCGGTGCGACGAGCCCTGCGGCCCAGCCGACAGGTATGCATCCGCGCGCATGACTGAAAAGCAGCACGCCGATGGTCGTACCTGCTTCCACTGCAAGCCCGACGGCAGCTGTGAACAGAACGCCTGGGCACACCAGGAACTCGCCCGCCATCCCGTCCGCCGTCCAGAGACTGCGGCCGCTGAAGGCCCCTCGACGAGTGCCCCAGAAAGGTCAGCCCCGTGTACACACATCCCGGCGTAGCCGACGAGGCCCCTCGGCATTTGGGCGGTCAGCCCGCCGCGCCGCAGCGTCACGTCCGAGCTGTAGGCAACGCGCCTGCTGGGCCGACGCTGCTCGCCGACGAGTTCTGGTTCATGGCCCACGACGACCAGAATGGCCGGCCACGCCTGTTTGAGTCCGCGCTGAACCACGGCCTGGCCGCCGCGTTGCTCGCCGAGCTGTACGGCGAAGGCCGGATCACCTTCAAGCAGGGGCGAATCGAAGTGCTCCAGCCCTGGCCGCCGAGGGACTGGCTGCAACACGTCGTCCTCGACCGGCTGATCGCACAGCGGCAGCACAACGACACCCGGACGTGGTTGGCGTTCCTGGCCACCACTGCCAGCGAGCAGGTCACCGACCGCATGTGGCAGGTCGGGCTGCTGCGTCAGCAGCAGGTCGGCCGGCTGTGGCGTCAACGCACCATCCACGTGCCGACCGACATGAACGTCGCTGCTTCGTCGTGGGCGCGGCTGTCGGTCGACCTGCGCTTCACCCGCCGCCTCAACTCCTTCGACGTGGTGCTCGCGGGCCTGGCCTTGCACACCCAACTGGACAGGGCCCTGCTCGACGGTGCGTCGCTGGCCGTCCGTACCCACTTGCGTCAGGTGGTCGCGCAGGCCCCGCAACCGGTGCGCGACCTGCTTGCCGACCTCGGCAGCGCGGTCGGCGGAAGCGTCCTGAGTCACCGCACCTGACGTGCGGTCGATCCCACCATCCCTCTCGAAAGAGGCTTCATGCGTACATCGAAACCCGACACCGTCTCGGCTGTGCTGGCACGCGGCCGTCTCGGGATCCCGTCCGTGGTGTTCTTCGTCATCGCCGCGGCGGCGCCGCTGACCGTTGTCGCTGGTGGCGCGACCACCGGGTACGCCGTCACCGGCGTCGTCGGCATCCCCGTGTCCTACCTTGTCGTCGCCGCGATCCTTGCTCTATTCGCCGTGGGCTACGTGGCCATGTCCCGACGCATCGTCAACGCCGGCGCGTTCTACACCTACGTGACGCACGGCCTCGGCAAGCCGGCCGGCGTCGCCACCGCCTTCGTCGCGCTCCTGGCGTACAACGCGATGCAGATCGGCCTCTACGGCGGGTTCGGCGCGGTACTGGCGCAATTCCTGCAGGACCGCTACGGCTGGAACATCACCTGGTGGCTGTGCGCGCTGGCCGCCTGGGCTGCCGTGACCGTTCTCGGGCTGTTGCGTATCGACCTCAACGGCAAGGTGCTGGCCGTCGTGCTCGTCGCCGAGTGCGCCGTCGCGGTCGTCTTCGACGTCGTCATGGTCAGCAACCCGGCCGCCGGCGGTGTCAGCTTCGACACCCTCGCCCCGTCGCACATCTTCGCCGCCGGCATCGGCGCGGCGCTGGTCACCGCGATCACCGGTTTCGTGGGCTTCGAAGGCACCGTCGTGTTCAGCGAGGAGACGAAGGACCCGCAACGCACCATACCGCGAGCCACATACATCGCGGTGGCGGTCATCGGCCTGCTCTACGCGCTGTCCGCATGGGCGATGTCCGTCGCCACCAGCCCCGGCAAGATCGTCGACGCCGCCCGCGCCGACGGTACTGACCTCATGTTCAACCTGGTGTCGCCGCACCTCAGCACCAGCATCGTCACCCTCGGCCGGGTCCTGTTCATCACCAGCCTGTTCGCCGCCCTGCTCGCGTTCCACCACACCGTCGCCCGGTACCTTTTCGCCCTCGGCCGCGAGCGGGCCCTACCCGCGTGGCTGGGGCGTACGAGCCGCCGCACCGGCGCACCGAAGGCCGGCTCGATCACCCAGAGCGTCATCGCGGTAGCCGTCCTCGCAGGCTACGCGGCGGCGGGCGCCGACCCGATCGTGCACCTGTTCTTCTGGATCACAGTCACCGGCGGCCTCGGTGTCCTGATCCTGATGACCGTCACCTCCGCCGCGGTGGTCGCCTTCTTCGCCCGCACCCCGCACCACGAAGGCCTATGGCGCACCGCGATCGCGCCGCTGGCCGCAGCCGGCGCGCTGGCCGCCATTCTCGTCGTCACCATCCAGGAATTCGACGTTCTGCTCGGAGTCGCCGCGACGTCGCCGCTGCGCTGGTGGTTCCCCGCCGCCTACGGCATCGCCGCCGTCGTCGGCACCGTATGGGCAGTCACCCTGCGCGCCACCCGCCCGGACGTGTTCACCGCGATCGGCCTCGGTGCAGATAGCGCCACCGCACCGGTTCGCACCCCCGACGCCACCCGCCAGCCGGTCTGAGCAGGAGAGTCCATGCAGACGAACAGCACCATCACCGTCCGCCAAGCCACACCCGACGATGCCGGCGCCCTCATCACCGTACTCGTGGAGGCGTTCCTCGACGGACCCGTCGCGGACTGGCTCGTGCCCGACCGCAACGACCGCCGCGCGGTCTACTCCCGGTACTTCGAGCTGATCTTCAAGCACGGGCTCCGGCACGGGCGAGTGGACACGACCTCCGACCTGTCGGCCATCGCGATCTGGTACTCCCGTGACGAGGCCCCCCTGGCAGGGGCGCCCGACCACTACTACGAGGTGGAGAAGGCCACCGGCAAGTACGCACCGAAGTTCTTGCTGCTCGACGCCATCTTCGAAACGCACCACCCACTGGCCCCGCACGACTACCTCGCCTATGTGGCTGTTGACCCGCGGCACCAGGGCCGAGGCGTCGGCTCTGCGCTGCTCGCCACCGCGCACCAAACGCTGGACGGGGTTAACCGGGCGGCGTATTTGGAGGCCAGCAACGCCCGCAACCGGGATCTGTACCTGCGCCTCGGCTACCGCCAAGGCGCCCCGATCCATCTGCCAACCCAAGGACCGCTGATCTGGCGAATGTGGCGCGGCCAACCGACCGACGGTACCCCCGCGCCGTTCCCGACGGACCTCCTACCGCGTAGGCGGCCACTGTGAGCGGGTCCGCTTCGGGCATCCGCCGGGCGACACCCCAGGACGTCGCCGCGATCACGGTGCTGCTGGCCGGCGCACTCGACGGCGACCCCGTCGTCCAGTGGCTACTGCCCGACCCCATAGAGCGCGTCACCGTCCTGCACCGCCTGCTCGCCGTCGACGTCGACCACGCGATCGAAACCGGGACCGTCGACGTGACACTGAACCTCTCGGCGGTCGCGGTATGGCGCAGACACAACCCAGAAGCCCCGCGCTGGCCGCTCGGGGACCACCATTTGAAAACCTTCGCCGGCACCGCAGCCCACCGCCTGGCGGAGCTCAACTCCGCCATCGACAGTTACCGATCATGGGCGCCGCACCACTGGCTGTCGTGGCTCGCCGTGCACCCCGCCTACCAGCGACAGAGCCTCGCCGGCGAACTGCTGCGCCGACACCACCCCGTCGTAGACGGCACCGGATGGCCGGTCTACACCGTGGTAACTACCGAAGCGGCTCGGGACATGCTCAGCCAGCAGGGATACCACGTCGCCATGCCGCTGAACCTGCCCAGCGGACCGAAGCTCTGGCCCCTGAGCAGAAGGGCCTGCCCGGTCCGCCCGACAGCCGCTTGCCGCCACTGCTGATCAATGCGTCCCGCCGATCGGCGCCAGGCCGCCGCCATTCTCCGGCGCCGTATCGCCACCACCCAGGGAGGAACCACAGCATGCTCATGCCCCGACAAAACGCTCCCACCCGCCTTGTGGCGGGTCTTCTCGGCAGCGTCCTGCTCACCGCCTGCCAGTCAGGCCCGCCAACCGGCCGGTCAACGTCAACACCAGCAACGCAACCGCAACCGCCCACCCTCTTGCCGCCCTCGGTCGACACCGGACCGAATCTCACCGCGCAGCAACGCCTGACCGCCTTGGCCGCCAGCATCGCCGCCACCCCCGCCGACGACACCACCGACCGGCCCTACACCTACCTACACCTGCAGACGTGGAACCGCGCCACCAACGCGATCACCCGCACCGACCTGCGACGCTGGCGACGCGGCGCGGACAACTCCGGACGCGAGACCACCCGCCGCCTACCGGACCTGCTCGGCGTCGACCACCACCCCGACCCCGACGAGCGAGAACTGTTCGCACACGCCCCACAGAAGACCACCCAGTACGGGCGGGGCACGCTGCGCCACTACCTGCCCGAGCCGCCGCCCACCGACCCCACCGCACTGGCCCACGCACTCGCGCCACCGATACTGGCGAAGGAACCCGCGTACCCCCTCCTGCTCGCCTCCGGCATCGTCGGCCTCGCCACCAGCCAATACCTCAACCAGGAACAACGGACGGCGACCCTGCGACTCCTGGCCGGCATCCCCACCATCACCTACCAGGGCAAGACCACCGACATCGCCGGCCGCACAGGCCTGGGCTTCGCAGTGACGGCCGACGAGTCAACCTGGCAGCTGATCTTCGACGGTCGCACAGGCGAACTCCTGGCCGCCCACGAACGTGTGACCGGCAAACGACCGGGCCTGTTCTCGTACGTGCTCATCCTCGAACGCGGCCACACCACCACCGACGCTGACTTGCCCGGAAACCACGTGGGCGACGTCCTCCGAAGCACTGCCCAGAACGCTGCCAGGACCGCAGGGCTGGTCTGATGAAGCGGCTACGTATCGGCTACAGCTGCTGGGGCTTTCTGGGCGACGGCGTGGTGGATACGCCCGACGGCTCGCGGTCATATCGCCGGCCGCTGCTCGACGAGCTGCAAGCCGCCGGCCACCGGGTCACCTTGCTGCAGGCCAACCGCGACCTCACCGAGGCTGGCCTGGACCTTCGTAACTACTACGATTTCAGCGACGCGGCGCCCGACCTCGACGTGGTGATGTTCGAATGGCGGTGGCCCCTGCCCGGGCGCAACACCACGGCGTGCGAGTCGCCTGGGCACACCTGCGATCTGCACCGGCAGACCGAGCTGATTGAGCGCTACACACTCGCCGGCGTACCAACCGTCATCTGGGACCTGGACCGGCAACTCCGCGCGGATGACCCACTGCGCAGACTACCGAACGTTCGCGTGTGCGAGTTCGCTGTCCGGCCCACACCCGGCGGCACCACCATGCTGTGCCCGGTACCCGACCAGCTACTCGACAAGGCCGACGCATTCGAACTGGCCAGAATCCACCGTCCGCTGTCACTGGTCTACATCGGCAACCAGTACGCCCGCGACGACGCGTTCGACCGCTACTTCGCCAAGGCCGCCACACACCTCAGGCACCAGGTCGCGGGAAAGTGGACCCGCGTCGACGCATGGCCACACGTCAACTTCACCGGCCGGTGCGCCTTCAGCGAGGTCGACGCCATTCACCGTCGGGCCCTCGCCACGGTCATGCTGCTGCCGCAGCGGTACGCCCGAGTCGGGCACGTAACGCAACGCCTGTTCGAGGCTCTTCTGGCGGGGTGCCTGCCGCTGATGCCCGCCGACGTCGTCGACGGCGAGAACTTCGTGCCCCGCGAACTCATCGTCGCCGACAGCCACGACGTCGTGAAGCGCGTCGAGCACCTGCAGCGCATTGCCGGCACGTTGGAGCACGCCGGTCAGCTGTGGCGCGCTCTGCAGTACCTCCAACCGATGCGGCTGTCCCGCCAGGCAGCCGTACTCCAAGAGGTCATGTCCGACCTCACCGCCAAGTAGGGGAGACGCCCATGGTCTTCGGACCCACGTACACCAACCTCGAGCAGGCGTACCTAGCCGTGCTGAACGAGGTGGCCAACCGGCATCAGTTCGACACCGCCGGCCGCGGCAAAGACGCCATGGAGGTGATCAACACCAGTTTCACCATCACCCATCCGACCGACCGGATCCTCTACCTGGCCGCCCGCAAGGCGAACATCGTGTTCAACCACGCCGAAGCCCTGTGGTACCTGACCGGCCGCGACGACGTCGACATGATCGGCTACTACGCACCGAAGCTGCAGGCGCTGTCCACCGACGGCATCAAGCTCACCGGCACCGCGTACGGGCCGAGACTGTTCCGCACCACCCGACCCGACACCCGCAGCCAGTTCGACCGCATCGAGGAACTGCTGCGCAACGACCCGGACACCAAACGGGCCGCGATGCCCATCATGCGCCCAGACGAGCTGGTCGACCCGGCCAACCCCGACGTCGCCTGCACCCTCGGCCTACAGTTCCTCCTGCGCGGCGGCGAGCTGCACATGTCGGCCTACATGCGAGGCAACGACGCCGTCATCGGCCTGCTCGGCGACACCTTCGCCTTCACCTTCATCCAGGAATTCACCGCCGGTCGCCTCGGCGTGCCCGTCGGCACCTACTCCCACCACGTCGGGTCGATGCACGTCAACAAACTCGACGCCGGCAAGGTCCACGCCATCCTCGACGAAGCCGCGCTGCCCGCACCCCGCCGCCACTTCCACATCGACCCCATGCCCCCCACCAGCTGGGACGACATCCGCGAGGTCGCTCGCTGGGAAGAGCTCCTGCGCACCGACCACGATCAGCTCACCCCAGACGGGCTCGCCAACCTGCCCATCGCACCGTACTGGCGGCGCATCCTCGCGCTGTTCGAGGTGTACCGGCAGATCGTGCACCGGCCCGGCACGGCGGTGACCCAGGAAGCCGTCGCCGAGCTGCACCCCGGACACTGGTGGCTGGCCGCCGAAAGCTGGCCCAGCCGCGTACCACCGCTCGTGTCCACCCGGCGGCCGTGATGGGCATTCCCGTGAACGTCGACTGGTCCCGGTGGAGCGTCATCCTGCTCAAGCCCGACTGCGTCCGCCGAGGCCTTACCACCGAGGTTCTCGACTGGTGCAGCCAGCTCGTCACCATCATCGACCGGCGCATCGTCATCCCCACCGAAGACCAGGTCTTCGCCCACTACGACGACATGCTGCCGCTGTCCGACCAGCTCGGCCGCGACGTGCCCGCCGAGCTACGCCGCATCTTCATCGGCAACCGCGTCGGCGTCGCGCTCGGCTACGGCCAGGACGCGGCGCCGAGACTGCGGCGCATCGTCGGCCCCACCGACCCCGCCAGCGCTGCTGCCACCACCGTCCGAGGCCGGTACGCCAAGGACAGCCTCGACAAGGCCATCACCGAAGGCCGCCTCGTCGACAACCTGATCCACACGTCCGACACCACCGACGTCGTCGAGCGTGACTTCCACATCTGGTACGGCCCCGAACACGCGCACCTGCTGCGCGAGCCCACCCATGGAGGCACCCGATGACCCTCACGCCCACCGACCTCACCGGCGGCCCCCGATACCTGCCGCTGCTGGCTGCGGAGAAGCAGGCCACGCTCGACCCGTACATGGCCCAGTGGGCGGGCTACCGCAAGTCCGGCCTGTCGCTGAACCACATCATCGGCTGCCCACTGGACTGCGGGTACTGCGTCAGGCACTTCTGGGGCAACTTCGATGTGAAGAAGCCACACCTGCTGGTGCCCACCGACGAGGCGATCCTCGGGCTGATCACCCACGAGGCGTTCCGGCCGCACATCACCCCAATCCAGCTCTTCAACAAGGCCACCGACCCGTTCCTGCCCGGCGTCAAACCCCACCTCTTCCAGGTACTCCGGGCCCTCGACGAACGCGAGTACACCAACCACGTCCTGATCATCACCCGTTTCAAGGTCACCGCCTCCGACATGGCAGCGCTGGAAGACCTGAAGCATCTGAGGGTCACCCTGCTGTTCACGTACTCCGGCATCCAGGACGACCGGGTGGAGCCGATCACGAAGAGCGCCATCACGATCAACTCGATCTACACCGCGGTCGCGAACAAGAAGCGCACCGGCGTGGTCTTGTACTGGCGGCCCATCGTCCCGGGCTGGAACACCGCCCCGGAGACCATCGACCACGTCCTGGAGATCGGCGGCGACGTCGACGCGATCGTGTTCACCGGCTACTACCACAAGCCGGAGAACGCCGAGTACCTGCGCTCCCTCGGCGTTACTGTGCCGTACGGTGACGACTACGCCCGGCGCAAGACCATGCCCGCCGACATCGACGAGCTGATCGTCAACGCCTGGCAGACATCCGGGATCAGCACCCCGCTGTTCCGCAAGACCTCCTGCGGCGTCGCCTACGCCCACGGCGTCGCCGACTACAACGGCCACTGGGGCGTACGGGAAATCTGCGACATCTGTCCGCAGAAGCAGAAAGACCTGTGCATCGCCGACTACAAGGAACCCACCGAGCAGGAGGTGCTCCAGGTCCTCGCCCAACTCGGCTACGACAGCAGCGTCCTCGTCGAGCCAGGCCACGTCTGGACCCACGGCCTGGGCGAGCAACGCCGGTACGCCGTCCAGCACGCCATGCGCCACCAGATCTGGGAACTCGACCAGCCCCACTTCCTGCACGCCCACGGGCGCCAACTCCTCGGCCACGAGATAGACCCGCAGCAAGCACAGGAGTTCGAAAACGTGCGGGCGGCGTTCGCACACAGCGCGCAGTACGAAGACGACTGACCAAGGAAGACGAGCATGAGCGGCAGCCCGAGCGACCCATGGACCCTCGCACACCTTGTCGCGATCGACCTGGAAGGCACCGGACCCCAGGACGGCGACAACGAGGCAATCCTGGAGATCGCGGTCGTTCCGATCATCGCCGGGCTGCCGCACCTGCCCACCGCCCTGAACACCCTCGTAAACCCCGGCCGCCCCATCGGCCGCCGGCCCTGGCTGTCACCCGACCTCACCGACACCGCAATGCGTACCGCGCCGGCCCTCGCCGACATCGCGCCGGCTCTCGCTGCCCGGATCAACGGTCACTACCTCGTCGGCCACAACGTCACCGTCGACTGGCGGCTGCTGCACCGACGCCTTCCCGAGCTACGCCCAGCCGGCCTCATCGACACACTGCGTCTATCCCGCGCGCTCACCCACGGCCATCGACACAGTCTGGGTGCCCTGATGGATCGACTGAAACTTGCCGCCGCCGTCAACGCCGCTGCCCCGGGCAGCCAGCCGCACCGGGCGCTCTGGGACACGGTCGCCGCTGCATTGCTGCTGCCTGCACTGATCAAGCAGCGATGGGAGCGCCCCCCGGTCCTGGGCGAACTCGTCGCCAACGCTGGCGTCCCGATGGACACGCGGATGGCCGGTGATGCTCCGCCCCTCCAGCAACCGGGACTGTTCTGATCCTGAGAAGTCCAGGTGGTGGATGGGCTACATCGGCCCCGGGTACCAGGGCCGCCAGTCATCGGCCGTGTCCTCGCGCACCTGGCGGGTGCACTCCGCGACTTCCTCCTCCACGCACGTCGGCGTGTCGGGCCGGGTCGGACGGCTCTCACTCCGGCGACGAGAAGTCGGCCGCGTCAGGAGTGTCGTATAGCTCGCAGTGCTGCTCCCGCCAGCGCTGCAACGTCGCAGCTTCGATTGACGTGAGCGAAGCGTGTGCGGCTCGCTGGTTCAGTGAGCCGGGGCGGCGGTCGGGGCTCCCTCTTTGTGGGCGCAGTGCCGGCAGCGGCGTGGGCAGGGCGTTTGTGGGGATGCTGTGATGAGGCCGCTGCCGTGCAGGATGGTGGTGACTGTCTGTTCGAAGGTGCTGGTTTCGGGGATGACGGTTTCGGTGGGGACGTTGAGCAGGTCGCGGTAGGTGTACCACTGGCGCATCTCGTCGGGGGTGACGGGGATCGGTTCCGCGCGGGTGAGGTGGCGGTGGACCGTTTCGTCGTAGGACACGTCGAGGTAGAAAACGGCAAGCGGCCCCAGGTTGCGGTCGATGAGCTGGTGCAGGGCGTTGGCGTAGCGTTCGGTGTGCAGGATGCCTTCGAGGATGACGTGGTAGCCCAGGTCGAGGGCGGTGCGGGCGGTCGCGGTGATGAACGCTGGCGCTACGGGGTCGATGTGGGCGCTGTCATGTTCTCTGAGGACGACCCGGCGTAGGTGGTCCTGTTCGAGTAGGGCGATCCCGCGTCCGTAGCGGCGTCGCGCTTCTCGGGCTGCGGTCGTCTTTCCGCTTGCCGAGTTGCCGCGAACGATCACCAGGACCGGGAGCTGCGAAGGAAACTGTTCGATGCGCGACGGGTCGGCGGTCACTGCGGCACCCCCGAGGCGGGCCAGGTGACGGCAATCGTGGCGTGACGGCGGGTCACAAGCAGCTGAGATCCATCGGGTTTAGGCGGGGGTGTGCCGTTGGTATGCACGGTGATCTTCGGATCGGGGCCGTGCCTATGGCGGTGTTCCCAGACCATGATGAGGTCGAGCATGTCGGTGGTGAGGGTGTCGGCATCGGGTCCGAAGCCGTGGGCACCGAACTGCCAGGTGGTGTCGTCGATCTTCCGCATCGCGAGGTAGGCGAAGCTGTCGGCGGTGAGCAGGGTCGGGCAGACGAAGCGGTCTTGAGGGTCGACCAGGCCGGCGTACCGCTCGCGGTCTACGGCGAGAGTGCCGAAAAGCCGGGGTTGGCTGCCAAGCCACAGGTGCAGCGACTCGAAGGAGGGGCCTTCCTGCATCGTTATGGTGACCGGCGACCAGGCATCCAGCCGCGGCGATTGCAGGGCCGCGGTGAGTGCGTCCAGGCTCACCTCGGGAGTGGTGTCGTCCAGGACCACGACGACGTCGTCGCGCAGGACCAGGCGGCGGGTGGGGTTGCGTCCGTCGCCCTGCATCGACACGAACCCGCATTGCAGTGCCGCGGTGGCGAGAAGATGATCCTCGTGACGTTGCAAGGTGAGGCATCGGGTCATGCCGCGCATCCGCAGCGGCACGAGGAGAACACCCGCCGGGGCGAGTTGGTCGAGCCAGGCCGGCGGAAGGTCCGCTGTCTCCACGGTGACGATGATTGCGTCATAGGGAGCGCTGGGCTGGTGTCCGTACTCGCCGTCACCGTGTATTACCGTCACCTGTCGGTAGCCGGTACGGTTCAAGCCGGTTCGGGCGCGGTCAGTGACGTCGGAATCGATGTCGACGGTGACGACCATGCCGCTTGCGCCCACGACGTCGGCGATCAGCGCGGCGTTGTAGCCGCCGGAGCCAACTTCAAGGACCCGGGCGCCGAGCGGCAGCCCGGCCTGTTCCAGCATGTAGGCCTGTAGCCACGGCGCGGAGATCGAACTCGCCGCGCGCCCGTCTGGGCCGCGTCTGGTGATGACCGCGTCGTCGGCGTAGGCGGCGTCGATGCTGACGCTTTCGGTAGCGAACAGATGCCGCGGCACCCGGCGAAACGCCGCTTCCACCGCTAGCGAGGTGATCCTCCGGTCAGCGAGGAGCTGGTCGACGAGCCGGGCGCGGGCCTCATCGGCCGAGCTGGTGTCGAGCATGGAACCGGCCATGGTTTGACCTCCGGTGGGTGGACGTCGGTGGTATGCAGGGCATGTGCTGACAATATCGGGCGCATGTGACAAAACGCGCCGGCCATGGAGTCGCCTCCAGGAAGGCACCGGCCCTCCACCGTCGCCTTACCGAGAAGGCCGGGAGGAGCGGCCGGCTGTCAACTGAGCCTTCCGTCGCACAGGGCGTTCGGCCAATGGCAACGGGGACGCTGTCGGCGACCGCACGGTAGAGCTCGGTGAGCAGCCGGTGTGCACTATCTCCGTCGCCGGCGCAAATGTGAAGGCGGCGAGATTGACGACTGGTTCGAGGGCAAACCGGACGGTGTATCCGTTGAGGGGACGCGGTCGAAGTTATGAGGCGTACTTCACTTTGATCAAGTGCACCTGGGAGGCCACTCCCGCTGTGCTTCAGGCCGAGATGGTCGCGGAGCTGTCCCCAGCTCATCGAGGACGATGGGCAGGGTCCTCTGTACGAGGGCTTCCCCATGGCAACCAAGATCACCGAGCTTACGCTCATCGGATCTCGCCACCTGTGACGCGATCTAAGGGGTGTACTGCCTAACATTGGCAGGGCACTCGAGGTAGTCCCGGTGTTCCAGCACCTCGGAGTCGTTCTGCCGGGCTGGCCGGCGGTCGTGCCAGCAGCGTCGGGCCTTCGCCTGCAAAGGGACGTCGGCGTCGAACGGGTCCCGGATCCGGCCGACAACACAGCGGGCTCTGCCTCGGAACCCTCGGCGGGGTGGCGGACGTGGCGAAGGGGGCCGAGTTCGCTCAATTAACTTGTAATGGCGCGCTGGATCAAGTGCTCCTGCTGCAGCTGGTACCACAGCCCTCTTGAACCTTCCCTGTAGCAGCAAAGAGCGTGCTTGGTTGGGCGTGCCAGCTGATGGCGAGCACATCTCGTGCGCGGGTGGCGGCGACGAAGAGTAGGGAGCGTGCTTTCCGCTGTTCGTGCTCGTACCGCTGGGGGTCGTGGTGGCGGTAGCGCTCGACGTGCGCGCGGGGGAGGATACCGTGGCGTAGCCCAATGATGGCCAGGCGCTGGTATTCGAGTCCTTTGAACCTGTGCATCGTTCCGACGTGGATGTCTCCGTCGTCCTGGGGGCCGTCTTTGGTCAACTCGGCGCAGGTGAGCCCGCTATGGGTGGCGAGGTGATTGATGACCTGGGCAAGTTGTTCGTGGTCCGCGACGGCGACGGCGATGTGGCCGGCCGGGTCCCGGTGGGCGCCGTGTTCGTCAGTGGAGAGTTCGTCCTTCCAGGTCTTGAGCAGCGTGCCCAGGCCGAGGAGTTCCTCGTCCCAGTTGCGGTAGGCCGTGAGGATCGGTGCGGGGCCGTTCAGGACGGAGCGGTAGCTGGTGAGCTGGTCGGTGCCGTCGTCGAGGTCGTCGTAGGTTGCCTTGTCGCCCTCGGCGATGCGTGTGGCGTGCATGAGGATCTGGCGGGTGGTGCGATAGCTGAGCGTGAGCCGGGTGGAGCGGCCGCGGATGTTGATGCCGAGGGCGCCGAGGGACACCTGGTGGTCGTAGATGCGTTGGTGCGTGTCGCCGGCGATGAAGAGGTCGTTGCGTTGGGGCGCGACCATGGCGCGCAGCATCTTCCAGTGGGCGGCGCGCAGATCCTGGGCCTCATCGACCACGACGTGTCGGTACCGGTGGATGGTGGGGCGCGAGCCGGAGCTGCTGCCGGTTGGTTCGGTGGAGGTCCGCTGCTTCTCGGCTTCCGCCGCGCGGTCCATCTCGAAGCGGGCGGCCCGTTCGGCGGCCTGCCCCCAGGTCTCGACTTTGAGTTTGTCCAGCCGGGCGGTGAACTGTTCGATGAGCTTCCAGATCTGGCTGCGTTCGGGGCGGGTGAGGGCCCGGCCACGCCCGGCCCGTCGGGCCTGGAAGTAGGCGCTGCGGGTGAGTAGCGCCTGACCGAGGATGACCTGATTCCACTCGTCGACGAGGAACTCGGCGTCCCAGCGTTGCTCGTCGACCTCGACCAGAAGCTGCCGCAGCTCCGTCAGCGCCGCCTGGTCGCTGATCCGCTTCCGACGGTTGTGGTTGCCGGAGTTCTCGCCGATGACTCGCGCGGCTAACTGGTCGATGTGCATGACGTCGACCTGCTCGAGCAGCTTCGGGGCGTCGATGAGGGAGGTGAGCCGGAGCCGCAGGTCGGCGGCGAGGTTCGCGGTGAACGTGGTGAGCAGGATCCGCTCGTTGTCACCACTGAGGTGTTCGGCGAGGTACTTGACCCGGTGTAGGGCAACGACGGTCTTCCCCGTGCCAGGGCCGCCGGAGACACGGGCCGGGCCGGTGTAGTCGTGGTACGCGATCTTGTCCTGCATGGGGTGGAGGAAGAGCTTCCATCGCCGGAAGCTGCCCTCGTCGAGGGCAGCTTGGACGTGGTCGTCGATGGAGGTGACCTTGGTGCGGCTGAAGGCGGCTACGATGTCGGCGGGGTCCGGTTTCGTTTCCAGTTGGACCGGTCGGGTGACCTCTTCGAGGACCGAGTCGATGCCCATTCCGGCGGCGAGCCCGTAGAGCACGTCCTTGGACAGCAGCGGTGCGCCGGTGAGGAGCTGGTCCAGCTCCTCGTCGGTGGACACGGTCAGCGCCAGGTCGATGAGTTGCTCGGCGACGCCGAGTTCGCGGAGCTGGTCGGCGCTGTACGCGGCGAGGAGTGCTGGACGCTCCGGCACGTCGGACGGCTCCTGCGAAGGAGGCGCCGGCATGGTCGGCGTGTTTCTACCAGGCTCGGCCGGAGTGAGGGTGATACCGGCTCGTCGGAGCGCGCTGTCGCCCACGACTGCAAGGTCGACGAACTCGAGTTCGCCGGTGACGCGGTTGACGGCCACCTGGAGTTCGTCGTAGATGTCCTTGCGGTGGCGTACCGCGATGACGAGCCAGTGTTTAGTGCCCCGTTGGTCGGTCTCGATGGGGATGAGGAGTGCCCGGTAGGATTGGCTGATCTTGGCGCGGTGGATGCGTGAGTCGCCCTTGAGCTTCTTCAGGTCGAGGCTGGGCCGGTCCGGTTCCTCTCGGAAGCGGTGGCAGAAGTCGTAGAACTGGCCCTTGACTGTCCGGTCGAGCCTGTAGAGCTCTTCCTCGGCCTTGTGATGCAGGCTGAGTCGCGCGGTCATGCCTCGGAGTCTTTCATGTCGGGAAGAAGCACCACGAGCTCGTCGAGGTGTGCCAGCCACTCGGCGGCGGAGCGTAGCGTCCAGCCATTTTCGGCATACACTTCGTCGCGGCGCTGTGCGTCGTCGTCGTGAGCTGTGGGGGTTTGGACGACGGCCACCTTGATGCTCGACTCGGCCCAGGCGAAGTCGGCCTGCCAGCGGCCGGTGCCGAGTTCGTAGCCGAACACCGGCGCACGCTTGCCCAGCTCGGCCAGCCGTCGGGCAAGGACTCCGAGGTCACCACCCTGCTCGGGCTCATCCCGCAGGATGTCGAGGATGTCCTCGTCCCAGGTCGGGTCGTATTGGCCGCCGGGGTGGGGTGCGGTGCCGCTGCCCGTGGACTCGGCTGACGGCGTCGGTGTGGCGGTCGGGCCGCTGAGGGTGTCCAACTCGCCGAGCCCGCCACAGACGGTGAGCACATCGAGGTCAAACTCGGGTGCCGTGCTGTAGGCGAGCTGGACCCCGTCGCCGCCGACGAAGGAGAGGAACTGGGTGAGGTTCGTCCAGTACAGCCAGGCACGCCACCGTGCGTGGTGGGCGTCGGTGCCGAGGACGTCGTCGCGATCGTCGAGGACGGCGAGGGCCGACCAGCGTGGCTGGTCGGGGTCGGTGGCGTCCAGCGTGGTGACGATCGGTAGGCCGGTGATGTCCTGCGAGCGGAAGGCGTGCATCGTGGGGTCCGGGCTGGGGGAGGGCGGTGGCTGTGGTGGCTGGTCGGTGGTGACGCCGACGAGGTCGGTGTGAAGGGCGCGGGCGAGGTCGCTTCGCCGGTTCGTCGTGGCCACCGCTACGCTGCTCGGTGCCGCGAGTAGTCCCGTGACCATCGCTTCGACGCGGCTACCCCACCGATGGTTGTCCGGTTCCCGCAGATACGCGATCAGGGAGCCGATGGGATTGGTGAAGACCGTGTTGGCCAACTGGGCGCGTTGACCGCCGTATTGCTCGTAGGTGTTCCTGGCCAGGTCTTGAGCGGTACCGGAGTAGGGCGGCCAGACGGGCGAAGCGGTGCCCGGTCGCTGCTCGAAGTGGTCGATGTCGGCCCAGGTGATCTGGAAGACCAGGTACCCGTCGGCGCGTAGCTGCGTACGCTTCTGGGCGTCGGCCGCGATGCGGTTGTGATCCCGGCTGGCGTGGAACTGGAAGCCCTCCAGGAAGACGGTGACGGTCTGGTGCGGCCCGTCTACCCGGGTGAACGTGAAGTCGGTCCTGGTCCGGTGCAGCGGTTGCTGAGCGGTCAACCGCCAGTGGACGACGTCGGGTCCGCGGGTGAAGCGGAGGTGCCCGCTGGCGTGGCCGTCCTCGTCCAGTGAGACGTCGTCGGTCACGGTCACCCAGTCGCGGAGGGCGGCGAGGAACCGGGCCTCGAGGTCGGACTCCACCTGACGGTCCAGGCCGACCTCTCTGGTGCTGCTGACCGGCTGGGTCTGCCAGCCCTCGCCGTCGAAGAGGAGCGTTTCCATCATCCGGAGCGCGGTGGCGCGGGAGACCACGTCCTGCAACTGCTCCGGGATGTAGCGGTGTAGGCAGCGATGGCAGGCCCGTCGGTGCTCGTCTTTGCACTTGCACTCACGCAGCGCGTCGTACGCCTTGACGAGCACGTCGCGGAAGTCGTCGGCTCTGGTGAGCCGGTCCAGGTAGCCGGTGCCGCCGGGGAGGCTGTCAAAGAGTACGAGGAACCAGCGACGTTCGCCGCTTCTCCGGTCCGGCATCGAGGCGACGGTGGTGTCCAGGTGCTGTGGGTCGCCACCGAAGTGCAGGTCGACTCCCATCCGGAGGGCGGCTCGGAAGGAGTGCACCCGCGTGTCGACGTCGGCGGTCGCCGCCGGTAGCAGGATGCGTAGCGCCTCGGTCTGCAGTTGGTGTGCCAGCAGCACGGGCTCCTGGCGTACGCCGTCGGGTTTGCCCCGGCGCAGTGGGCACCACGGTCGGTGGTGTTTCAGGGCGGGGTTGCGGGCCTGGGAGGAGGTCACCGCGTCCGTGTCGTGGTCGAAGACCGGGCGTCCGTCGGCGCTGGCGGCGCCGCAGCCGGTGCAGACGTGGAACGGGTTGATGCGGACGGTGTGCCCGGCGAAGTCGTCGCGGGGTGGCGCGTCGAACCGGGCGGGCCCGACGTTGATCCGTCGGATCAGGGCCCGCCGGCAGTAGTCGATTCCGAAGGTCTGCGTCGCGTGTCGCCACGATGAGCTCGGGGCGATCTGGTCGTCGGGAAAGTCGACGGCGTCGACGACGGTGTAGAAGCGGCGGTCCCGCTCGTCCTTGTCGTCGCGGATCCGGGCGTCCTCGCGACGGTCACGGGAGGTCACCGTGGTCGGTTCGACGACCTGGAACAGGCACCCGTCATCGGCGATGTGGCCGCTGTCGCAGCGTGCGCAGGGCGTACGGTCGTTGTTCGCGTTCTCGGTGCGGATGTAGCCGCAGTCGGGACACACCCGCCAGGCGTGCCAGTCCGGTCGCCCGGCCGTGGTGATCTCCAAGCCGGTGATCTCGTGCCGGTAACCGTTGACGTAGAAGTTGTTGCCTGGTGCCAGCTCCGACAGCGCGTAGCGGCGTGGCCGTTCGTAGCTGAGCGGTTCCGAGGTGAACCGTGTCTTGCCGGTCTTGGGGTCGACGCCGTCCGGGCCGTAGAGGGTGGCGGCCAGGGTGGTGACGGTGTCCACCAGCGCGTAGTTCGGCAGCAGTCCGAGGTCACAGAGAATGTTCTGCGCCGACGTGTTGCCGATGGCGCTGAGTTGCTTGCCGAGCCCGCGCCGTTCAGCGTCGAGTTCGGCCTTCTGCTCGGCCTGCTCCGGGTCGGAGTCGTGCAACTCGTCGTGGGCTTCGCCGATCGTACGGATACGTGCCCGGATGGCATCGTACCGGCGGTGCCATTCCCGGTCGGCTTCCTCCAGGGCGGCCCGCAGGCCGTGCTGCGCGTACGCCTTCAGGTCTTGCCGCGCGTCCTCGCTCACCCCGCGCGGAAGCACATCGGCGCCGTCCTCGCCAGGGAACAGGCGGAGGAACCGCTCCACCAGTTCAGCCCCCTGCTCCATGGCCACCTCGATCAGGTCGACCAGGTAGCCGGAGGGGCCGAAGAGCGCGGGTGCCCGGTCCGGCAAGGGGCGCAGGACGACGCCGTCGACGCGCCGTAGTCGGCCGGCGGCCGCCAGGTCGAGCAGGTGCGCGAGGTACTGCCGGCGCAGGATCTCCACGGCGGACAGGTAGCAGCCGGGCGGCACGATCGCCCCGGCGATGAGCTCCTTGGGCTGGTCCAGGAAGTAGAGGTCACGCCGTGACCGATCGGGAATGGTCAGCAGGAAGGCGTTGCCGGTGCGGCGTCCGGCGCGTCCGGTCTGCTGCGCGTAGCTGGCCGGTCGGCGGGGCAGCGCGGCGAGCACTACCGCGGACAGGTCACCGATGTCGATGCCCATCTCCAGGGTCGGGGTGCAGGACAGGACGTTCGGGTTCTTGAACTCGATCACGCCGTGATGGTCGGGCTTGCGGCCCTGCTTGAACGCCCGCTCGACCTGTTCGCGCTGAGGTCGGGTGAGCATGCCGGTGTGCTCGGCGGTCACCACCTGGTAGGTGCCGGCCCGCCGGTAGAGCCGCCGGTAGTAGTCCTGCGTGTAGTCCCGGTCCCGCTGGTGCCGGCCCAGTTCCTTGGACTGGTCACCGGCCACCAGCTTGCCGATTTGGCACCGGTACGCCGGGCAGGGCTGGCCGTGCCACTGCTCCAGCAGCGACGGGTGCACCGTCTGCTCCCAGAAGCAGACCGGACAGCGGACGAACGCCTCCCGCACTTGGGCGTCGTCGAGCAACAGCGCCTCGATGTTTCCTGGTTGCAGGCCGTAGATCCGGGTGGAGGTGTCGTTCGGGGTACGCGTCGACAGCAGGCCGATCGAGGTCAGCTCGGGCAACAGCCGGCTCCAGAAGTCCGCCGCGTCGGTCCGGGGCAGGTGCAGCTGGCGATCCGCCCATCGCTCGTACCAGGAGAGGCGGCCAGCGGCGACGTCGAAGTCACTGCCGTTCTTCGGATGCTGCAGCAGGTACTTGGGTGCCGCGACCCGGCTCGGGAAGGCCCGCATGCCCGATGGCCGCTGTCCCCAGATGAAGTACCGGCTCGTTCCGGACTCGTCGATGTACTTGCTCAGCCACTTGTGTGCGACTGCGCCACGGCTGCGTAACCGTTCCAGGAGGATCCGCAGGAATCCCAGGTACGCGTCGTCGTCGACGGCTGAGATCGGCTGGTCGCCACTGCCCAGGCCCAGATGGACGTCGCGGACCAGCGCGACCGCCGCAGCCGGGTCGGGGATGCGTACGTGCGCCGCTGCGGTGCGGGTCAGTTCCAGGGTGCGCCCGTTGCGGGAGCGGAAACCAAACTCCATCAGCGCCTCGAAGGCCAGCCGTTGCCCCACCAGTTCCCAGGTGGCGAGATCGCCGCCCCGCCCCCGTCCGGACAACATCCGATCCACGCCCCTCAGCCCGTGCAGATCGGGGGGCACCACCGCGGCCAGGGTCTCCGGGTCGGTGGTCGCGGTCACCACGTCGGCGATCAGGTCGTTGAGTGCTGTCCCGGACTCCTGTCGCAGATGCGCGACGAGCAGCGCCCTCAGGGAGAAGGTGTATGACCGGTTTGCGACGAACCCGGCCCGATGCGCCGCGTCCTGGACCGAGTCGTTGAACATGAGGGTCTTGTCCTCGTACAGCTCCTTGTCCAGCTCTCCGGCGGTGAACAGTTGGGTGGTCGCCGCCGCGGCCAGGGCGGCCGCGCCGGTGCCCAGGAACCGGATCGCGTTGCGTTCCCCGCAGGCGGGGCACCAGTCTTCCGCCGCTGCGGTGTTCGCTGTCGACCCGAGGTTGACCAGGATGAACGCGGAGTCGCGTGCGGTCAGCGCCGGCTCGCCTGTACGCCCGTAGTCGCTGGCCGGGTCCGGCAGCCGTAGCCGTTGCCGGACGGCGTCCAGCACCATCAGCGTGCCGCCGGGCCCCTGCTGCGCTGCCGAGCCCTTGCGGGTGTGCCGCCCCGCGCCGGTGAGCACGTTCTGGCCGGCGCCCTCGGTCGCCTCCCGGTCGGTCGCGGCGATCAGGTAGCGGACCCGCACCTTGTCCTGGCCGACCGACGCACGGCGAATCTTGTAGCTGTCGAACTGGACGTCCCGGTCGTCGCTTTCCGGTGAGAAGACGGCCCAGCCGGAGCGGCCGCAGTCCCGGCAGTAGACCGCCGGCAGGAACAGGTTCGCCAGTTGGCCGGCCGTGGCGGT
The DNA here is from genome assembly GCF_049847285.1 of Micromonospora sp. DT62. Classification (NCBI taxonomy): domain Bacteria; kingdom Bacillati; phylum Actinomycetota; class Actinomycetes; order Micromonosporales; family Micromonosporaceae; genus Micromonospora; species Micromonospora sp. DT62. Next base: position 84,224 of record NZ_JBNCOB010000014.1, read on the forward strand.
GGTGACGGGCACCGTTGCGGCGCCGGCGTTCACGTCGCGGGTGCCGGCTACATCCCAACGGAACTCCGCCTTCGGCCACGGAAGCACCCCCCGCAGGAGCCGGGTGACCGCCCGGGCCCACTGGTGCACCTCGACGTGTACCAGGGGTCGTGGCTCGCCGGGCCGGGAGTCGGGGTCTCTCGCGTGCGACAGCAACGCCACGAATCGGGCGAGCGCCTCCGCTGCTTTCTCCGGCTGCCGGGTGATCGTCGCCGACCAGCTCTGCGCTCCTGCCCGCCACATCAGCCGGAGCACCTCGGCCCCAGTCTTCACCTCCCCGCCGAGGGCGATCAGTAGTGCCCTGGTGAACAGGTGCTTCTTCAGCCGCCGGCCCAGTTCGATGGGCTCCAGGGTGTCGACTCCGGTGATCGCGTTGGCCAGGAGCAGCAGCGCGGCGTCACCGGTCGTCGGGTCGGGCAGCGCCAGCAACTCGTCCGGCGACGGAGTCGGCTGCGGATCGATCGCTTCGAGGGGGATGAAGTCGTCGACGGTGAGCCGGTCCTCACCGATGACCGCCTCGGCGGTGAACTCGGTGCCGAACACCGCCGTCGCCACCTTCAGGAGGTCGGGGGTGCTGCTCGGGTCGGTGACGGAGGCGAGGGTCGCCGAGGTCGCTACCGGGCAGATGCCGCCCAGGGGGCGGTCTTCTTCGTCGACGCCGACCACGGCGGCCAGTCGACGCAGCAGCATCGCCACGTCGGTGCCCTGAGCCCCGTCGTAGGAGTGGAACTCGTCGACCACCACGTAGCGGATCTGCGCATCCTGCCACAGCGGCGCGTCGTCGATCCGCTGCAGCAGCAGGTCCAGCATCTTGTAGTTGGTGATCAGGATGTCCGGCGGGGTCAGCTGCATGTCCGACCGGCGGGTGTGGACGCGCTCGTACGAGATGGCGGCCCGGTCGCCAATGTAGAGGCCGGCCGTCACGTTGCCGAGGTCGTCGCGGTGCCCGATGAGCAGTTCGTTGATCCGTTGCGCCTGGTCAGTGGCGAGCGCGTTCATCGGATACAGGAAGACCGCTTTCACGCCGGCCCGACCGGACTCGCGTTCCCGCCGGCAGTGGTCCAACACCGGGTACAGGAACGCTTCGGTCTTACCCGATCCGGTGCCGGTGGTCACCAGCGTCGGCTGTGGCACATTTCCGTTGGCGGTGGTCAGCCGGGCGAACGCTCGCGCCTGATGCGCGTACGGCGTCCAGCCCTTCCGACGCCACTCCAGATGCCGTTCCCAACTCGAATCCGCCATGGTGAAGGGAGTCCGGATCCGCAGGTACGGGCCACGGAACATGCCTGAGGTCTCGTCGCCGAGGAACCGGTGCAGCGCCTCCCGGGCACCCTCGTCGGCGAGTGCGTAGGTGGTCGAGAGGTACTGAAGCAGGCTTTCCTTGAGCCCGCGCGCCTGCAGGGTCGGCCTCATTCGGTCGTCGCCTTCCGCGTTGCCGGATCCCACTCACCACGCGCGATCGCCGCATCCAGGCGGGCCTGAAACACCGCGTGCGCCGCCCGCATCTCCGTCTCGCGGTCGGCCTTGTGGAACGGGGGCGTGTAGCCGACCGGCGGCGATACCGTCTTCGGCTCGGACCTGTCGTTCCGGTACGCCTCGAACTGCGCCCAGCTCTCCTTGGTTTGCCGCTGGCCGATGGTCCGGGCGTTCCCGGCGAGCTTCCATCCGTCCGCGTCGAACCAGGTCACCGCCTCGTACTTCTGCAGCACAGGGAAGCGGCCCCGGTAGGCGGCGATCAGCGCGTCGACGCTCATGCCGAGCCAGACCGCTACCAGGGCGTCGATCTCGACCAGCGCCGCGCGCCGGGCCCGTTCGGTCCGCAACGGCGTGGCGGGCGTCCATTCCGGCTCGGTCTCCGCCAAGGGTGGCAAACCCGGCCATTCACATGCCCACGCCTCGGTATCACGCCAGCCCGGGTCGTGCAGTTCCGCCCACAGATCGGCGTACGCCGAGGTCAGGCAGTTCAGCCGCAGCGTACGAATCAGCAAGGCTGAGGTGAGGGGATGATCCGGCGACGGAGCCGGGAGTTTGCCCGCCCGGCCGACATCCAGATGACCCGTTCCCGTGATTCGCAGCAGGTAGTCGATCGGGATGGACGCCCACATTCCCGAGAGCAGAGCAGTTGTGCGGTTACCCATCAACGATGCGCTGCGAACGCCGTGGGTATGGGCTGGTCCTGGTGGGATGATTGCGTTGTACAAGCTGCGCTCGGTGTTAGGCGCGACCATTTCTCGCCACGCTAACCGGTAGAAGTAAACGTAGGGGCGTCGGGAGCGTTTCACGAGTACCCCGTCGATCTTGTCAGCCGGCACATCTGCCTCTGGGATTCCGGAGGTTTCCGAGATCCAAGAGCGCGCATCGGCGATCGCGTTCTCGCTGGCCCTTAGTCGTGTCAGCTCGACGTGATCGATCCACGGGTCGTGGGCTTCGTGATACGCCGCGTCGCGTCCGGGGCTCATCACATATTGGGTATCGGGGATGAAGTCGGGTGGCAGGCTGACCAGGTCGATGCCATAGGGATCGTTGCTGTTCGCGTCGTGCCGCTTGAAGATCGGGGTCGCCGTGCTCAACTGCGTTCCCTTGAGGATGACCTCTTCCCAGCTTGTCGGCTGATGCTCGCGACCGGTCACGGGGTCGATCCGGTTGTAGTCGATCAGGTTTGCCTTCTTCGCGCCGGATTCGTGAAATCCAGGCGAGACCTGCGGGTCTAGAGAGCCCAGCCGGAGCGGGTAGGCGGCAAGGGCCTCGATCGCGGCGGCCTCGGCGGTGCTGACCGGGAACAGCAGGCGCGCCTGGGACAGTGGCCGGTGCTCCTCGTCGAGCAGCCGTCGCCAGACGGCAAGCACCTCCTCGTCCACGGTGACGACCCGAGTTCGGTGAGGGCGCTCGTCGAACTCGCGGTTCTGGTAGCGGATACCCGGCACCTCACCGGAGCCGTCATGGTCGCGCGACAGCCGCAACGCGTCAGCCGACACCAGCCAGGAGAGGTGGTCAAAGCGGATCTCTCTCGCTTGTCCGTAGACGTGTATCCCGAAGTGGGCGGTGTCGCCGACCGGGCGTGGGAAGAAGCGCTGGCCGGAGTTGACGAAGTCGCCGTGGATGCGCAGTCGGCGGTAGGCGGCCTCCCGCAGCGGCCCCTCCTTCTCGCCAGAGAAGTGGGTGTCGGGGTGCAGCATTCCGACCGTTCCCCGCTGGGACGTGTGGGCCCACACCTGACACATGAAGGCCCGGTAGAGGTCAGGCTGGGTGCCCGTCAGGAGGGGATAGAACTGCGACGAGCCCAGCATTGCCACCGCTGCGCTGGTGCCGGTCAGTTCGCCGAGCACGTAACGCTTCACGGCCGGCTCCTGGAGGAGATCTCGGCGACGTCGTTCCTTCTCGGCCTCGGACGGCCGGTCGGCGAGTTCGAACCAGGGTTCGTGCTCGGCCAGGACGGCGTCGGCATCCCATCGTGGCCGCACCCACGGTGGGTTGCCGACCTGGAGGTCGAAGCCGCCTCGATTGGCGAAGATCAGCGCGAACTCCAGCTCCCAGTGCAGGAAGCCCTGCCGGTCTGCTATGTCCCGGACTACCCGCAGCCACGGGAACCGTTGTTCTGGAGGTGTCAGGTCCATCCGCATCTCAAGGACGAGCCACTTCTCGAAGTCCCGGAGCTGTTCGAGGCTCTCGAAGGAGTCGATCACAGTGCCGCCCGGCACGTCCGCGGTGCCGAGCATTGCTTCGAGGAAGTCGAGCCAGTCGCCGAGATTCTTGAGGGGAATGGCCCGTCGCAGCGGGACGGCTCGGGACTTCGCGGGCTTCTTTGCCTCTGCTCGGGGCTTCGAGACGGGCGGCTGCGGATCGGACAGCCCCCAGCCGACCTCGTCCAGGGTCGTCTGCTCACCGTCGACAGCGAAGAGCGCCTGCTGGAAATTTGGCAGCCCGTTGGTCGGGATCAGCGGCGGGGACGTCGCCCTGTCCGTGTCTACCGTCCGGGCGACGGGCTCCGGGAGCGCGAGCGCCTCGCTCTCCGGGGCCACCGCGCCGACCAGGTCCGCGAGGCTGCCCTGGACGGCGGGGTCGAGGGGCAGGTACTCGTCGTGCGTGCCGTCGAGCAGATCGACCTGGTCAGCGGGCCAGAACCAGAGCGCGCACCAGGCGTCCATCACCATTTTGAGCCGCCAGTACGGCGTGTCGACGGCTTCGAAGAGATCCTCCAGCACCTTTTCCTTCGGCGCCGGACTCTCGGGCTGCCGGATGAAGGCGAACTCGGGATCGTTCGGGTCAGCCGCCCAGATCGGGATTTGCCGGGCGATGTCCCGTTCGGAGAGTTCCATTCGCTTGACGACGACGGACCAGAGAAACTCGGCGCGCCGGGCTGCGTCGCGTAGCCGCGTGTACTGGGAAGGCCGCTCCGGCTTCGGTTGCCTGGTGCGGGGGTTGAGCTTCGGTGTGCCGTCCGGGTTCAGGTGCGCCGTGCTTCGCGTGGGCCGTTGGAGGATGCCCTTCTTCCAGACGGCAAGGTCCGACGTCTGCTTGGTGGCGAGTTTCTTGGCCTCGATGGAGCCGGCAACCGCCCCCCAGCCCGGTGCGGGCAGCAGGAACTGGTGCACGGTGTCCTGTGGTAGCGCCTGGGGCTGACCGTCCTCGTCGCGCATCGGCAGCGGTGTCGGCGGCAGGCCCCCCTTGGCCTTCAGCCACTCCTTCGCCGGCGACCAGATGTCGTCGGCGAAGAAGACGGCGCGACGGGCGCCGATGATCGAGTTCCCGCGACGCAGGTGCAGGCCGAACCATGGGGCGCGCATGCCGGGGTGCATGGTGTTGAGCCACAGCGACACCTCAGCCAGCTCGACACCAGTGTCGTTGAGGTCGACGCCGTAGGCGTTGTGCAGGGCGATGTACGCCTTGACGCGTTGCTTCTCGGTCAGCACGTCTGCGGACGGGATCGAGCGTTGCAGCTCGTCCTGACGGCGGCGTAGGTACTCCTCGGCGACCTGGTTGATCGCCTCGTTGAGGAACGCGCCGGAGCCGAGCGCCGGCTCACAGAGCTTGTACGAGAGCAGCTCGGCCGCCCGGGTCTTGATCACGTTGCCATCGGCATCGCGCTCCTGGTCGAGGCGCTCCTTGAGCGCCAGCTCGACGGTGACCCTGGTCAGCGACTCGGGTGTGTAGTAGGAGGCGGAGGTCTCCCGGTCACGTCCGGCGAGCCGGTAGACGAAGGAGCCCTTGTTGTACTTCTTTACGCCGCGCAGACCGCGTGGGGCGTCCTCTTCGCCGTAGTGGACCAGGCTCTTGTCGGGGTAGTCCTGCTGGCGGTGCGCGGGAATGAGCCAGGACCCCTGCTCGGGGTCGCCGCTGCGGGCGACCTCGCACAGTTCCTCGTCGGCGATGATGCCGGTGTAGGACATGAGGCCCTCGTAGACGGCGCCGAGCTGGTTGATGCCGAGGTTGCGGTAGGAGACGAAGCCGCCGCGCTGGCCCCGCTTGCCTTTCTTCATGGTGAGCAGGCGCAGCACCTCGTGCAGGGCCTTGTTGCGTAGCCGAAGGTCTAGCCAGCGCGGGTTGGTCTCGTCGTCGCTACGGGGGTCGAGGACTCCGGTGCCGATCAGGCGGATGGCCTTGGGGTCGAAGAGTTGGCTGCGGAGGGCTTCGAAGCGCAGGCCGTGGTCCTCGCTGCGACGGGCGACCTTCTCCTTGCGGGTCGCTTCGTCGTCGCCGGGCTGATCGTCATCGGGTTCCGTGCCGTATCCCCGATGCCCGTAGTTGACCTTGTTAAACAGCAGGTGCAGGGAGAGGTAGAGGTGAAAGCCCTGCTTTGCCTCCTCGTCGACCAGCTCCTCGTCGCGGGCGACCAGCTCCCGGAGCCGGGCCATCGAATAGCCGCTCTCGTAGCTGCCGTCATCCGCGGGCAGGATGCCCAGCTCGGGGCGAGCCTCCGCGTACAGCAGGAACAGGATGCGGTAGAGGTAACGCAGGCATTCGCGGGTGAGTTCGCGGGCGAACGGAAGCTTCGAGCCCTGAATGTCGACGGGGCGTACGTTGTTGGCCGGCTCCGCCATCCGCTGTAGCACCTCGTTGGCGATGATCTCGACGGAGCGCTGCAGGCCGTGGCGTAGGTCTTTGTCGACACCGACGGCATTCGTGCTGGACTTCTTCAACAGCTCGTCGATCCCCGGCGAGCGGTCGTTGTCGCCGGGCCGGAGCATCTCGTGGCTGAACAGGGCGGCGATGGTAGCGAGCTCGCCGGTCTGGGACCGGTCGTAACGCTCCAACGCGGCGTCGAGGTTGGCGGCCAGGTAACGGCCTTCGGCCCAGGTGTACCGGTCGGCGAGGATGATCACGCCGCCGTGTAACAGGAGGATGAATCGGGGGTGGGAGCCGTCGGGACCGCCGATGGTGCCCTGGAACAGCCACGAGGCCAGGGCCGCGCCGGTGTCGTACCGTTCGGTGCCGCTGACCCGCAGCGGGCGGAGCAGCCGTCCGGCACCGACGGGGTCGAGAGCGGCGTCGTTGGTGGCGGTCCAGCCGCAATCGAGGGCCAGGATGCCGTCACCGTGGAAGGCGACGGTCACCGCATGCTTGCGACCTGCCCGGTGCACGACGATCTCAGCTGGTGCCGCCTGGTGGCCGAGCGCCCGGAGAACGTCCTGATGCCAGTCGGTGAGCCGCTTGCACCACTGCGGGTTGTCGTAGGTGGCCAGCCAGGGGGGTCCGTCCTCGTCCGATTCGGCTGAGGCGGCGAAGTACCGGCGCCCATCCTCGTCGAGGTAGACGCCGCGCAGCGAGCGGACCATCTCACGCGGGGTCCTACGCGGATCGTTCCTGTCGGTTTCCCGGGTTGTCCAGGTGGTGAAAATGCCCTTCTTGAGGTCGGTGCTCAGCTCCTCCGCGACGTAATGCGCCGAGAGATACTCACCGCGGTTGGTGAACGTGTCGTAGACCGCGCTCATTGCTCTCCTGCCCCCGTCTGCCCGGTGAGCGGTTCCAGGACGGCCAGCAGCCGCATCATCGGCGCACCGACGGACTCCAGCGAGGCCACCATCTGACGCAGCCGTTCGGCGGTCGAGTCGACCTGGTGTCGACTGGCCGGCGGACCGGCGAAGAGGGCCTCCTGATGCCAGCGGCTGACCCGTCTGCGGTACGGCTCCAGCGCCTGTTCGATGTCGCGGCGGTAGTCGCCCTCGATTGTGCTGATGTGCCGCCGGGCCTCGTCAATCGCGGCCGGTACCAGCTTCCTCAGCCCTGCCAGGTCACGCGGTACGGCGCGCGCCGGCATCCGCGGTCCAAGACCGTAGCGGCCGAGCAGCTCCGGGGTCAGCGTCACCGTGACCGCGTCGGACGGCAGCCCGGTGACCGCCATCCACTCCACGATCGTGGGTCGACCGAGTTTGTTCGACGCGATGCCCTGCACGAGGAACACCGGCTCGGGTACGTCGGCGGCCAAGACCGGCGCCTCGTGACGGCCGATTTCCACGAGCACCTTGTCGGTCAACCACTCCAGCACCGGGTGCACGTCCGTCACGTACGAGACGGTCGGCCACTGGGTGTCGGAGCTCTCCCGTGCCGCCGTCAACCGCCTCTCGGCGAGCTGTTTGGAGAAGGTGATCCGGAGGCGCCCGGGGTGGTCACGCCCCGGCAGGATTTGCTGCTCCTTTAGGTACGACTGAGGCAACGACCGCAGCCGGTAGAGCAGGTCCGGCGGCGGCTCGAACGCGATGGTCCCGTCGTCGTCGCGGTACAGCGAAAGCTGGTCCTCGGGGTTGGGTCGGCAGACCAGCCGCAATCCCTCCTCGAAGTACTGCGCCGTCGAGGCGAAGAGCGTCAGCACCTCGGCCTGGCGCACCTCGGGACGCTCGGGAACCGCGCCGACCTGACCGACAAGCTGGGCGAGGAACGCGGTGTTGCTCTGCCGTGACGTGGCAATCGACTGCTCGATGGTCCGGCCCGCCGCCAGGTCCTTGATGAAGCGGTTCTCTTCCTCTCTCGCCCGGAACAGGCCACTCGACGCCTCGGCTGAGCCGTCGATCTTGTGCGCCTGCTCTTCCCGGGCCAGCAACTTTTCACCGACCAGACGGTCGTCCAGGGTGCGAGGCTGCCCGCTCTCCGGGTCGGTGCGCCAGGGCAAATCGCAGGTGAGAACGACGGCACGGATCTGCGGAGAGCGCGACTGCCCGTACCGGTCGATCCGGCCGTTACGCTGCTCGATCCGGATCAACGACCACGGCAGGTCGTAGTGGATGAGATGGTGGCACTGCTGATGGAGGTTGACACCCTCGGAGGCGATGTCCCCGGTGAACAGCAGCCGTACCGGATCGTCGCGCAGGCCGAACCGCTCCACGAACTCCTGTTGTTGCTCCTCGGACGTGGCGTCGCGGTGCATCACCTGCGCCACCCCGCCGAAGGCCAGCCACGGCCTGCGCCTGTCCTTCGTCGCGCCGTGAGCGAAGCCGAGGGCGGCGGGTACGGCTCCGGCCAGCCAGGTCAGGGTCGGGATCCGCTCCGAGAAGATCACGACCCGGGTCTCCGAGCCGGGGCCGACCCCGATCGTTCTGAGGTACTCCACCAGCGCGGCGAGCTTCGCGGAGTCCTGGTCGGTGATCGCCGCGGCGAGAGCCCGGAGACGGCTCAACGCGTCATGCTCCGCACTTCGCGTCTCGTCCGTGACGCGTCGATCCACGGAATGCTTGGTCGCATGTCTCCCAGAACTGTCGGCAGGTGGGCCGCCGACGGTTTTCAGCCGCGTGTCGATGGTCGCCAGCAGCGCCAGGTGCGAAGAGAGGAACGACTTCAACAACTGGTACGGCACGAGCGGCGCGGTGCTCACCGAGGTGCCACCCTCGGCGGGGATCCACCGCTCGATCAACTCCGCGAAAACCCTGGCTTCGGCATCACTGGCAGGCGCGGCAATCGACAGCGAAGGGCCACGTTCGGCCCAGGCGCCGGTGAGGCTGTCACGCACCTCCGGCGAGGTCTTCGTCCGTCGGATGTACAGATGCTCCAGGTCGGCGACGTCATACCTGGCCGGGTCGGCGATCGCCGCCTCGTCGAGCATCCGGATGAGTTCGGCGAACGACTCCGGCTTGCCGTTGTGCGGGGTGGCCGAGGCGAGGACCAAGGCGTCGGTCTTGCGGGCGAGCAGCTTTGCGAGCTGGTTGTTCTGCGTACCCCGATTGAGGAGGTTGTGTGATTCGTCGATCACCACCGCGTCCCAGTCGGTGCGCTCCAGGTGATGGGCGTAGACGTCGCTCTTCAACGTGTCGACCGAGATGATCGCCCGTTTGAAGTAGGCGAACGGGTTACGTCCAGCGGGGATCTCCCGTTGCAGCCGCTGGATGCCGGTCGAGTCGAGCCGCACCAGCGGGATGGCGAACCGCGTCCACAGCTCCCGCTGGAACTGCTCCAGGATGTTCTGCGGAGTGACCACCAGGATCCGCTCACCACGCCCGCGCCGGATCAGCTCGGCCAGCAGAATGCCGATCTCCAGCGTCTTACCCAGGCCGACCACGTCCGCAATCAAAATCCGCGGTTGGGGGTTCCTCATCGACAGGGCCAGTTCGGCCGGCCGTAGCTGATGTGTCTGCTGGTTCATCACGAAGCCGTCCGCCAACGCCAGACCACGTTCGGTCTGCGGCAGGGCTGTCCTGCGGAACACCGCCTCCAGGAACAGCCGCCCCCGCCGGTGGTTCGGCGAGTCGTCTCCGACCAGCCTGGTGTCCTGAGGGTCGAGGATCCGGATGTCGTCGAGGCGGTCGTAGAAGACCGCCTCCACGCCCCGGACGAACGACGACACCCCGGTGACCTCGACCATCCACGAATCCCGGGCGGTGTAGGTGCACTTACGGACCAGCCACTGCGCGTCCCGCACCTCAACCTGCGACCCCGGAGGGAATCCAGCCGACGCACGTCCCCCGCCGCCTGCGGGCCCGGCCTCGATACTCACCCTCGCTCCGTTCTCCGTCTCCGTGCGCGAACCACGTTGTACGCCTGCTACAGAACCGGTTGTGCTGCGTAGGCCGCCCGTAGTTGCTCGGCAACCCGGCTGGATGCCGGCCGTCGTTTCGGTGGTTGGGCCGGGGGAGGAGCCGGTGGTACCGGAGCGGACTGGGCAACACTTTCCGTCGCCGGCTCGTCGGGCTCGGGATCGACCGGTCGAGGCGGCACGTCCAACGGTCCGGGCTCCGCGTCGGCGGATTCGTCAATCAGCTCTGCGAGCCGTGCCTCGACGTCGGCGGGTGGGACCTGGTCAGCGCGGAGCGATGGGTGTACCCCGACTGTGCGGCCGATGAGCGCCACGCGTGCGTCTGCGGGGCTGATCTGCAGTTCGCGTAGCAGTGCGGCGCATGACTCGGCCACTGCGGTGACCGCCGGTCGCGCGCCTGGTTCGTGCGCGAGCATCGACCGCAGTAGTGGCAGCAACCGGGACGGAACTCCGCCGAGATCCGGCTCAACGGCTGGATTGGTTACCTGGTCAACGATGTCCCGCCAGGTTCGTCCGTCGTACGGATAATGTCCGGAGGCGGCGTAGAGCAGCACCGTGCCGAGCGCGTACACGTCGGCGGCCGGACTGACGCGAGGGTTTCCATCCGCCTGCTCAGGTGGCATGCACCGGACCGAGCCGATGATCATCCCGCTCTGGGACACGGAGTCGTTCGAGGCCGACGCATCCACGAAGGCGGCCAACCCGAAGTCGATGATTGTCGGTCCCTCGCCGCCCAGGATGACGTTCTGCGGCTTGAGGTCCCGGTGCAGCAGCCCGGCTGCGTGTACCGCTTCCAGCCCCTCGGCAAGGAGGGCGACAAGACTTGCCACCAGCGGCGCTGGCAGGATCTCGTGCTGGTCCACGTACTCCAGCAAGGTGTAGCCCGGGACGTACTCCATGGCGAGCCAGGGGCGATCGGCGTATGGGTCTGCGTCGAGGAAGCGGGCGATCCGGTTCGTACCGATCACCGTGCGCGCGATTGCTGCTTCGCGTTCGAACCTCGTACGGGTGTTCGGATCGAGCCGGTCGGTGCGGATCAATTTTACCGCGACCGGTGACCCGGCCGCTGAGTAGGCGAGGAACACCTCGCCCATCCCGCCCTGGCCGAGGCGACGGCTGACCGTGTAGCGACCGATCTGGGTGGGAAGATCTCTCATGCCCCGCTTTGCGCCTTTCCCACCGTCCGTCCAAACCAGACTCAATGCCAGCCTAGTCTGCCGGATTCGGACGTAGCGACGCGAGTCACCGCTTGGTCTACACCGGACGCTTTTCACCCGAGGCGTCCCCACCGAAGTGTCAGACAGCGCGACCGGTCGGCTGTGGCGGTAGGGCACGGGCCCTCCAAGGCCAGTGGCGCCAGCATTTCCAGAGGGACCGCCACGCCGGCCCTCCAGCCATGCCATAGCAAAGGGTTCCCGTACGGACTGCCGGGACACACCCGATTTTCGGCCGGGAGTGTGGTCGGCTGGGTTGATGTGCTGCGGTCAATGGATGTTCTAGCGTCTCGGCTCGTGCGTTTTCTTCACACCTCGGACTGGCATCTGGGCCGCCATCTGCACGGCCTCAGCCTGCACGGCGCGCATCAGGCGTTCATCGACCACCTCGTTGAGGTCGCTCGGAGCGAGCGGGTCGATGCGGTGCTCATCGCGGGTGATCTCTACGACCGGGCGGTGCCGCCGCCGGACGCGGTCGGTCTGTGGGATCAGGCGCAGACCCGGCTCGTGCTGGAGGCGGGGACCCAGGTGGTCGTCATCGCCGGGAATCACGATTCGCCGGCGCGGTTGGGTGTCAGTTCCCGGTTGCTGGAGCGGGCCGGTGTGCATGTGCGGGTGGGCACGGGTGCGGTGGGTACGCCGGTGCTGCTGGAGGACGAGGACGTGAGGGTCGCTTGCTACCCGGTGCCGTTCCTCGAACCGGCGTCGGCGGTGGCCGACTGGGGGGTCGAGGATCGGAGTCACGCGGCGGCGCTGCGTGCCGCGATGGGTAGGGTTCGGTCGGATCTGGCCGTTCGCCCCGGTTATCGGTCCGTCGTCATGGCGCACGCCTTCGTGTCTGGTGGGCAGGGTTGTGACACCGAGCGGGACATCAGTGTGGGTGGGGTGCAGCATGTGCCCGGTGCGGTGTTCGAGGGCGTCGACTATGTGGCGTTGGGTCACCTGCACGGGCGTCAGCGTCTGGCCGACGGGTTGCGGTACAGCGGGTCGCCGCTGGCGTTCAGCTTTTCCGAGGCCGCGCACGTCAAGTCGTCCTATCTGGTGGATTTTGGTGTCGACGGGCTGCGCGGTGTGGAGGAGGTTCCTGCTCCGGTGCCGAGGCGGATGGCCCGGCTCACCGGCACCGTGGAGGAATTGCTGAACAGCCCTGCCTACAGCGCGTATGAGCAGTGTTGGGTCGAGGCGACGTTGACCGATGCGGTGCGTCCGTTGTCGCCGCACGAGCGGCTCAAGCGTCGGTTCCCGCATCTGCTGAAGCTCGTGGTGCCGAGCCTGGCCGTCGAGGTGGGTGGCCGGGATCTCGCCGACCTGGATCGACTGTCACCGGTGGAGGTGGCGCTGGAATTTGTGACCGAGGTGCGTGGTCGGCCGGCGGACGGCGACGAGGTCGCGCTGCTGCAGCGGACCTTCGACGAGCTGCGCCGGGTGGAGGTGACCCGCTGATGCGACTGCACCGGCTGACCATGACCGCCTTCGGGCCGTTTCCTCACACGGTGAGCGTGGACTTCGAGGCGCTCACGGCCGACGGCCTGTTCCTGATCCACGGGGACACCGGCGCGGGGAAGACCACGATCCTGGACGGGATCTGCTTCGCCCTGTACGGATCTGTGCCCGGTTTCCGGGACGATGCCAAGTCGCTGCACTCGCATCATGCCGCCGTTGGCGTCGGCCCCCGGGTCGAACTGGATGTCACCCTGACCAACCGACGGCTATTGATCACCCGCAGCCCGGAGTGGATGCGTCCCCGTAGACGCGGCAGCGGGACCACCCGACAACAGGCCCTTGTCGAGATCGTCGAACAGCTCCCGGACCGGACCGAGTTCGTCACCAGGGACCACCGGGAAGCCGCCGACCTGACCAGGGCGGAGACCGGCCTTGACGTCCAGCAGTTCTGCCAGGTGGTCCTGCTGCCCCAGGGCGGGTTCGCCAGGTTCCTGCAGGCGTCTGCCGACGACCGGCAGGGGCTCCTGCGGCGCCTCTTCGACATCGAGATCTTCACCCGCGCCGAGGGATGGCTGGCGGAACACCGGACACAACTCGGCCAGCAGGAACGCGCGGCCCTCGGCACGATCCGCGACCTGACGCAGCGCTTCGCCGAGGTGGTCAAGGCCGAGGTGCCCGCCGATCTCGACAAGCCTGACACCTTGAGTGAGCTGGACGCCTGGGCCGCCGTACACCGAAACCGGGCCGCTGACCTGGTGGAGGCCCTGGCCCAGAACATGGCCGTGGGTACGGCGGAGGAGCAGCGCCTCGACCAGGTTCGGCAGGCCGCCGCGACCCTCGCCGGGCAGCAACGGGAGTACCGGGCGGCGGTGCAGCAGCGCGATGAGCTGACGACACGCAAGCCGGAGCGTGACCGCTGGAAGGGCCAGCTCGACTCCGCCCGCGCGGCAGCGAAGCTGAAGCCGTACCTCGACCAGGTCGACCGGCGGCACAACGACCTCGACTTGCTCCGCCGCACGACGATCGAACACCTCGCCTCGCTGCCCGCTGACGTGGCGGTGCTACCGGACCGTATCGCGCTGACTGTCCCGGACGGCGGGGAGGCCGTCGACGTGGCCGACCTCGACGTCGACGCGCTGACCCGGGCGGAACAGACCCGCACCACGCAGCTGCGTGCCGCCGAGGCCGCGATCGACAGCGAGGCGCGACGGACCATGCTGCGAGGGCAGCGGACGGCGGTCGGCAAGAAGCTCGAAGATCTGGCCAGCCGGAGCGAGAAGGTCAACGCCTGCCTGGTCGAGCTGCCGGTCGAGCATGCCGAAATCACTGCCCGGCGCGAGCAGGCCCTGGCGGTGGCCGCCGACCGGGAGGCCGCCGAGCTGCGGCTGGACGAGGCGCAGAAGCAGGCCAAGGCGTGCAAGCGCCGCGACGACCTCACCGCGCAGCTTGCGACCGCCGAGGAGGAACGGCGTACCGCCGTCGACCGCCACCAAGCCGCCGAGGCCCGGCACCTCGACGTACGGCAGCGTCGGCTGGCCGGCATGGCCGCGGAGCTCGCCGGTGAACTGCGGCCCGGTCAGCCCTGCGGGGTCTGTGGCTCCCCGGAACACCCCGAACCCGCGCAGGCAGCCGCCGACGCCGTCTCCGCCGCCGACGAGGACCACGCCAAGACGGAGGCGGGCGAACTGCTCGACGAACGTCGCAGCGCCGAGATCACCGTCGAGCGCATCAGCGCCCAGCTCAACGAAGTCACCGAGACGGTCGGTGACCTGACCGCAGCCCAGGCGAAGTCGACGGTCACCGAGGCACGCAAGGCGGTGCGGGCGGCGACCGAGGCGACGAAACTGGCCGACGAACTCGGCGCCCACCTGGAAACCCTCGACGTGATGCTGGCCGATCAGCACCGCGAGGCCGCCGACATCGGCCGCGACGAAGCGGCGGCGAACGCCCAGCAGGCCGCCCTGACCGCGCAGATCACCGAACTCGACGAGACCATCGACGCCGTCCGCGGCCAGGACAAGACCCTGCGGGTACGGGTGACCCGCCTGACCGGGGAAGTCGCCGAGGTCAGGACCGCAGCGACCAACCTGGGGCAGTGGCGACAGGCAGGAAGGGAACTCGCCGACGCCCACCGGGAGGCGCAGCACCACCTGCACCTGTCGGAGTTCGCCGACACCGTGGCAGCGCGGGCCGCAGCCCTGACCGACCCCGAGATCGTCGACCTGCAGGAGCGCATCGACGCTTTCGACGGCGATTACCACCAGGCCGCAGGACGAGCACAGGACCCCACCCTGCTCGCCGCTGCACACCAACCATCACCGGACGTCGAGGGCAGCGAACAGACCTACCAAGCCGCCCGACTGCGGGCCACCGAGCTGCACTCCCAGCACGGCCTCGCCGTCGAGCAACACGACCGACTGAAGCGGCTGGGCCCGGATCTGGTTAACGCCCTCGCTCTGTGGAGACCCATCCGCGCGGAGTACGAGATCGCCAACCGCCTCGCCCAACTCGTCGAGGGCAAGAGCAGCGACAGCGGTACCCGGATGACCCTCTCCACCTACGTGCTGACCCACCGGTTCCGGCACGTCGTCACGGCGGCGAACACCCGACTCGGGCAGGTCACCCACAACCGCTACCTGCTGCGCCACGTCACCGAGTCGGACACCGGCCGCCGCGCCGGCCGCAATGGGCTCGGCCTGTCCGTCATCGACGCCTGGACCGGCCAGGAACGCCGCCCCGCCACCCTCTCCGGCGGGGAAACCTTCCTGGTCTCGCTGTGCCTGGCGCTCGGCCTCAGCGATGTCGTCCTGGCCGAGGCCGGCGGCACCCAACTCGGCAGCCTCTTCGTCGACGAAGGCTTCGGGACTCTCGACCAGGAGGCACTCGACCAGGTACTCGACGCCCTCGACGGCCTGCGCTCCGGTGGCCGTACCGTCGGACTCGTCAGCCACGTCGCGGAACTACGTCGGCGGATTCCAACCCGCCTCCACGTCCGCAAGACAGCCACCGGCTCCACCGTGGCCGTCGAAACCCAAGCAAGCGACTGAGAACATTTGGCCTACGCCTGTTCCTCCCGGTCACGCCCAGCCACCAGGGCTTTAACGACTCCGGTTGGTAAAGCCACTACCACCAGACAACGAACCTGTAAGGGCCGGCAGTAGCCCCACCGCCGGTGCTTGCCGGGCGGCGTTGCCCTGTCCTGCGGCGGGCGGCACAAGCATCGCGCGGGGGTACCTCCGCGCGCGATGATCAGCATCCGGCCGTACCAGCCCATTCCTACCGGTTCTTGCTGCCGAATCCCGCGCAGGGGCGATGAGCGACGCCGGGCTGAACGGCACTACAGTATCGTGCCGAAGACTTCCACGCTGCCCTCCTGTCGGGTGAGCCGGATCGGGCGTTCCTGCCGAGGGCCGTTGCCGCCTCTCGTCGCAGCAGATTACTGCGTTACCGGCGGGCCCAGGTGAGCGCGGAGCGTCAAAGGGCTGGGCCAATTGAGTTCGCTGAGGTGAGGTTGATATCCTAGGACGATCTAGAAAGTGTGGGTCAGCTGCCAGGCATGTATGGACGGCAAGCGCTGCCACTCACTGGCACGCCGAAGCCAGATCCTCGTCGGTGAACCGGACGAGCCGGGAGCAGGGCATCCGGCCCTTGGGCGGGTCTACCCACACCCCGACGCCGCCCAGCAGGAGCGCCGCATCGGCCGCCGCGACCAGCGAACCACGCCGTAGAATCCTGCCGCCGACCTTGCCGTTGATTTGCGCGACGACTGGCCCCCTAAGGCAGGTGGCCAGCGACGCGACGGCTCGCGGATACCGGTCTAGCCGAACAAGTGCGGCCTGGTGCGCCGGCTACGGCGCGGAGTGGTGCTGGGTGGATGCCACACGCCTAGGTCGATAAGATCCAATGCGGCGGCTGACCGCACAGGGCATGACGAAGGCCGCGCATCTCGCCAAGCCTTGTCTATCGTTCTCGGTCGACGACTTGTTGCGGCGCGCGAGATCGGAGATCGATTGAACATGACGGGCCAATCCGCATGGACCGACGGATGGGCATTGCTGGAGCGGCTCCTCACGCAGGCTACCGATCTGTCCGGTACGGGTGCCCCTGTTGTCGTTAGCTTGGAAGATGACCCCCTATTCGGGTTCGCGATGCCCGGATGGGAACACGAGCGAGTCATGTCCCTGGAGAACATCGTGGCCGCCGTCCACCGGCGCCTCCCGGACACCCCAGTGGTTCTACTGCCACCCTGGGACCGCCTCGGACCTGAAGTGACGCGTCCACGGGGGGTAGTGGCACGACACGCCCACGAGGTAGTGCTGGCGCAGTGCCGCCCGACGGGAGATGACCCGATCCTTCTCGTGCTTGTCCCGGCGCACACGATGACCGACTTGGGTAGCAGTCAGCTCCGGGCTGTCATTGCGCAGGACTGGCAGCCGACGCTCGTGGTGTTCGCCCGCGGGATCTTGCCGCAAGTACATCCCTCTTTTGAAGTCGCAGCCATGCTGTTGCACCGACGTACGCCGGAATCTCAGCCGCTGCGGATCTTCCGCGTGCCTACGAACGAGGACGCCAACGTCGTGGAGGCGGACTTTGCCAGCCTGCTGAAGATGGCGGGCGGGCGGCGGACTTTTGGCTACGTCGTCCGCGAACCGTTGTTACCCGGTGAAAGTTTGGCATTCGACCGACACGACCCGGCGGTGCTGGAGCGGCGTGCGAAATTGTCGGATCTCGGCCGGGCCGTGGCTCTCGAGGAGGTCTTCGAACTGCCGGCTCCCGGCGTCCATCTGGTGCGCGACCACCAGCTGCTGCACAACGATCTAGTTAACGGCGGTATCCGGGTAATTGCGGGCGGAGATGTCCGGCGCAGCGGGGTCGTGGCGCCGCCTGACGACCAGACCAGATGGGCTGATGTGCCGCCTGAACGTTGCCTGCGGGTCGGTGACTTGCTCGTCCGGTCGATTCATCACGCAAGTGACCCCGGCGGACTAGTCGTAGCCGAGGTGCAGGCCGACGACTTGCCCGCGGTCGCAGCCCACACGGTGATCGTGCTGCGCCCAGACTCCTCGCTGCAGCCGTATGAACGCCTGCTGGTGAAACAGTTCCTGCGATTGCCGCTGGCGAAGACATTGGCTACCGACGGCGTCGGATTGCACATACGCCCGAGCGCCTTGCGTGAGCTCCCGGTGCCTCAACCGGATGAGGTGCTGTCGTCGGCACTGGCCGACCTCAGCGCGGCAGCCGAACAGCTGGACGAATGGCGAGCCGACGCGGTCGGCCTGGTCGAGTCCGTGCTATCGGAGGAGCCCAGGGAAGCTAGGTCTCGACTGCTCCGCTCGGGTCGCCTCCTTCGCATGCGGGCGGAAGCGGCCGCGCTGCTTGACGACCACGGCCACGCCGTTCGCACCAGGTATCCACACCCCATCGCATACCGGTGGCGCTGGGTCGAGGCCGAAATGAGCGGCGATCCGTCCTTTCAGGCATACGACGCCGTGCTGGAGGCGTCCGAAGTGCTACTAGCCTACGTGGCCATCATCGCCATGGTCATGGCAAAACACGCTGGTGTCGAGATCTCCGCACTCCGGGGCATTCGCGACAAACTCGCGGGCGGCCGGACGGGTCCGACGTTCGCCGACTGGGTCGCCATCCTCACCGAGGTGACCGGCAAGAAGTTCCGGCGCCTCCCGGACGATCAGCCGCTCATCGAGGTGCGCCACATGCTCCACACCAACGAAATGAGGGAAGCGTGCGGCCGGCTGGCCGGGTATCGCAACGATCGCGCGCACTTGCGCCGCGGCGACTTGGCCAAGCAGCTGCGGGATGCGTACAGCCAACTTCGGGTGCTCCTATCGGGGGCAGACTTCCTCAGCGACCTGCGCCTCGTCTACCTACCAAGTATCCGTTGGGATGCCCTCCGCAGGGTGGCCACGCTGCGGCTACAGGAACTTATGGGCGATCACTCCATCGTGCCGAGTCGCGTGATGGACTACTCAAGCAACGAGCTCGAGCAGGGAAGCCTCTACATCATGGACGCGGATGGCAGGCTACATCTGCTCCGCCCGTTCCTCCTCTGGAAAAACTGTCCCGCCTGTACACAGTGGTCGACGTTCCACGTTGACCTGGCACCCCGCGAGAACGATGTCGTTCTAAAGAGCCTCGAACACGGCCACACGATGAACGACGAGAGCATCCGCGAGCCCCTGCGGCAGGTAGGACTGCTCCCGCCGGAGTGACTCCCTGATCATCTCATCGGACTCCCAGCCAAGGGCTGCCACCGGTTGCCATCTCAACCTTCGAAGCGGGACGACTTACGTGGCTTGGCGGCGCGGCTGATCTACTGAGCGCTTTTCATCGTGGGTTTTGCCTGGTCGGGCCGTGATGCAGGGCGAGGATGGCCTTGATGATCGTGGTGGCGCGTCGGGGGCAGCAGCGGAGCTTGGCCAGGATCTTTCAGCCCAAGGGCGGCTGCCGCTGAAGGCAACAAATGTCTATTTGGTCGGTACCTCGCCGTCGGCTCACTGCAGGCGTCCCGCGATCTGCGACGGTCTCTCGCGTCGTCGCAGGGGGAATGTCGGTGGGGCGGGTTAGGCTGGGTCAGCAGAAGACCCCGCAGCCACGGGCGCACGGGGGCGACGGGCTACGGGGCCGTTTCTTGATTCGCACCCAGGAACATACCCGGTGAAGGTTGTCGGCGGCAGACGATGGCGCCGTCGGGCGAACTTTTTCACCCGCGCCTCCTTCTTCCTGTGCCTGCGGGGTTCCGCCATGTCCGGGTCCTCGGACCCAGAAGGAGGACGCCAAAATGTCCCTGGAAGACCAGCTCGAAGAAGGCCGCAAAAACCTCGAGGTCACACTGGAGGAACTACGTGAAGCCCGCAGACGCCGAGGCCTGCTCTGCGCGGCGCTGCTCGACGCGTTTCCCGGTGCCCGTACCTACATCAACGGGTCGATTGCGCACGGTGACGCGAACACACCGCTGACCGACGTCGACCTCGGTGTCGTGGTCGACGCCGCCGGGTATGGGCCGGACGGTGCCGGGCCGTTGCCGCTGATGGAGCAAGCCCGCGACGCGATCCGGGAGCACCTCAAGGACGAGTTCGACAACCTCACGGTCACCGTCGAGGGCCAGAAGCGGTCCGTGCTGGTGCGGTTCGGCGCCCCGGTCACCCCCGGCGAGAAGGACTTCACCGCCGACGTGATCGTGGCCCTGGACCACCCAGTGAAGGGGCTGTGGATTCCGAACACCACGATCGCGGCCGGGTGGGACCGGGCGCACCCGGAGAAGCACACCGAGATGGTCCTGCAGGCCAACGATGACACCGGCAACGTCTTCGCCCGCACCGTGCGGCTTCTCAAGCACTGGCGCACCCACCACGGCAAGCCGCTGTGCTCGTGGAACATCAAGGCCCTGGCCCTGGGCTGCATCGCGGATCAGAAGCGGTCCCTGCTAGAGGCGCTGCACGACTTCTTCACCCACGCCGCCGACGAGACGGCCGCCGGGCTCACCGAGGACCCTGCCGGAGTCGGCGGGAAGATCAAGCTGCCAGCCGGGATGACCCGCGAGGGCGCGGCATGGCGGCTTGGGCTGGCGCGGGACAAGGTAGCCGCGGCCATCGAACACGAGCAGGCCGGCCGGCACGCCCTCGCCCAGCACGCACTGCACAGCGTGCTGCCGCACGTGGTCGCGGACAGCGACCAGGGCGCCCAGATGGCCGAGCAAGCCTTGCTGACCACCGGCGCGTCGGCCGCCAGCCTCATCGTCCCGGCGCCGGACACCTCCGCGCGGGCGTGGTCGCCCCGGTGACCGACTGGTACGGCCGGCGAGCGTCGTGGTGGATCCCACTGGAAGCCGCCGCCCGGCGGCGGCTGGGGCCCACCCTGTCCCACAAGTACGTCTTCGAGCCGGCCTGCTACGCCAGGGAGTGTGAGATCCTCGCCTACCGGATAGAAGCGCTCGAGGTGGTCGGCGACCCGGAGCCGGTCGACGTCACGATCCGCTTCCACAAGCTGCCGCCGTACGACACGTACGGGCTGCCCCCGCAGGATTACCCCCGGGTCTTCGCCAAGCCGGGCGCCACCTCCAAACACCGGATGCCCGACGACGGGGCGTTGTGCATGTGGATGCCCCTGGACCCGCCGCAGCGCCGATGGACCCACGACAAAGGGCTGCTCGAACTCGTCGAGCTGACCCGCCAGCATCTGTTCCTCGAGAACTACTGGCGCCAGTACGACGGGGTTTGGCTGCTCGAAGACGCACCGCACGGACTTCCGCGAACCCAGGGGGGTGACAGCACATGGTCTACGCCCAAGCAGCGCAGAGCGGCTGGACGGCCGCCCAGACGGCGATCGTCATCGTCGCCGTGATCGCGATCCTCGGCGGTATTATCTCCGCCTCGGTCACCTACACGCTCAACCAGCGCGCCGCCCGCCGGGAACGGCAGGCCAAGGCGTTCGCCGAGGCCCTCAACGCGGTCGAGGACTACGCCGAAATGCCGTACCGGGTCCGCCGCCGCCGTGACGCCCCCGAGGCCCGCTACGACCTCACCGACGAGGTCAGCAAGATCCAGTCCCGGCTGGCGTACCACCAAGCCCTCCTGCAGATCGAGGCGCCCGAGGTGGCCGCCAGCTACGCCACGCTCGTCCGTGCCACCAAGATCCAAGCAGGCGGGCAGATGAGGCAAGCGTGGCAGCAGCCCGTGCTCACCACCGACGCCGACATGAACCTGCAGGTCCGCTACCCCCGAGACCAGATCGATGCCGCTCGAGGAACCTGCATCGCAACCATGCGAGCCGCCCTCCGACGACACCGGACTCGCCACGCGCCCACCCTCCCCACCGCCAACAGCGACCAACCCGAGATCCCTCCTCCGACCGCTGGAGACGATCAGCGCTAGCGAGCCAGTGGCACGCGTACGGTGATCGGCCCGATCGTGGCCCTCGCCGGTCCCCGAGGCTGCCCCATCCGAACGGAGACCACCTCATGCAACATCTGCTGACCGAAGCCCAGGAGATGCCGACCGCGGCTCTCGACTACACACAAGGCGTGTCGGAAGTGCGTACACCCGAACACCTCGTGCCTCTACGAGAGGTAGTCAGGCGCCAACACCGCAGCGAGCTCAACGCCCTCTTCGCGGCCATCAACGAGCGATTCGGCGCGACGGAACCCGTGACTGGCGTCTTCTACGCCGCGGGCGAGATGGCCGTCATGGCGGAGGTGGGCCGCAGTGATCTCGAGCCCCAGGACCGACGGCTGCTGCGCCAGTTGTGGACGGTACTGCGCCATGTTCAATCCGGCCCTGACGTCGAGGAGGAGACCCTATGATTCCTCAGCCCTACCCCTTGTGGTGCGCCGAAGCGTCCAGCGACCGCCGTGTCTCTGTCGGCCGCGTCATCGGCTGGGTAGCCACCAGCGAAGACGACGGTGACCTACCCAGCGGCGCCCCGGTCGCCTACCTTCCGGTCCTGCACATCGCCGACCCACGAGACGGCACCTGCGACGGCATCCACAGCCCCGTCGAATACCAGCAGCTCTTCATCGACGACGACCCAGTGAAGGTGCGGGAGCAGGCGGAGGCGTGGGCGCGCAAGCAGCCGTTGCCGCCAGCGGCGCGAGTGAAACCGCCTACGTTTGACTGACCGGCGGCTGGCAGTTGCCCAGCAGCCAGGTGGCTGCGCCCCGCCCACCCGTGGCAGCAGCTCGCCATACGTCCACGTGCGTCAGCCGCACTGTCACGCTGGGCGGAGGCCGCCGCCGAGCTCTGCGCCGCCGACGTCGGTGAGCTGGCCAGGGTGCTTGACGCGGAGAGGGAAGATCGATGAGTTCAACGTGGGGGCGGCTATGCGGTTAGGTAGGTGGCAGTGAGCCGTGAGCGGCGCCGAGCTCGGCGTATCAAGAGGCAACGGGCGGGCGAGCACCGGCCAAGGCGAGAGCAGCGTGCGCCGTCATCTGTCGAGTTGGCTACTGCGGAGACGTTTGAACGATTCATCCGGTATGTGCAGTCCTCGGCGAGCGCTGAGGATGCCTCTGCGGCAGCGCGTGCGGATCTTTTAGCTGCTGCCGAGGAGATTTCCCGTGCTGCGTGCGGCCTTGACCTGATCAGAGTTGTGTCAGGCGTCTGGGTCGGGATGATCATGAACCGCGCCGTGGGTGGAACTGAGCCATCGGCCGCTGCGCTGGAGCTGATTGCGCTGGTGCTGGCATGCAGAGACGCCACGGCTGACGTCCCCGTCGCGCCCGTCGAGTCTGAGTTTCTGCCACCGAGGGTGGAGGCAGCTGCCCAGCGAGCCTTGGCCGCGGGCAGCATGACGGCTGTGTTCGACTCGCCGCCAGCGGATGCGGAGGGCATGATCCTCTTCTATTCAGTTCACCGCGAGATTATGCTCCGCAATCCGATATACCCACACATGCTGCTCGACACCTTGCGCGGCCTGTTCGGCGATTCGGCTGTGAACGCCGACTGTCAGGCCGCGCTGGGGTTCACGGGTTTGGAAGCTGTCAACATCATGCAGGCGGTGCGCTCGCTCTCGACTGCCGAACTGGCCGAGCGCTTCGCGCGCATGGAGGCCGCGCGGGACGCGAGCCTGCCGTTCCTTCGGTCCTGGCAGCAGCGCAAAGAAAGCGAGATTGAACTGCCAGATCAAGCGCATCGCGCCGCCGCACATGAGCTGTTCGACGCGGTACAAGGCCTGACCACGCACATAGACGAAGCAACCGTTATCGATCCTGATGCCGTTGCTCAGCAAACCGGCTATGGCCTCGCTACGGTCGAGGCTGTTCTCGATGCGTACACCCTGTCCGGCCTCGTGGATGTTAGCGACACGCTCGACCATTTCTTTCGTGGCGATAACCCCTTGCGCACAGCTCCGATCATCAGTGACGCCCAGGGCCGACGCATGCTCGTCCATGAGGCATTGGCGCTGCCGGCGGTACGGGAGGTCATCGAGAACAAGCTGACCGCGGCCAAGCGGTGGGACACCTACAAGCAGCACCGCGGCGAGTGGGTCGAGAACGCCGCCGTCGATCTCTTGGCTGGGATCTTTCCCGGAGCGACGGTCTACCGTGCTTTCAACTACTTCGTCCCCGACCCGAAAGCTGGCACAGCGCAAACCGACCCCGCGAAGTTCACCAAGCGCGTTGAGGGCGATGGCCTCATCCTCATCGACGACGTGGCACTGATCATCGAGGTCAAGGCCGTCGCGTTGACTCCAGAGGCACGGGCCGGAGATCCCCGCCGACTCCGCAGCAAACTGCGTGACATCGTGACCAAAGCGGCCGATCAAGCCGGCCGGCTCCGTGAACGGATCATGGCCGACAAGCGGGTACGGCTGGACGACGGCCAGTGGATCGATGCCAGCGGGGTACGAGAGATACACACAATCGCGGTAGGGCTTGAAGATCTTTCCGGCGTTACAACCGCGACAGCAACCCTCGTCGCAGCTGGCGTCCTCAACCCGGACAACATCCCGTGGACAGTTTCACTGCACGACCTGCGCATCGTGGCCGAGATACTGGATCGTCCCAGCGAGCTGCTGCTCTACCTGCGCCGCCGCACGCAGCCCGAAACGACGTGGAAGTATCGGGCCGTCGATGAGCTTGACCTGTTCCTTCTCTTCCTCAACGCGAACCTGCACGTCGAGCCCGACCCGCGTCGGACAATGCAGGCCCTTCCCTGGTCTGGACCACCATCCACCGCAGACCTGCGTCGCTTCAACGCCGAACACCCTTGGCTGGTTGACGGCCACACTGAGCCTCTCGATGCCTGGTACACATCGAAGATCGACCCGACCGCGACGCCGGCAGACAAGCCACGGCTTAGCGCCGATCCCAAGCTTCTCAAGCTCGTTGACATGGTCTCGAAGTGTGGAGAGCCCGGCTGGTTGCCCACAGCGACATCACTCTTTGAAGGCAACGGCAAGGTTCAACGTAGGTTCGGCCTGCACTCCGCCGACCTAGCGAAGCTCGTGCGCCGTGACCGAAAGCGACACATGATTACCCAACTCATGCCCGAGACGTCAGGTACGCATATCCTCCTCGTCTGGGCATGTCACTCGCCTGATGAAGAGGCATACGACGCTGCAGAGCAACTGTCGCGGTATCTCAAGGCGAAGAAGCATCAGACCGGCTTTCACAGGGCTGCCGCTATGATCTTCGATCCAAGCGGAAGCGACCTGCTGCGGCTTCTCTACTACAACGAACCTACCGAGCCAGATTCCCAACTTGATGAAGACATCGCCCAGCTCGTGCCCCTTCAGAGGATGAAGCGCACCGTTCCTCGCCCCGGCAACCAGAGCAGGCCCCGATGAACACCGGCAATGCTTCGCCAGCTCATGGGCAACGGGGTGTCGCAGCCCGCCCGGAGCGCCGCGCCCGGGGAGTAGTCTCGATCCCGCCCTGAGACGCACCGCGGCTCTGACCGCTGCAGGCAGGGACAGTTCGTGGCGCGAGAGCCGGGCCGGATGGGTAACGGCCAAAGCCTAGCGACGGCCGAGACAGGACGACCGTATCGCTCCTCGGAAGCGCGAAAACCGGCCACGCTTGGAACGCGAGAGGTAGGTACAGACGGTGGCAGACCGGGTTCGGTTGATATCGCTGACCTAGCACTCGCCGTTGGCGACGCCGATTCCGTGGGCGTGCGACTGGCGGTTGTGCGGGAAGCCGACGAGTGGCAGCTGCGACGCGCTGATGTCGTCCTTGATGCCCCGACACCTCTCGTGCCACGATTGTGGACCTACCCACAGGAAGCGTTCATTGAGCAGCAGGTCCCCGGGACGGTGGCTGCCAGTCTGCTGAGCGGACATCCTCAAGAGGTGGCCGGGTACAAGGTGGTAGCGCCGAAGCCGGCCGCGCCCAACGCCACGTTCGAGCGAATCGCCGGGCAACGACGATTCGGTGCGCTCGTGACTGCTTGGCCGCGCACTGAGTGGCGAATCAGCGGCGAGCAGACCTCGGTGCGGCAGGATGGCCTGCTCATCGGTAACGGCCCTTCCTACCTCAACTACACAGCCGCTTGCAGCGCGTTCTTTGACGGGGCGGCGCCCGACCACCAAGGACACGGCAACCTGTGGCGAGTCATCCGGCACGACCGGCGGGCTTGGCTGCACCGAATCAAGATCACGCCTGTGAGCGTGGTGGTCGGCGTGCAGGGCGACGATCTCCGTGGCGTCCGGCTCGAATTGAGCAGCCCGACGAGCAGCGTCTCGCGACCGGTGGGTTCGACGGGACGCGTGACTATCAGGCTGTCAGGCGGACTCGGCCAACACGCCTTGCTGGTATTGCGCACTGCCGACGAGTGGCTGGACTACCGGTACTTCGATAGCCCTATCCCTGGCAGCGTTCAGGACGCCTCTGTCGTCTTTGAGCAACCCGGTGCTGATCTTGAGCTGCTGATCGCTGGCGGCGAGGGACAGTACGTCGAGTTCAAGAAGACGGTGACACGGCAGCAGGAGGACAAGCGGTCCTTCCTAAAGACCGTTGCGGCGTTCGCGTCATGGAACTCTGGAACAGTTCTAGTAGGCATCGATGATGATGGTCAGGTTGTTGGCGTGCCCCTCGACGATCGCGACAAGCTTCAGTTGCTGATCGCCTCGATCATCCGTGACAGCATCGAGCCGGAACCGACCTATGCCGTGCGATGGGTAGAGCACGACGGTAGACACGTGCTCTTGCTTGAAGTTCAGGGCCGTCCACGCTGGCACGTGCTGGAACCTAAGAGGCCCGAGTTTTATGTCCGCCGCGGCGCGAGCACCATGCCGGCCAAACGCGAGCAGATCGGCGAGGGATTCGGACAGAACATCACCGGCAACCTCAGGCAAGTCAGAGTCTGAGACTGCGGCGTTGGGTCCCCGGCCGCGCCGGCTTCGAACACGTCGCGAAAGGGAAGATCCTCGGGCATGCTCTGGCTGTCGGCGGCGGAGCGGGAAGCGGCGGCGGTGGGCCTGACCTCGACGATGTCGCCACCGCACTCTCAGCGATGACCGGACGGCCGCACCCACTCGCCATGACGGAAGGTGAGCGCGAGCATGTCGATCGGCCAGCCGTGGCCACCGGTGACATCGTAGGCACGTGCCGCTCATAGGCTTGAGCCATGACTGGACCTGCTCCCATCGTCGAAGGTATCAACGGCCACCGCCGAGTTCCTTCTGACTGGCGAGGGCCGGCCGCCGTACGTCGAGTCGAGGTCTGAGCCGTTCCCTGACGCTGCGTCCATCGAGATCCTGCTGAACGCCCGCCGTAACATGGACGACTGGCGGGAGCAGTACGGCACCGCGCGCACCGCGAACAACCTGGCGGCCGTCCACATCTGCACCGACGATCTTGAGGCAGCATTGGCGGCCTGCCAGGAGGCGGAGCCGAAACTGATCGATATGCTCCAGGAAGGCAACCCGCACCCCAAGCTGCTGACGTTCGCTGGGTTGGCGATGGTGAAGTACAACGCGGCTGTCCTATTCTGGGCGGCGGGCGACTCTGAGAACAACTGGACGTTTGCGGACGACAACCGGTTGAGTGCGCACGAGGCGCTCATGGAGGTCGGGGAAGACGCGGACGAGGACGTCGAGTTCGTCCGGTCGGCGCTGCTGGCGTTTCCGGCGTTGATGTAGCCAGTCGATCGACGCGGGCCTGATCAAGAGGACGTGTTTATTTCTGACGGTGCCTGCCGAGAAGAATCTGGCCATCTGCGATGCGGCTCGGCAGTCGAAAGTGTCGTACGCCGCTCGCATCGTGACCGGGCACAAGGCATCCCGACGGCTATCACGCCGACGGGGCCAGGGCGGCCAAGTTCGGCCCGCGGGTAGTCTCCTGTCCCCCTGAGTCATTTCTGGGCTGTTGTTGCAGCTCAGGGTGGTAGCGGCGGACCTGGTGATCGATCTGCTGGCGTGCGCGATATTGGACGGCATGCTGATCCCGAATGTGCAGGTCATCGCGGGCGGCAGGCTCAGTTCCGGACCAGCCCGTCAGGGCTGCGCCGTGCCGTCGACTGGATCCAACGCCATACTCACCAGGGGCGACGCTGATCGTCATCGACGGCGCCGGTTCCTATAGAAGATCGCACCTGCGCGTGATGCCCTGGCGGTATGTCACAGCGGTCGGCGAGCTTCCTCATCCTTTGCCCTGAAGGGGGATGCCCCGACCCGCCGCGGCTGGCGAGGATCGCATGGTGGTTGTCTTTCTCACCGAGTTGGACCCCCGTGCGCGGATCAAGGGGTCGCGGGACGGGCTCGGGGCGCAGCCGGTGTGGTCGGCGATGGGCCGGCCGCTGATCGGTAACCTGACCACCGTCACCAGGGATCTCGCCGGATTCATCACGTTGCTGGTCGGGCTCCGGCTGGCGGAGTTGAGTCCCGCTCAGGATGATGCCGGGCGGCAGGCCGCGTTCCTGGTGTGGGAGCAGATGGCCGGATACGTCCGGCACGAGGTCCACAACCACCGAGGCTTCTTCGGGCGGCAGCGGGTGGCGGCCCGCGCCGCAGGCGCCAGCGGCACTGGCGGCAAGGTAGCGCTCTCGGCCGCGCCGGATCGGCAGATCCTGAGCAACCAGAAGACCGACGGGCTGCTCGGCAACTACACCGCCCCGGCGCGGGCCTCGGCCCTGGTCGCTCCCGGCGTACCGGCGCGGCTGACCCCCGAGGCCGCGGCCTTCGTGGACGCCAACTATCTTCCCCGTCTCGCCACGGCATGGGGTCGTGCGGCCAAGGACCTGACGAAGGCCCTCGCCGCGGACACGGTCTCCTTCAACCTCCGGCCCAACAGCCGACGGGATGCCGTGGCGGCGGTGTTCGGCACGCCGCTCACCGACGACGAGCGGGACTTCTACCGCCGCCACCTTGTTGACGGCGGCCCGCACGACCAGACGGAAAGCCGGCAACGCCGGCTCGCCACCCTCATCAGACTTCGTCGCCGCCAGGACGGGCAGCTGTTCGGGGCGTACGTGGCCCAGCTCATCGCCGACGCCGAGCAACACGGGTGGCCCGACCTGGCGGAGCGGTTGCACCGCGTGGCGGTCTGCGAATCGGTGTTGGCCCCGGCGACCGTGCTGTTCAGCCACCTGCTGAGCCGGCACGACGCGCATCTCGACGAGGTGGTGACGGACCTGCGCAGTCAGTGGGGTGAGCGGCTCGGCTCGGTCCGGCCCGAGGCGGCGGTACTGCTGCCGGAGCAGCAGTGGCGGGACATCGCCGCCGCGCTGGTAGAGGGCGACTACCCGGCTCTGGTCCGGGCTTTGGCGCAGCGCAACGCGACCGTCATGCGGGAACGTGGGGGCGGGCTGCCCTGGCTTGAGGTCACCGACCAGGACCGGTTGCGGGTGCGCTTCCGAGACGAGCCAACCGACCTCCCGGCCGTCGACGAGATCCGGGACCTGTGGTGGTACCCCTACTTTCTGCCATCGTTGATGGATGTCGTCGCCTCGGTCGAGGGAGGCGCGCATGAGTGACCGCATCCCGAAGGCCGTGCTCACCGAGGCGCTGCGGGAACGCATCAAGCGGCGACGGGTGCTCGCCGCCGTGTTCTGCACCTTCCGCTTGGAGCCGGGCTTCTTCGAGCAGGAGATCCTGCCAGTCCTGTTCGACCTGCCGCTGCACCAGTCCGCCGGCATCCGCCGCCTCCAGCTCGAGAACGCCCTGCGGGACCTGGCCGGGCAGGTGGCCGTCTACTACGACCTCCGTGGCCTGGCCGTCGGCGACGGCACCGCTGCGTTGGATGTGCGGCGCGTCGCGGTCAGCCCGTCCGCCGGCTACTTCCACCCCAAGAACGCGTTCGTGCTCGTCGTCGACGACACCACCGGCGAACGGGCACTGGTCGTGCTCACCGCGTCGGCGAACCTCACGCGGGCGGGCTGGTGGGAGAACGTCGAGTGCTTCCACGTCGAGGAGATCGCGGAGCACGGCCGCTCTCGCACCGTCCCGGAGATCCAACGGTTCGTGAGCCACCTGCGGCACCTGGCGCGGCACTTCGGCCCGCAGGACGCGCTGGAACAGGTGACGGACTTCCTCACGACGGTCCAGCCGATCTTCCACCGTCAGGCCGACGGCGTCCTGCACCCGCACTTCATCGTCACCGGCGTCCCCCAGGCCAGGCCTCTGGTCGATCAGCTCAAGACGATCGCGGGCGAGTGGCTCGTCGGCGCGGACCTGGAAATCATCTCCCCGTACCTCGACGACGCCGACGCCTCGGGGCCACTTGCCGACCTCCTGGACCGTTTCCGCCCGGCTCGCTGGCGCATCCTGCTCCCGGAGGAACGGGGCACGGCCCGCTGCCGCGAGGCGCTCTACCACTGGGTCCACGCGCGCGGCGGCCAGTGGGGGAGGCTGCCGACCGCCCACACCGCCCGTGGCGGCCGGCAGAGCGGCGGGGCGACGATACCGCCGCGCACCGTCCACGCGAAGGTGTACCGGTTCCTCGGCCCGGACTGGGAGATCACCCTCGTGGGATCGTTCAACCTGACCAGGCCGGCCCACCAAGGCGGCGGCAACGTCGAGACCGGTGTCCTGGCGGAGCTGCCGGGACGGCGACGGCCCCACTTCTGGCTGGACCCGGTCGAGGAACCGCCGGCGTTTCTCGAGACGCCGGCCACCGAGGACGAGGACACCGCCCCGGACGTGGTTCCCCTGCTGGTCCGCTACGACTGGGGGACCGGCGAGGCCGAGGTCCTGTGGGACGGCACGACGGTCAGCCCGCCGCTTCAGGCGCACCACGGCGTGCCCCTGTTTGACATCCCGCCCCTGCCACCGGCCGTCTGGACCCCGCTACCTCCTGCGCACGCCGAGTCGCTGTCCCAACGGCTCCGCTCGTCGAGCTTCCTCACGATCGTCGACGGCGACCGCCGGGGCGTCGTGCTGGTCCACGAGACCGGAATGGCGCACCGGCCGTCCCTGCTGCTCGACCTCAGCCCCGCGGAGATCCTGAAGTACTGGTCGATGCTCGACGCCGACCAGCGCGCCGCCTACCTGGCCGCGCGCGGCGAGGACGTGGAGAGCCTCGCCGGCGACGACGCGCCGCGCCAGCCGGTCGCCGCCACCACCGAATCGATCTTCGACCGCTTCGCCGGCACGTTCCACGGCTTCGCCTGCCTTGGGCGGGCAGTCCGGGAGGCCCTGACCGAGGGCCGGACCGAGCAGGCCCGCTTCCTGGTCTTCGGCGCCAAGTACGACTCCCTGCCCGTGCTCCTGCAACGGATGGTCAACGACGCCAGCGGCGACCTGGTAGACCGCTACGTCATGGTGCTCTGCGCCCAGCAGCTCGCCGACCAAGTCCGCCGGGACTGGCCGACGTTCTGGGCGTCCGACCCCCGCGGTGCGGAACGGCTCGAGGCCGCACTCACCGTCCGGGCCGACCTGCGCGCGCAGATCACCGCCCGCAACGACGCCACCATGACCGACTTCCTCGACTGGTACGAGCCGCACTTCCTCGGCGAGCAGGCGGAGGCGCCGGCATGAGACTCACCGTCCGGACCGCCGAGCGGCTGCTGGACTTCAACCGGGTGATCGGCAACCCGCAGCGTGCCACGGACCAGCTCGAAGGGGCCGTCGCCGTGCACAACATCCTGCACCGGCACCGCATCGCCTACCTCGCCGACGAGGTCGGAATGGGCAAGACGTACGTCGCGCTCGGCGTCGTCGCGCTGCTGCGCCACTTCGCACCGGACCTGCGGCTGCTCGTCGTCGCGCCCCGGGAGAACATCCAACGCAAGTGGCAACGCGAGCTGGGCGTCTTCACCGAGCACAACGTACGTCTGGACGATTTGCGGGTCCGGATGCCCGGCGGCATTCCCGCCCGACCGCTGGTGCACTGCGCCGACCTCGTTGAACTGCTGGAGGAGACGGCGGTCGGCCCGGACCGGGACTTCTTCGTCCGCCTGCCCAGCTTCAGCCTGCCGCTGCGCAGGGACGAGCAGCAGCGGCGCCGCTTCCGGCACCGGCTGCGCCGGCAGATCCCGTGGCTTCCCGACGACATTGTCGACCTGCGCGCCAACACCGACGTGCTCAAGGACCGGTTCGCCCAGGCCATCAACGCCGCCCTGCCCTTCTTCGATCTGGTGATCGTCGATGAGGCGCACAACCTCAAACACGGCTGGGGCAGGCAGGCCTCCGCCCGTAACCAGGTGCTGGCCACCGTCCTCGGACGCGACAGGGACGACGTCGATCCCCGCCTGGCCCCCACCTACGGGTCACGGGCCGGCAAGGTGCTCCTGCTGTCCGCGACCCCCGTCGACGACGACTACCGGCAGCTGTGGAACCAGCTGGACCTCTTCGGCCACGCCGGCTCCTTTGGCTGCCTCCGCGACCCCGACGCCTCGGAGGAGCGGAAGCGGGAAGTGGCCGGCCAGATCCTGATCCGGCGGGTGACCTCTCTGCGGGTCAACGACCGGCGGCTGACCAAGAACCTCTACCGGCGCGAGTGGCGCCAGGGCGGCGTCGAGAAGCACGACGAGCCGATCGAGATCACCGACGACCGGCAACGGCTCACCGTGGCGCTCGTTCAGAAGAAGGTCACCGAACTGCTCGGCCACGAACGGTTCGGTGCCCGCTTTCAGGTCGGCATGCTGGCGTCCTTCGAGTCCTTCCTGCAGACCAGCAAGGCGACGCCGGAGGCGGACGACGAGACCACGGACGACACCACCTCGCACTTCGACGGCGACGAGCAGGTCATCGACGCGGCCGAGCGGCAGGGCATCGACGTACCGATGCTCGACCAACTCGCCCGGGACCACCTGCGGCGGTTCGGTCGGGAACTGCCGCATCCGAAGATGGACGCCCTCGTCGACGCGCTCGCCTTGTCCTGGCGGGACGGGCGCAAGGCGCTGGTCTTCGTCCGGCGAAAGGCGTCCGTCAGCGAGCTGAAGCGCAAGCTCGACGACGAGTACAACGACTGGCTTATCCGGCGCCTGCGTGAGCGCATCGACCGCCGGCACCACGCCCTCCTCGACGCCGCCGTCGAGGAGTTCCACCAGCAGCGCATGCAGCGCGTGCCCGCAGCCACGGACGACGGCGGCCACGGCGGTGAGGAGGAGGACATCGGCGGGGATGACACCTTCTTCGCCTGGTACTTTCGGGGGCGCGGGCCCGACCGCGTCATCAGCGGCGCCAGGATCCAGGAACGGTTCCGCAACCTCGGCAGCGGGCTCGGGACGTTCTTCGACGACAACCACGTCATGGCGCTGCTTGGCGCATCCCCCGGCCAGGTCACGGACGCCCTGGCCGCCGCGCTCGGCGAGGAGCGCGACAAGTCCGATCGGCTGCTGCGCGAGTACTCCCGTCACTACCTCAGCAGCGCGAAGCAGCCCACCAGGGGAGCGCGCTTCGACGCCGTGCAGGCCGCGGCGCTGGAACTGCTCGCGGAGACGCCCGGCACCCACCAGCCCCACGCCGAGGTCATCTGGCGGGAGCTGTACCGGCCGAAGAAGCAGGGGAGCGCGGTAGCCGCCGAGGCGGAGCCGAAACTCCTGGAGACCACGACCTTCTTCACAGAGCTGCGCCGACGCGCGAGCCTCCGCGCCGCGCTCTGGCCGGCGCCTGCCTCCGCCGACCTCACAGTGCAGGTCCGGGAACAACACGTGCGGGCCCAACTCCTGTCCGCCGCCGCCCGGCTCGGGCACGCGTTCCTCGACCTCTACGCGGTCGTCACCGATCACCTGCCGTCCCTGAGCCCCGCCCAGGGCACCGAGCCGAGCGATGAGATCGTCACCGCCTGGCTGGACGAGTTGCAGCGGCAGGCGGACACGCCGCCGCAGACGCGGGGTTGGTCGGCGTACGACGAGCTCAAGAGCCTCGCCGACAACCATGACCTGGTGCTCGACACGACGTTGCCCGAACTTCGGCGAGCCGACCTGCGGGAGGCGCCCACGCTCGTCGGCCGGCTGTTCACCGCGCAGCAACCCGTCGCCGGCATGTCCGGCCGGGTCAACCGCCGCCACGTCCAACAGTTCCGGCTGCCGGGCTACCCGCTCGCTCTGATCTGCACCGACCTGCTGCAGGAAGGCGAGGACCTGCACACCTTCTGCTCCCGGGTCTACCACTACGGCCTGGCCTGGACCCCGTCCGCCATCGAGCAGCGGATCGGACGGATCGACCGGGTCCGCTCCGAGACCGAGCGGCGGCTCACCGCGCCGCGCGACCAGGTCGACGGCGAGGACCTGCTCCAGGTGCACTACCCCCACCTCGCCGACACCGTCGAGCGGCTGCAGGCACGGCGCGTGCTGCACCGGATGAACGACTTCCTGCGCCTGATGCACCAGGGCCTCGCACTGCCCGCGCCCGGGGACAGCCGGCTCGACATCGCCCGGGAGGTGCACGCCCACGCCGGCATGCCGCCCGTACCAACCGACCTGCTGACCACCTCCTTTCCGGTACGCGACGAGCACCTCGCCGGACGCGACCGACCGCTCGCCGTGGACGAGTCCCGCGTGCGGCGGCAATTCGACCGGTTCGCCGCGCTGTCCCGCGGTGACCTGTCGGGAGCCAACATCGAGTGGGAACGGGGTCAACCCGACCCCGCCACATTGCTCGGCACCGCGCTGCTCGCCGACGGACGGAAGCAGCCGTTCAGCCTCCAACTCGAACGCGAGGGCCACGACCTCGTCATCCGGTGCGTGAGCCCCATCGGACGCGTCGAGCGGGACGAACAGTGGAGGGAACTCCGGGAATGGAGCGCCTCCAGCCAGAGCCGTATCGGCGCCGTCGGGGCCCGCGGAGGCACCTACGACATCACCGTGGAGGAGAACGTGCTGCTCACGGACCGCCGCAGCGACCGTACCCGAGTCGCCGCCCTGATCCGCCGGGTCACCGGCCACGCCGACGACGTGGAACGGCGGCACCTGCCCGACCGCGACCGGCCACTCACCGATTTCAGGACGGAGTTGGAGCGAGATGCTCGGCATGCGCGCTGAGTGGCGCACGCTCTGCGCCGCCGACGACATGCGGATCAGAGGAAAGTGGATCACGGTCCGTTTCGCCAACGAGCGCTCGCACGGTGTCCAGGTCCTGGACGAGGGCGACAGCTACCTCCTGACGGCCGTCGTCGCCGACGCGGACGACCTCGACCCGGAACAGGACGCCGCCCGCGCCGCCTGGCGAAGGAATCGACACAGCAGCCTGGTCGGTTTCCGGATCGACGAGGAGGGCCGGTTGGTCGCCCAGGCGTGGACGCCGAAGGACGGACTCACCCCCGAGGCATTCCACACCCTCGTGCGGGCGGTGGCTCGCGAGGCCGACCGGTACGAGTTCCAGCTCACGGGCTCCGACGACCGCTGAGTCAGGTCCCTCAGGCGGTGCCGACCGACCGTCTCGGTTGCCTCGCGCAGCCGGTCGCGCCCAATCGACTTACCCGTCTCACGCACGATCCGCACCGCACCCGCCCGGAACTCCGGATCGAACTGCCGTCTCGTCTCAGCCATGAACCTCTATCCCCCAAGCTCTGGCCTTCACGCTACGAGGGGAAAAGCACCAAGGCTCACTGTCGTCCCAAGATCTCAACGCGGCGATTCCGTTACCTCACCATCACCAAGAGCCTTGACCACACGGCAGTTGGTCTCTTCAGCGATTGCCGATGGTCATCAAGGACATCCCAACACCGGTCTTCACCGTGGATCTAGGGCGCTCCGAGTCTGTTCGCGTTGCTGCCGTACACCTGGAAGCCGGCCCAATAGATCGGGTCCACGTATGGGCGCTGCGCCGGGTCTCGGTGAGTGGCCACAGCAGCGGTCAACGTCGCTGCCATTGCAGCGGAGTAGCGTTCACCGGAGTGCGGCACAGCGTCGGCCAGTTCACTGTTGGTCACCTTCCGCACCCACGCCGCAGCCTTGGACAGGGCCTGCGCGGGGGACGGCTTCGAGTCCGACTGTAGGTACTCCCGGACGAAGGCGGTGACAAGCAGATAC
The DNA here is from genome assembly GCF_049847285.1 of Micromonospora sp. DT62. Classification (NCBI taxonomy): domain Bacteria; kingdom Bacillati; phylum Actinomycetota; class Actinomycetes; order Micromonosporales; family Micromonosporaceae; genus Micromonospora; species Micromonospora sp. DT62. The sequence goes on from NZ_JBNCOB010000014.1 coordinate 119,746, forward strand.
GTCGCGTGGTCGTCGACCGAGTAAACCGGGGCCAGGACGGAGCGGACACCGGCCTGCAGCATGCCGGTCGGCAGGCTGCGCACTTCACTACGGGCGCCATGCAGGTCAACGGTGGCTGCCTGACAGGCAGAGAGGATTAGCAGAGGCAGTCCACTAATATCGTCACGAAGGGCGAAAGAGTCCGCGAGGGTCAGACGCTCACCGTTGGCGAGTAGCAGGCCGGAGTTCAGGATGTCGTCACCGTCAAAGCGGCCGTGACAAGCTGCGGCGACGAGTCGGCCCTCGCGCATCGCGGTCAACAGCCATGCACGGGTGGCGGAATGCCCGGTCCGGGCCAGTCCGGGATCCCCACCGAGGGCAGCCACGGTGTGTGCCTCGGCCTCGCCCCAGCGCAGCGCGTGATGAGTGGGGAGGGGATTACCCAGGGCGAACACTCCCGTGCGCCGGTGCGAGGACTCCGCCATTCGGCGGGCGCTGGGTGCGACTGTCAACGAGAAAGCATCGGCGAAAGTGGTCCATTCTGCCGGGCTGGCGGGCAGGTCAGGGCCAATCGGCACGGAGGCCAGTGGAAAGGCGGGTAGCACCCCACAGGGCACTAGCGTCACCGTGGACAGGTCCAGCTCGCGCAGCCGAGCCGCAAGCGGAGTGACCAGCGTCTCGCTCAGGGCGGGCAGGCAGCGTCGCAGCTCAAGGCTCAGATGGGTTCGCTTGGCGACCCCGGCTACCTTGGCGAGAGTTGAGACGTCAACCTCCTCGTACGGCGCATGCATCGCGTCTGCCAGGGATTTGTCGCTGAGCAGAGTCTCCAATGTCTCCACTAGAGGAGTGGTTATACCGGCCTGGTCGCAATGGCTGCACAGCGCCTGGAACCGGTCCGCGATGGTGGCGCCGGGCCATTGGTTGAGTACCCTGTTGAGGGCGACGCCTTCCTGGGCGAGTGCGTAGCCACCGATGATCCGGCCGCTGCCGTCCGGTAGGCTCGTCTGAGCGAGGCCAGCGGCGAAGGTGTCGGTCAGTTCGGGAAGCCAGAGCGTGGCGACTTGCGGATTGCCGTGCTGGTCGGGGTGTACGGCGAGCGCGAGGCCACCCCATTCGGTATGCAGCAGATAGACGATGCCAATCGGGACATCGGCGATCGTCAATGGACGGCCCGACAGGCTGACGTTGTACCCTGCTGCGTTGGCTTGTTGCAGCAGCTCGTCAAGGGCTCGGCGTGCCTCACGTAGTTTGCCGGCCAGCCCGGTCGGTGTAGCCCCGGCCCGTCGCCAGGGAACATCGTCAATGCGGCGTCGAGCCGCCTGCAGGGCATCGCGGGCGGACTCCACCCGATCGCGCAACTGCGGATCGTCAACTTCACTCATGTCCAAGACGTGCAGACGCAGTCTCTCCACGAGACCGTAGGCGCGGCCCCGTTCGACCGCTTCGACTGCGTCACTGGCACGGCCGAGCTTCGCGAGCGCGTACGCGTCGAGGTCGTTGGCTTCGTGGCCGGCGCGCAAGACTTCGTCAATGCCGTGTACGCCCGTCGTGACTTGCTGCAGCAGGACATCGCTGGCCCGACGAGCGGCATCAAAGGCATCGTGCGCGCGGACCCAGTCGCCGGCCTGTCCGTACAGCATGCCGATCGCGCCAATAGTGCGCCGGTGGTCCCACGGCATTTCCGCGATTGTGTGTACCCGCAACGCCTGGCTGTAGTGCCACAGGGCGTGCTGTGGGTTGATGCTCCCGAGCCGGTAAGCCCGGCCGAGGTTGTGATGTAGCTCGGCCCAAGCCTTCGGTGTCCGCTCCATAGAGCATGCGGCCAGAGCCGCTTGTAGGTGGGCGATGCCCTGCTGGGGGCGATTGTCATCGAGCAGTGCCATGCCGAGGTTGTTGCTGACGCCGGCCCACTCGTCTGGATGTTTTTCGGCGGTGAGGACGTTCAGCGCGTCTGTGAAGGCTTCGGCAGCTAGTTTCGGTGACGGTCTGACCGGGAAGCGGGCCTGCTGGTAAACGGTGCCCATCGTATTGCGGACTCGACCCCAGCGATAGGGATTGGCATCCCTCGTGAACACCTGCAGAGCAGCCCTCAGCGCGGCAAGCGCCTTGTCCGCGTTGTCGTGCCGGTCGCCGAAGAGCCGGTCGCGGTAGATCCGGCCGAGCTGCAGCTGCGCCTGGGCCCACAACTGCAGACTGGCCATGTTTTTCAGGCCGTCCACCGCAGCATGGCAATGACGCAGAGCACTTTCCATGTTCTCGGCCCGGTCACCGTGCCGACGCTTGGCGAACACCCTGCTTAGCGCTAGATGCAGCTCTGCTCGTAGTGCCTTGTCGCACCCTTCGAGGAAAATGGCCAGCGTGGCGGTGTCGGTCTCGGCGGCAGCCCCGGCCAGCATGGGCAGCAGCAACTGTCGTAGCTTCGATGCCTCCACCACCTTGGATCTGGTGACCGCACCACCGGAAAGACTCGTGGGGAATTGGGCTTCGAGTCGGACCGCCTCCTCAAACGTGGTGATGGCACGTCTAGTCTTGCCCGCGCGCATCAGCTCGGTGCCCAGTTTCTGCAACGCCTGCGCTCGTTGGCTAGGGTGAGTGGATGGCGGGTAAGTGTTCACGGCAGCTTCGAGCTCGGCGATCACTCGAGCCTGGCCTACGCCGGGTTCACGGGCTAGGTCCCTGGCACGTTGATTGTGGTTGGTAGCCGATTGCCCTCGGTCCGGCCCGCCGTGCTCAGCGGCACTCATGGAGCCCCCGAGCTGGTAGACGGCTTCGGGGCCGGGGCATCAGGAAACTCCACAGAGGTAGATAGGAGTACCGCCACGCCGATCAACGTGACGGCGACTCCCACTGCAGTCTGCGCCTGTGCCCGTCGCAGGGCCTGACGTACCTGCCAGGCGTGGGCGAGGTCCAGCAGCTGCCGCTGCAGCGACCGGGCGAGGCGTACGTTGCCTTGGGCCACGGCGAGGTGATGGCTGAGTAGCCGGCGACGCGCCTCATTCGGCTCGGCAGCAGTGGCAGCGGCGAGGTTGAATGCGACTGTCTCGTGCAACTGGCGTTTCGAGTCGAGCTCTACAGCCGATCTTCCGAATGCGCCGAAGAACGCCTCGGGCGACCGCTCAGCCATCGCGCGCAGGCCGGGCAGCTCGTCGATGGTCGCCAGAGTGGTGATCGGCGGCACCAGCGATGTCGTGGTCTTCCAGATCGCCCAGCCGATGCCGACCAGGGCCAGTACGAGTCCGGTGACTGTCGCGGTCACGTCAGCGGCGTCCTCAAGCTTGCCGAGCGCCGTCAGCGGTACCGCGCCCAGGAGGGCCGCGCCGACCGCGCCCAGAGCGCCGATAGTCCACTTCGCTGTCGCACGCATATCACCGACTGCTTCGAGCGCGCTCGGTGAGCGAAGCGGGTCAGCAGGAGGGACGCTCACCGCCGGCTGCTCGGCGGCTCGTCACGAAGGATCGGCCCAGGGTCTATGTCGGGTTCCGAACGGTAAGAGACCCAGGTGGTGCCGTCGAAGATTTCCAGCTCGCCGTTGTCAGCCAGGCGGAAGTCGCCGGAGTGTTGGTCTTCGGACTCCTCGTTCGCTGGCATCGTCGTCTCCCACCGGACGAAGTCATTTACCGTCGCCCCAAAAGATACAGGTCAGTGACAAGGTCACCGAGGTCTCGAACGGGCGGCACTCGCACTCCGGATCACGGCGATGTGGCGTCGACCGTCGGCCCGCCGATGCACTTGCCGACCGCAGGGCCGACGATCTGGCGGAGGCGGCGGGGCCAGTCAAACGGGGGAGTCCTCGCGCGGTTCCCGGCAGACGTGCTGCCGCCAAGCGGCCGCTATGAGTGGCCCCGCCATGGACACGGCCATCTGGCAGGCGAGACCGCAGGACGTCGCCGCGATCACGGTGCTGCTGGCCGGCGCACTCGAGCGTGACCCTGTGTCGAGTGGTTGGTGCCCGACGCCACCGAGCGGGACGTCCTTCTGCACCGCCTACCCGCGGTCGACGTCAACGTGGCGCTGGACCTCTCGGCGGTCGCGGTGTGGCGGTGGCACGATCCGGACGGTCCCCGCTGGCCGCTCGGGGACCACCATCTGACGACCTTCGCCGGCAGCGCAGCATCTCGCCTCGCGGCGCTGAACCCGGCCATCGACAGCTACAGGTCCTCGGCATCCCATCACTGGCTGCCCTGGCTGGCCGTGCACCCGTCATTTCGAAGGCGCGGGCTCGCCGGCGAGCTGCTGCGCCGCCACCACCAGGTCGTCAACGACACCGGATGGCCGGTCTACACCGTGGTCACCACCGAACCGCCAGGGACATGCTCCGCGTGCAGGGATACCGCGCCGGTCTGCCGCTGAACCTGCCGAGCGGACCGAAACTCTGGCCGCTGATGCGTAGCGCCCGCCCGGTCCGTCCGGCGGCCCCTTGCCCGGAGGCGCGGCCAGTGCAGACGGGCAGATCGCACCTGGACGTCGGCGGCTGTCACTATTTAGGCGTGAGCAGGAGAGCAGGGGACTCATCTAGTGCCTCGTCCTGAAACGTTGATCGTGTAATCCGTCGGTTCTGAGGACCCGTCGGGCAGGCTGTCTCCCATCACTGTGCGGGAGGTGGTGGCCGGTGGGCAGACGCCCGGAGGTGTTCGTCCGGCAGGTGTCGATGGCTGAGGGGCAGCGGTTGCAGCGGGCCACTCGGACGGCGAAGGACCCGGTGAAGCTGCGCCGGGCGATCGTGGTGCTGATGTCGGCCCAGGGCCAGCCGGTCCCGGACATCGCCCACCTGCTGAAGGTGACCGACGACTACGTGCGGGACGTGATCCACGCGTTCAACGAGTGGGGGTTCGACGCGCTGGACCCAAAAATGGAGCGGGGGCGCACCGAGACGGATCGATGAGCAGACCCGCGACTGGATCTGCGTCATCGCCCGGTGCGACCCCCGCTTCCTCGGTAAGCCGTTCTCCTGCTGGTCTTTGGCCAAGCTGCGCGACTACCTGCTCGACGCGGGCTACGTCGCGGCGGTCAGCGTCGAGACGATCCGGCGGATCCTGCACGAGCGAGGCGTGTCGTGGCAGGCCACCAAGACGTGGAAGGCCAGCACCGACCCGGACTTCACGACCAAGATGCACCGGATCCTGGATCTCTACGACCACCCGCCCGCCGACGGCAGGGTGCTCTGCGTGGACGAGTTCGGGACGTTGAACCTGCAACCCCGCCCCGGCCGGGCCTGGCGACCCCACGGACAGCCGGTGCGGCTGCGGGCCACCTACACCCGTGACCAGGGTGTGCGGCACATGATCGCCGCCCTCGACCTGGCCACCGGGCGCTTGCACTACCGCATCCACGACCGCAAACGCTGGCGCGAGTTCCTGAGCTTCCTCAAGACCCTGCGCCGCCGCTGGCCCGACCAACGCCTCTACCTGGATCGAGGCCGAGTTCGCCGCCGTGCGGTACTTCGCCCTGAACGGCACCGACCACCGCAGCCACGCCGAACAGGACGCCGCCATCGGCGACTACATCCGCTGGCGCAACCAGCGCGCCAAACCGAAGTCCGGATTCGCCACCGACTCCAAGATCCGCCACCCGGATTACCCGTTCAAGGCTGTATGACGAGGCACTAGCGGTTGGTTGCATGATCTGACGTTGTGGCAGCCGGTTCCTACTGAGGTTCCCCCGGTTCGCCGGAGGGTTGGTTACCTGGCGCCGGTGGGCTCAGGCTGAACGATAGTTGCCTCGTCCTGCTGGGTCTGGTGGGTGTGCCAGGCGGCTTCGTACTCGTCTGGGGATCGCCAGCCGAGGTCTTTCTGGATGCGCCGGGTGTTGTACCACCCGTCGATGTAGCTGAAGATCGCCTTCTCCGCCTCGTCGCGGGCCCGCCACGAGTTGCGGTAGACCAGCTCGATCTTCAGTGTCGACCAGAAGTTCTCCATCAGACACATACATCGGCACCAAGACGGTCAACCCGGCACGGCCTACCCAGTGGACGATGCCGACCAACCTCGCCGGCCTGCTGTGGCTACACAACCAGCCGCCGTTCAACGCCACCGCACGTCCGAACCCTGACGGTCACCGCCAGATGCCACAGCACCTTGCTCAGATGACGACCGCCGCACAATAGGTGCTTACGGCCCCGGTCACGAAGAGCGAGACGGTGCGGAAGCGAGGAAAATCGGCCAGCCAGGGACGGCGCGATCATGTGGGGGCGGCCGTCCGCCCACCGATGGCCCAAGCGGGCCACCGACACTGACCTGGGTCTGCTTCCACACCTCAGCCCCGTACACCTCGGCCAGGTGCGCGGCGATCTCGCCGTGGGTCAGGCCCTTGGCCGACAACGACAGGACCATGTCGTCGACGCCCGTCAACCTGCGCTGCCGCTTACGCACGATCTGCGGCTCGAACGTCCCGGCGGCGTCACGTGGCACCCGAACCTCGACCGGCCCCACATCGGTGAGCACCGTCTTGGTCCGGCTGCCGTTACGGGTGTTCCGGCTACCCCGACCCGCCGGGTCATGCTTGTCATAGCCGACGTGATCGGTGATCTCACCGCCCAGCGCCGACTCCAGGACCCGCTTGGTCAGCTGCTGCAACAGTCCACCCTCACCGGTCAGCTTCAGCCCGTCACCGCGAGCCCGATCGACCAGCATCGCGATCAACTGCTCATCCGTGACCGCACTCGCCGGCCTGGTGGCCAGGCTGGTGGTGTCGGCGAGGCCACCCTCCGGCCGTCGGCCACGGCCGACAGCAGGTGGGGCGGCCCGGACCGGAAGGCACCGACAGGCACGCGGCTCGATCCGCCGATCGAGCCGCGTGCGGCCCGGCCGGTTGGCTCGCGCCAGCGGTTCGGCTCACGCACACTCGCGCCAGCGCGATACGGTGCGGTCCGCGCCGTGGGAGCGCCGTTGCCCGTGCCGCCCGTCAGCGGGCCGCCGCCTGAAAGGCCAGTCATGCACATCCCGATCCTCTACTACGCCGCAGCCGGCGCCACCACCGTCGGGGGCATCGCCGCCGGGGTGCTCCTCGTGCGGCGTGGCCAGCAGGAGGCCGCCATCCAGCTCCAGAAGCGAGACAGGGCCGCGGTCGCCCAGGCCTTGCGCGAGGAAATCGACCTGGAATCGCTTCGCGCCGAGGCACGCGCCGCCGGGGTGGACCCGGAAGTGGTCGAGCAGGGCTACTACAACCTCCGGGACGGAGTCGTCAGCCTCGATCAGGTCGAAACCCGCATCGGCAGGCTGATCGCCGGCGCTCCGTAAGCCTGGCAGGCGGTCCACGGCGCTGGACTGGGCGGGACGTAGGCGGGCGGTACGGTGCGGGAGTCAGGAGGTCACCGGCCGCCGGCATCCGCGACGGCGCCAGATCCGGGGGAGATGTAGTCATGGATTTTCGCCCCCTGCCGCGACCCACCGGCGCATTCCAGCGGTCCATCGGCGCCGAGGACGTGCGCGCCATCTGCCACTGCGTCTTCGGGCCAACCGCTGAGCCGGTCTCCACGGTCGAGCTGGGCGGCGGGCTCTACAACAACACTCACCGGCTGGAGCTGGCCGATCGTGAGCCGGCGATCCTGCGGGTAGCGCCGGAGCCGGAGCGGCAGTTCCGCTCCGGGCGTGAGCTGATGCGCACCGAGTGCGCAAGCCTGCCCTGGCTGGCGAGGTGAATCTTCGTGCTCACCCGCCACGGGACCGGCCGATGGCCTCGCCATCTTGCACAACAGGCGTTAACGAGGATCTCCTCGCACATGACTGGGTCGTCACACGGGGCGTTGTTCATCACGAGTGGCTTCCGGGGAGCGTCGGGACGGCGCGGGACGGCTGCGGCCTGCGCCTCGGCGTGATCCATCACGATGGCCTGCGCCAACGGTGGTCTCAGCCCCACCCCAGCGGCGGGCAGCCTACTCACCCACGACTGGCGACTCCCGAACAGCTGGACGGGCAGCGGTGGGGAAGCCGACCGGCCGTACCGTCCGTCGCTGGAACTGACCATGGGCCGGCGGCAGGGTCGGTCACCTCGACGGAGACTTCCCACAGCTCAGTCGACAGACGAGGCGGTACCGGGCCTGGGAGCCGGACCGCCTCTTCTGTCCGTAGGGTGGTGGGAGTCGCCCCCGCAGCGGGCCGGCCGTCCGTCCCTCGTTCACGCCACGGGAGAGACACCATGACATCCACGTCTGCCCGACGGTTGACGGGCGCGGTCGGCCAGGTCGCGTTGGGCGTGATGCTGCTCGTTGCCGGCACCGCCCACCTGACCGTCGCGCGCGAGGAGTTCCTGGCGCAGGTGCCCTCCTGGCTCCCGCTTGATGCCGACCTCGTCGTCGTCGCCTCCGGAGTGGTCGAGATCTGCCTGGGGCTGGCCCTGCTCGTCGCTTGGAGACAGCCCGTACGCGGCCTCACCGGAGCGGTCGTAGCCGCCTTCTTCGTCGTGGTCTTCCCGGGCAACATCGCTCAGTTCACTGAAGGGCGTGACGGATTCGGCCTGGACACCGACGCGGCACGGGCGATCCGCCTGCTCTTCCAACCGCTGCTCGTGCTCTGGGCGCTCGCCGCCACCGACGCGGTTCCCGCGCTGCGCTCACTGCGCCGTCGTCCCTGACACACGAACCGAATCCAACGACATCGTCAGCCCGGTTGCCGCTCGCTGCCTGGGTGCCAGTTGCAGATCATCTCTGATGACGACCATGGATGCCCGGATGCCGTCGCCCCACCGGCACGAACCCCATGCCTGCGGTCAGCGTGTCGCGATGGGTGGGGTGCGCCGTTCCCGACGGCCGCGACCACGGCGACCGGGTGTACGCCCCAGACTGTGACGGGTGCGCTGCTGATGGGGGGCCGGGACGCGGTGGGCCTGGTGATGCCCCGCCGGCCCCCGTTTACCCCCCGAAAACCCCCGCTCATAGTTGACAATCAGTGAGAATCGACGATCGCTGCCTGATTGCATCTGTGCAGTTCATCGCTCATATCTGACAACCGATGACAAGGTTGCGGTGGCTACGTTCGGTAACAAGGGGTCGTCGGTTCGAATCCGGCCGTCCCGACTGGTATTCACCAGCGGATATAGAAGATCATGTGTGATCTTGCGGTAACGCTGGCGGTAACGGAGATCGCTTAACGTGGGTTGCATCCCCCGATCCCGTTACTGCGGAGGTGCAGCCCCGTGGCTGTCTACAACTACCGCCTCGCCAACGGCCAGACCCGCTGGTTCTTCATCATCGACCTCCCGCCTGACGCGGATGGTCGTCGCCGCCAGCACAAGCGGCAGGGGTTCCCCAATCAGACCGCTGCCCTGAAGGCGGAGGACGAGGCACGCGTCGCCTACGGCGGAGCGGACCTTGGCGCCGACGGCAGCGTCGCCGCCGAGCTGGAGAGCTGGCTCAACGAGCGTGAGTTGGACGTCCAGGAGACGACGCTCAGCAACTACCGGGACGTCATCCGCTGCTACGTGGTCCCGCACATCGGCGGTCGGCAGCTCTACGCTCTCGACAAGCGTGTCCTTCATGACCTCTACAAGAAGCTGCTGAAGTGCGGCGGCAAGAATGGTGGGCCGCTGTCGCCGACCACTGTCCGCATCGTGCACCGGATCCTGATGAAGGCCCTGGGCGACCTCGGGGTCAACGTCGAGGGCGTGCGGCAGCCCCGGCAGGTCGAGCGGGAGACGATGGGACGCAAGGGCGTGTGGACGCCGGCGCAGTCGGCGAAGTTCCTCAAGTACCACGCCGACCACCGACTGCGTGCCGCATGGGTGCTGGCGATCGTCGTCGGTGCCAGGCGAGGGGAGCTGGCCGGCCTCAAGTGGCCGCGCGTCGATCTCGATCGGGGCGTGCTGCTGTTGCACTGGCAACGCACCACGACCAGCAACGGGGTGGTGGAGAAGGCGCCCAAGGGCAAGAGCAAGCGGGCGGTAGCGCTCGGGCCGGCCCTGGTAGCGGAACTGCTCGCCCACCGGGAGCGTCAGGCCGTGGAGAAGGCCGACGCCGGCGTCCTGTATCACGACGGTGGTTACCTGTTCTGCCGCGAGGACGGGGAGCCGTACTACCCGAAGTACTTCACCGACCAGTGGGCGAAGGCGTGCGCGGATGCTGGGGTGCCCGTGATCGCGTTGCACGACGCGCGGCACACCTCCGCTACCACCGGCGCTGACGCCGGTGTTCCCGAGCACGTGATGCAGCGGCGGCTTGGTCACGCTGACAGCCGGACGACGCGTGAGGTCTACACCCACGTGCTGCCGGAGAGCGAACGGAAGGCCGCGGAGCTCATGGAGGCAGTACTCGGCGACGCAGCGACCTGGTCGCCGCGGAATAGCTAGACCGAAAACGCTGGGTCACGCCCGACCGCAGTACTTCTGGCTGCGGAGGTTGCCGGTGAGGGAGCCCGATGTCCGACCGTCAGCTCGGGCATCGGCACGGTAGCCAGCGGCTGTGGCCGTTGCCGTTACCCGTGACGGTTGCTCTCACTCGGCAACGCGCCGAGTAACCGGATGATCGCATCGTGAGGGCTGACGCCGGTATCGGCGTACTCACGACCTCAGGGGAGGGCGGCGGACAATGTCAACGACCACAACTGGCGGACGCAAGCCGGGCCAGGCGCTGAACCAGGTCTGGACGATCGAGGCGGTGCGGGAGCTCGGCGTCACCACCGACGTGGAGACCGCTGGAGCGATCCTGGGAATCGGACGTACCAAGGCCTACGAGCTGGCCAGGACCAACGAATTCCCGGTACGCCTTCTGCGCGTCGGCCGGCGGTACCTCGTGCCCGTACCGGCGATCCTCAAGCTGCTTGCCATCGAGTAGCGGACCTGCCGCTAGCCAGGCTCAGAGCCTGAGACAGGGAAGCCCGGGACCGACCGGGCTGGTGCGCCGACAAAACAGAAGGACCGACGGCGCGCACGGTGTGAGCCGGCGCGCCGTCGGTCAGCCGTGTGAGTCGTTACGGTCCAGAGCGCTGGGACAGCGCCAATGAACTCCTGCAGCTCGGTGCGCCCGATCGATCAGCGGGGCCAGGCTGCGAAGCGTCGCCGTAGCTGTACCACGTCGGCGCGAGTGAGCTGGTACGGCACGAATGCCTCGTCGGGCATCCTGTCCAGGCGCCGACCCACCACTGGAACGTCCTCTGCCTCAAGTCCGGGGTCAACGCGGCGGGCCATGGCCAGCAGCTGGGCCGGTGTGTACTGGTCAAGCACTGCGGCCACATCGACGTAGTCACGCTCGCGGGCGCGTCCCACGAGCGCGGTGACTTTCCAGGCCAGCAGGTCAGCCAGGTCCATGACCGGGCCGACATCCATCACCACCGGAGCATGGAGCCGCGCCTGACAGGACAGGCTCAGCCGGACCACCTTGTTGCCCCGTTGAATCTCCCATTCCGTCATGTGGTCGTCAAAGCCGTAGATCACTGCCGACAGCTCGCTGTCGTCGGCGACCCGTGATACCTGGAAACCAGCTTCGAGCAACGCCGTCTCCACGGCCTCGGTCGCTGCGGCGACTCCGTCGGCGCGGTCGGTGAAGGCGTCGACGTCCTCGGTCGGCCGGTCGACGACTCCGTGCAGGAGCAAGGCCAGTCCACCGCCGAGGGCAAATCCGTGCTGCTTGGCTACGGAGAGCGCGACCCGCGCGACCTCGACGTGCTCTGGGTCAGGGTGAGGCATCAGGCTGCGGCCGAAACCTGGCGCAGCACCGCATGCCGGTCCTCCCACGCGTGGCGCACACCCCGCGGCAGGTAGAGGTCGTTCCATACCCGGACCAGGGTCGGACCGTCGAGCCAGGCGCAGAGTTCATCAACCCGCACCGCTTCAGTCAGCACGACCTCGTACAGGGCGTTGCGCGCCCAATCCTGGTCCAGGTTGACGCGGCGGTCTGGCCGCCAGAGCAGCCGGTGTGGCAGCTCCACGACACCGCTGGTCGGTCCGTGCAGGGCGGCAAGATCGTCTACGACCACGGCGGATCGACCCGGCCGGGATAGATACCGCCGGGCGGAACGGGTCGAAGTGGCGCCCATGCGTCGAGGGTAGCGCCTCGAACGGGTAAAGGCGGGATGCTGCCGATGCCAACCGGGACGCCGTCAACGGCGGTCGGTCATTGGCTCGGCCTCGGCTCGTCGGCATCGCGACCGCCGCCACGGCGCCGACTCGCTAATCATGGCCGCGCAGCCTCTGCTATAGGCAGCGAGGAGGCGGTCAACCCACGCTCCTGCGGCCCGCCGCGAACTGCCGCACGTCAGCGCTGTTGTGGCACCGCGACCGTTCGATCAGCGCGGCCCCCGCGTCGCCGGGCATGGTCTCGTGCGATCAGGACCACGCGACGTTCCCGCCACGGCTGCGCTGTCCGGTCGGGCTGGACATGGCCAACCACCACCCCGCCGGGTGTTCTCGACCGCGCCCGGTCGAGATTGGCGGCCAATGGCCATATCTTGCTCCCTGTCGCGGGCCATTCCGGTTCGCCGGCCGCTGCGGACCCAGATGTCCCGTCCGCGTTGGGTTGGCACCGTCCGGTATGACTTGGCACGAGGTTGGCACTGTCCGGGTTGAGGTGGCACGTCCGGTACGGTGCTGTCCGGTCTCAGCGAGGTTTGAGGGTTCTCGGCGAGTTGACAGGCTTCTCGATGAGTGTGCGTGTACTTGGTCTCGACCGGCAGTCAGCTGTGTGCCGATCGGGCACTACGGCGCGGCGACTGTTGCGGCAATGGCCGCGTACTTGCGGTCCGGGGACTGCTGCTGCAAGCGCTGAAGTTCGGTGAAACCAGCCTTTGCCAGGCGGGCAGAGAATGTGTCTACGGGCCAGCGGTATGCCGTGTGGACCTTGTGGTCGAACGCGGCCACATCGTCGTCGCTGTCGAAGAAGCCGATCACCAGGTTCCCGGAAGGAGGCAGCATCCGGCGGAACTCGGCGAGTACCGCATCCAGCTCCGATGGCGGTAGGTGGATGGTCGAGTACCAGGAGAGGATGCCGGCCACCGAGTGGTCGGGAAGGTCCAGGTCCGTCATTGATCCGAGCTGGAACGCCGGCCCGGGAAAGTGGGTCCGGGCGTAGCCGATGAACTCAGGTACCAAGTCGACGCCGGTCACGTTGGCGCCGAGCGAATGCAGGTAGGCGCTCCAATGCCCGGGGCCGCAACCGAGATCGAGCACGGCGCCGTCCAAGCCGACGAGGTGGTCTCGGACAAGGGCCGTGTCATCCACGTGGGCCTGCCAGTCACCATCGAACAGGGCGATGTACTGCTCGGACATGTGCGAGTAGGCGTCGCGGACCGGCTGGTTGCTCACGGCGCCACTCTAAAGTCTGCCCGCGTTCCGCCCCGAACCCAGTACGCGTCCGGGTTGAGGTGGCACGTCCGGTACGGTGCCGGGGTGCTGCGCGCGGTGCCGGGCCTGGGTGGGCCGCTGACGGCTGAGTTCGAGGTCGGCTACGTCGGCGCCGAGGGATCGGAGGTCCGCACCTCCTTGATCGACTCGGCGGGGGTGCTGTTCGAGCTGGTCAAGCCGGTACGCGGCTTCCCGTCGTACAAGCGGCAGCGCAACTTGGAACGGCCACAGCATGACCGACCCGGCGTCCCACCCCGCCATCCCCAGCCGCGCCGAACGCGACGCGCTCAACGCCGCCCCGTTTCGCCACCGGCACCGAACCCGGCTTCTGGAACGACGACGGCCGGCCCGCCCCCTGGCCCGACGACATCGATGACTGGACACCAACCACCAGCAGCACCGAAGTCCCATCGACCAGACTCTTTATGAACCGGCAGCTGCACCGACCCATCCGAGCCCTGGCCGGCGAGCAGTTGTGAGAGTCGTTGTGAAGGAACGAGCGAAACGCCGGGACTGTCAGCTCCGCCATGATTAGATCTCGCGAATGTGGACGACAGTGAAGAACGCTGCCTACGCGCTCTACGCGCGGCGCCTCAACGCGCAACTGGCCGGCGGGAGCCTGCCCCGGCACGTCGCGATCGTCATGGACGGCAACCGCCGATGGGCGCAACAGGCAGGGTTCACCGACGCCAAAATCGGCCACCGCTACGGGGCAGAGCACCTCGACGAGGTCCTTCAGTGGTGCGCAGCAATCGGCATCCAACATGTGACCGCGTTCGTCGCCTCCGTTGACAACCTGCAGAAGCGAGACTCCGACGAAGTCGACAACCTCCTGCGCATGATCGAGGACGTCGTCGCTGAACGCCTGACCCGGCCGTCCAGCATCTGGCAGGTCCACACGGCCGGCAGGCTCGACGTCCTACCGGACTCCACCAGGCACGCCCTCAAGCTGGCCGAAGAAGCTACCCGAGACAACAACACGGCCTTCCATCTCAACATCGCGATCGGCTATGACGGCCGTGAAGAGATCCTCAATGCCATCCGATCGCTGCTCGAAGAGCAAGGGCGAGCCGGTCACACCATCGACGACATCGCCCAACGGCTGACCGCCGACCAGATCGCCACCCACCTCTACACCAGCGGACAACCCGACCCCGACCTGGTCATCCGGACCAGCGGGGAACGCCGCATGTCAGGGTTCCTCCTCTGGCAAGCCGCATACTCCGAGCTGCACTTCACCGACGTCTACTGGCCCGGCTTCCGGAAAATCGACTTTCTCCGCGCCCTACGGTCCTACGCGGCCCGCCATCGCCGGTACGGTGCCTGACGCAGCACCACAAGCCCCGTCGGTTCCCGCAGGGGGCAACACCACCAAGCCAGACACCTCAGCCCGAGCCACGCCCAGGGCCGGATCAGTAACGTGAGCCGACCCTGGGCCAATTACGTGAGCGCCCACACAGGTCGTCCGCCTGAGAGGGTGGTTCGGAAGGGCATGTCCGTTGTGGGTTTGGTCGCGGGGTAGGGGTTCTGCTCGTGGGGCTATGCGGCTGGCGGCGGCGAGGCGAGGGTGAACAGGCCGGCCTCGGGTTCGGTCAGGATCTGGCGGGCGACGAGGCGTTTGAGTTTGGCGCGGAGATTCTCGGTGTCCTTGGTGGTGGTGCCGGTGCCGAGGGTGTGGCAGATGTCCTTGGCGCGCATCGGTGCGGTGGCGCAGTGGAACACGGCGAGGATCTGCTGGTAAGCGGGGCTGGCGACGGTCGCGTCTGTGGGTGCCGCCGGGTCGGCGTGGCCGGTCAGGCTGAGCAGCGTCTTGCGGGTGATGGCGAGTTCGGCCAGTTCGGTCTCGGCTGCGGTGAGCTGGTCGGTGAGGGTGGCGATCTGCTCGCGGAGCCGCTCTGCGGTGATGCCGGCGGCGGCCTCGCGTTCGGTGAGCAGGTCCAGCAGCGGCGGTCGGGTCACCGCTGGTGGCCCGGGTCGCGCCAGGACGCGGTGGCGGTGCCGGTCAACCGGCGGACCAGGTTCGCCGTCGAGGCCCACCAGGTGCGTGACACCGCCGAGGCGGGTCGGCTCTCGTACTCGCGGACCAGACGGCGGTGCAGCATCAACGTGCCATTGGTCTGCTCCACCACCCACCGGCGTGCGATCGGCACGAAACCGGCGGCCGTGTCGGTGCGCTTGACCTGTTCGACGTCGATACCGTTCACCGCTCCGTGGATCTGCACGTCGTCTTTGAACCCGGCGTCGACCCATGCCTTGGTCACCGTCGGGATGTGGGCCACGACGTTGTCCAGCAGTCGCACGCCGATCGCGTTGTCGGTGACCGACGCGGCGGTGACCACCACCGCGATGATCAACCCCAGGGCGTCCACCGCGAGGCCCCGTTTACGGCCCGGGACCTTTTTCGCGGCGTCCTTGCCGGTCGTGGCGGCCGGGACGTGGTTGGCGGCCCGGATCGACTGGGTGTCCAGCACCACCGCGGTCGGGTCCTCCCGCCGGCCGGCCCGTTCCCTCGCCTGGCAGCGCAACAGATCATGAATCACCTGGTCGGTGCCGTCATCGCGCCACAGGGCGAAGTAGTAGTAGGTGGCCGACTTCGGTGGCAGGTCGTGCGGCAGGTACGCCCACTGACAACCGGTCCGGTTCTGGTAGAAGATCGAATTCACGATCTCCCGCAACTCGTAGCGGCCCTGATGCCCCGACACCGACGGATGCCGGTCCTTCCACGCCTGCAGGAACGGTCCGACCACCGCCCACTGTTCGTCGGTCAGGTCACTCGGGTACGCCGCACGCTCGCCCATGATCGACCCAACGCGATGGAGACCTCACCGGTTACGACCATCGCTCGCATTCACACACTGAGCCAAGCCCACAATGGGCAAAGGCTACCGAACCACCCTCTCAGAGCCGTCGGGCCCGCCCTGAGCAGGTTCGCCGTATCCCCAACGGGCCGATTCGCCACCGGTGCCGCCGCCGGCGCAGGCGAATTCGCCGCAACCGGCAGCTGGCTCGGCGCCGCGGGCACCGGCGCCCTCACCGGCTACAGCGTCGTTGCCGGACGACTCTGCAGCTTCAGCGGCGACACCCGCGTCCTTCTCGCCGACGGCAGCACCAAACCCATTGATGAGCTGAAGGTGGGAGATCGAGTCACTGCCGGCGACCCCGAAACGGGCGGAGTAAGCGAAGAAGCGGTTTCGCATGTCTGGGTACACGAAGACGCCCTTAACACCCTGCGGGTGGGCGACGGCCGTCTTGCTACCACCGAGGATCACCCTTACTGGAGTGTCACAGACCGACAATGGAAGCGGGCTGATCAGCTCGAGCGTGACGAACTTCTCCTAACCCCCTCAGGGAAGAGTGTTCAGACTCAAGGGCTCTCGAAAGGCTCGGTCTTCGTCGGGCCGGCATACAACCTGACGGTCGACCGGACTCACACGTACTATGTGCTCGCCGGCAACACCCCGGTCCTCGTGCACAACACGGGCGGCTGCATCCCTGCGCTACGTAACTGGCAGAGTGAGCGATTCCAGTTCGGCAACCAGCAATTATTGCTTGACAAGAAGGGTATGGAACACATCCTGACGCGGCATCATCCTGCCCACTGGGATGGCTCAGTGAAGGCGCAGCAGAGTTTCTTCGACCGCTCCATGTCTGTGGAGGATGTGCAGGGTGCGATCGGCTCGGTTATGCGGCAGAACCGGGATACACTGGCACGGCGTGGAGGACGAGGCATGTATCAGGTCCAAGGAAATGTGAACGGCGTGAATTACGTACTCGGTGTCAACAATGGTCGCGTGGGCCAGTTCTATCCATTGCCGGGTAACTGAGATGTTGACTGTTAACTCTTTTATCAGGCTCCCTGACGGATCGTTCGTGCATGTCGATTCATATGGGGATCGTCCAGCAGACCCCGACTATATCGAGGGCGCGATCGAGATCGTTGCGAATGGCGTGGAGGTTGTTGGTCAGCGGGAATGGGACTATGTTGATCAACTTTGGTCCTATCTGGCGGATGCTTTGGAGCGGCTTCGGGCGGATGGCGCCGCGAGCACTTACTATCCGGATCAGCCGATTCGGATAGAGTTCTCGGGGCGGGGTTCCCGTGTTCTTATCTCGTCCACTGTGGGAGAGCACGTGCGTCGGGTCAGCGTCAACAGAGCTGAGTTTGACGAGGTCTTCAATGCGGCTGGCCGATGTTTCTTCGATCGAATCTCAGAGATTGTCCCGGTGAATTCTGACGGCTACGCAACGGCCCGCTCCAAGCTGGTGACAGGCTGAGCTTCCACTGGTGCCGCGTTACTGTGCGTAGCGGCACCGGTGTTGTTGCCTGTGCTGAATCGTGGACGTTGCCGTCAGGGTTGCCGTCGAGCGAAAGCATCAGTGCGCACGCTGCCGCGGGCACCTTTATAAACCCTTATCAGCGAAGGTCATCACCTCTGCACCGGTCAGCGCCTCGATGATGCCGTGGGTCCGGGCTGCGCTCAGGTCGTGGACCGAGCCGGGCAGCGCCGGCGAAGCCCAGACGAGGCGGCCAGCCGCGCGTCGAGGCGCCGCCATCTGGATCGACGCTGGTTGCGGTGGCTGCGGATACGGTCAGCGAGCTGGATCAGGGTCCGGCTGGACAACGAGATCGTGGACGGGTAAGACAGCACAGGCGAGGCTCCCGTGTTGGGGCATCGGGTTTTGGTCGATTTGCTGTCTTACCTGGAGCCTCGCCCTCATCGATCCCCGGGCTGCGCACACCGTCCCTGACCTGCAAGATCAGGTTGGAAAAGGCTCAGTTATATCCGAGGATACTGAACATGACACTCAAGGCGTAGATGAGGGATGAGGGTGGCAAGGCGTTGGCACCCTTGATTTCGCTCGGAAATCTAAATCCGCTAATGCAGGATGTCGACCCCGGACGCTTCACGATCCTCGGTCGTATTGATCCAATTGGAGATACGATCCTTAACGTCCTCCAAGTCACCGCCGCCGACGGCAGCGGTCACTGTCCCGGTTGGCCCCCGTCGAATTCCAGACCATCATGCACCCACCGGCCAGTCAGGCCGCGTGACTACACCTGTCACCTGCTGGTGCAGCAGACCCTTTCTATGGATTCTTGGCGACTAATCTGTGCTTGCTTGCTTGATGGATGTAGGTGATGGAGGCGAGTGGCTACCGTGGACGCGCTGCCTGGCCTGATGGGTGCGCCGACGTGCGTAGCATAGGCCTGCGTGAGCTTCAAGGTCTTGCCATTCATCATCGGTAGTGGGGCAAGGGATCGTGTCGCCCCTCCGACATGAATTCCTACGGCAGTTGGATACGTCGCGCTGGCAGCACTTGGCCAAGTCGACGCCGAGGTACTGGTATCGGCTGGTGAATCCGTGGGTGTGCCTCGGCATCCTGCACTACGTCAAGGACGAGCCGTGGGTCGGCCTCGGCCCGGCGCGAGGTTCGTGGTGGTGGACCTCGACTTCGGCGTCGAGGACTGGGTCGCCGAGGCGGCGCTGTTCGCGCTCATCGCCGACGCGTACCGGGAATCGGCCCTGCGGGGGGAGGGGGTCACGATCGAGGAGTCGCTGGCGCAGCTGATGCTCGTCACGCCTAACTGCCGTGCGGACCGGACTTGTGGCGGCCGTGGCGCTGGTCGGCCCCGAGCAGGACGACGACGAGGAACCCGCGTCGTCCAGGAAGCTGGCGGCAGCGCCGCGGTTAGCATGCCAGGGCTCGGCGGGCGGCAACACCAAGGCCAACTCGGCCGCAGCTATTGAGAGCATGTTGATCGCAAAGAGCGCCCGGCTGAGCCTAACAAGCTCTATCCTAGGACGCGCTACAAGCAGTGTTTCTCTTCAACAGTGCAGCCTGGACAGGGCGGCAGGGTGGGTCTTTGACCGTCCGCCGTAACGGATCCGGTAACGGCGACGGCCCGCCAGGGGAGGAACGGCCGGCATGAGATGGCATTGAGACGTGATGCGTACTGTCGTTCTGTCCGGGTATGCGGATGTATCGAGCTGTTCCGGTATCGCGTGACAGAATCGTTGTAAAACTGGGGGTCAAGGGGTCGTCGGTTCGAATCCGGCCGTCCCGACGCAGGTCAGAGGGTGCATCCGATCGATGGATGTGCCCTCTTTGGCGCTCTGGGGACCAAGATCAGTCAAGTTGGCTGCAAGTAGCGCTCCTTGACCGACGGTCAAGCAAGGCCGAGCGGTGCTTAGCCCTGTTTGGCAGCTCCACCGGAGACCGTTGAAGCGAAGTGACCCCCTGTTACCTCTGCGGCGGCGGCTGCTTGGGCATCCTGTACCCTCGCGCTGTCGTTGCCCCCGCACCTCTACGGTAGGTGTAGATGTATGACGTCCGGGTGGACCTGCGGGACATCGAAGTGTTGACGGGTGACGACGCTCCCCTTGTCGGACGGCTATGGATCCGCTTCCCTGGCCGGTCCTTTCCTGGTGATGCTTGGTCCGACTTCATCGCTTCCGTAGTCAGTTCAACGGTTACGGCTCTACGCGAGACGTTAAGTGGAGAGGGTGAGGGGTTCGCCTACTTTTTCGATGGGCCGTATTACGTCTACTACCGGCTTTTGCCTGCCTCGGCCCCGAGCTTGTATATCGAGGCAAATTGTGACGGAACTGGCGAGCCGGTAAGCGAGTGGGTGGGAGAGGTGCCGCTGGCGCAAGTCGTTGCTTCCTGGCTGAGTGCCGTGGAAGCGATTCTTGCTCGATGTGCGGAGGCCGGTCTCTCAGGTGCGGCCGTAGCCGTACTGCAACGCTCTCAGTCCGAGTTGGTGGCCATGGCCGTCCAGGCTTCCTGGGGTCGAAAGACTGCAACTGACTGAGGTCCCGGAAGTCTGTTGGCTGGCTTCATCTGCGGCCCCGGTGGGCTGGGTCTAGCGGAGCGAGCGGCTGGCTCGGTGGCGGGCGCTGGTTCGTGTCACGGCAGCAGGCTTACCGATGAGTGAGCCACCCCCGCTTTCATGGAGCTTCTTGATCATGGTCTGATGGCCGTGGGGAGGAAGTCGTCCCTGGCAGCACCGAAGAAGTACCCCGATGAGCTACGTCAGCGCGCTGTGCGCTTGTACCGCGAGTCGGACCCGAAGCCGGTGATCCGGCGCTTGGCCGAGCAACTCGGTGTTCATCACGAGGCGCTCAGGAACTGGATCCGTCAGGCCGAGGCTGACGCGGGCGAGCGCACCGATCGACCGAGCAGCGAGGTGGCGGAGGAGAACCGCCGGCTGCGCAGAGAAGTGGCGGAGCTGCGGCGGGCGAACGAGATCTTGAAGGCCGCGAGCGCGTATTTCGCGGCGGAGCTCGACCCGACCCGGCGACGGTCATGAGGTTCATCCACGAACACCGTGACCAGTTCGCGGTCGCGCTCCTGCTACGGGTCCTCAACATCGGCGCCTCGACCTACTACGCGTGGGTCAAGCAGGCCGAGCAGCCCTGCGACCGGGACGTGGTCGACCTGGGGCTGATCTCCAACATCCACGAGATCTGGGAGACATCGGGGCGTACCTACGGCGCGGACCGGGTCCACCGGCAGCTACGCCGCGACGGCATCCGCGTGGGCCGCAAACGCGTCGAGCGGCTGATGGCCGAGCAGGGCTGGCAGGGGGCGTTCCTGCGTCGCGGCTGGCGCGGCGGCTCCACGAAGCAGGATCCACGGCACACGCCGGCGCCGGATTTGGTGAATCGGCAGTTCACCGCCGACGGGCCGAACCGGCTCTGGGTTGCCGACGCCACCCGCATCCCGTGCGGCGAGGGCGTGTTCTGGCTCGCCGCGGTCCGCGACGCGTTCTCCCGCCGGATCGTCGGGTGGAAGACCTCCGACCGCTGCGACACCGACCTGATCCTCGCCGCCCTCGAATACGGCATCTGGTCCCGCGACGTCCGCGACGGCCAGTTGATCCACCACAGCGACCGCGGGTCGAACTACACGTCGTTCCGCTTCGCGGAACGCTTGCAGGACAACGGAATCCTGCCCTCGATGGGCTCCGTCGGCGACAGCTACGACAACGCCCTCATGGAGAACTTCTGGTCAACCCTGAAGATCGAACTCGTCTACCGCACCTCATGGCGGACCCGTGACGAGGCCGAGAACGCGATCTTCGCCTACATCGACGGCTGGTACAACACCCGCCGCATCCAGAAAGAGTTGGGCTACCTCAGCCCGAACGAGTACGAGACCTCCTGGCACAGCCGCCAGACGCAACCAGCCGAACCAACTATCGCCACCCCTGCGCCAGCCGGCAGCAGGTAACCACCGCTCCATCAAAGCGGGGGGAACTCAGTCTGGGACGGCTGGGCGTTCGACCACGGTCACGTCCGCGCTGGTGGTGTAAGAGACGGCCATCGCGGGATCCGGTCTGATGCTATGCGGCGATCGGGGTCGG